>MGZZ01000071.1 GCA_001802795.1 Ignavibacteria bacterium GWC2_36_12 | reverse complement strand
ACGTTAACGTTGGTGTGTCAAAGACTCAGAGTATGAATCAATATTAAAAAGTAAATTGATTATATGTAATATGCCTGCTCTTTCTCTCTCACTATAAACCCGCATCAAAAAAAACGATGCGGGTTTTTTTATAAAAATCATCATTCCCGGATAAATGGAAAGTACTTTTTTTAACGATAGCGGGAATCAAACTAATCGTTGGATTCATTAATGAGATTTTTTAATATTATAAGAATAAAATTAAAGTGCCAGCTCGAGCCTTGTTCCATACATGAAAGAATATTTATGGCAATTGCAATATGTGGGATTAAAAATATATTGCAAATCAGGTTGAACTTTTAACCAACCGGCAACATTTAGTATGTAAGTCAGCTCAATTATATACTCATAATCTTCGATCTTGAAATCTTCCTTTGCCATCAAATTTATATATCTCTGATTATTATGAGTTGTTGCAATTGCCAAACCAAGTACATCTTCATCCCTACCAGGAACGAGCCCGGTATAAGTTAAACCGGTTCCATAATAAGCATCAATCCGGTTAACATTCTTGTCTGCAAAACCTATTCTTAAAAATAGAGCTAAGCCCTGCGAAGAATTATCCGGTTCACCAAAAAGAAATTTTTCTGCTGAAGCATAAATTCCATAATTGCCTTTTTGCAAAAGAGGATTTCTATCTAAATCAGGATTGAATTCTTCAAACTCACTTGTATAATACCAGCCGCCAAAAGAATATTTGAAATAATCTGTATTAAATTTCTCCGTTTCACTTTGGTAACTAATCTCGGTTGTCAGGATCAATCCATCTTCTTTATTTAAAACCACATGAGTTCCGTTAGGTTTAGTCAGATCTCCAGGCACCCCATCGAACACCGCAGCTTTTATATTGAAGGAAGGCGTTAGATTATATTTAACTCTTAGAGCCAAAGATGTATAAGGAAATATTGAAGGACCATTATGTCCTGTTAATGCATATTCAGCGCCAATACCGTGAGACGGATTAATAAAAAAAGATGATGTCTCCCTTGTATCGAATTCTGAATTTAAATCATACAAGCCTAAAAGAAGAGAAAGTTTTTCATCAAACAAATTCTGCTCAAGCCAGAATTGATAAAGCTTCCATGTTTCGTAAGCGGCAATATTACTTATACCCTGTGCGGCACCTGAATACTCGGAAGGATCGTCGCCATGGTTTCCTAAAATATGCGAGTTTAATTTTGCTCCTTTCCAGCCTACTATTTCTTCAAGATTAAAATCAAATACTAAATCTATGTTATCGAGATAAACACTTTTAGTTTCCATTCCCCCGGAAATATTAGAAAAGACTTCTCCTTTATAATTTAATTCGGCACCTATCCCTGAAAAATTTCTTAAGGAATTAAATTCGTCAAGAAATGTTACACTTTTATTGTTGGATTTATCTTCGGAAGTATCTGTTTGAGCTGAAAAATAAGGAAGGACGATCAGGTTTATTATAATTATATATTTTATTACGTTTTTCATATAGCCCCTAAGATGAACAAATACGCTTTTGAAAAATAACTGGAGAATTCAGGAGGGATTCATTTTAATTTATCCGTCCCCTTATTCCCCTTTAGTTACATTTGCTTTTAAATAGCTCTTTAAACTTAATCCCGACGAGCAGGACCCCCAATACCTAAAATTACTATTTAGCATAGTACTTTTGGGATATCTTTTGTAATAGAAATATGACAGGATAAATATTGAAGCGATGTAAAACGAGTATTGAAGAATTACGATCCGCTAATCAGTTCTCAACTATTCCCGAATTCAATGCGTATAAAACAAGCTCGACCGGCGACTTAAGTTTTAATTTTTTCATAATGTTTTTACGATGAGTATATATTGTGTGAATACTAAGAAACAGTTTATCGGCAATATTTTGGTTTGAATTTCCTTCGGCAATTAGTTTAATAATTTCAACTTCCCTGCCGCTTAATAGAATTGTCGAACCATTTTTATTGTATGGCTCATAATGCCTCTCGAGAATTACATCGAGTATTTTACTGCAGAAAAATTTCTCTCCTTTCGATACAGCATTGAGTGCTTTGATAATCTCATCGGCTTCACACTCTTTAGTAAGATAGCCGAAGGCTCCTTGTCTTATCACATTTAAGATATTCTGCTTTTCATCATGGTTGGAAATGACCAAAATCTTAGTTGATGGCACATACTCTTTTATTTTAGTTATTTCATTGATATCAAGAAAATTTTTATCATCATAATCTATTACAAGTATGTCCGGATTTAATGAACTAAGCTTAAACCATATTTCTTTGTTGTTTTTTATCTCACCAACAATTTTATATGAATTTTCACCTTCCATAGTTTTCTTAAAACCTTCGCGGGTAAGAAAAGAAGGATCAGCTATTACAACTTCTACCATTATCTGTTCAAAATTTATTACTATTTAGACTAAATATAAATAAGAATTCGCTAATATAAAATTCCTATTTCACTATCTCTTTAAAAAGTTTATATGATTTGATAATTCTTTGTTAAGTCTTTAAATGAGTTCAGATTAGATATTTATTTACCCTTCATTATTTCAATAAACTCCGGCTCATTTCTTAAAGTATCCAGATCAGTATCTCTCTTAAGCCAATCGTAGTTTGCATAACCGACAGCAAAGGCATTCTTAAGTGATTCAATAGCAAGCTTCTTTTCGCCCATTTGAGAGTAAAAGCATGTAGCGTTGTAAAGCATTAAGGGATCATCTGGGCTTAGCTCAAGTGCTTTGGATGCCTGAACTTTTGCCTCATCAAACCTTCCAACCTGTGCAAGGTCTGTTGCAAAATACATATGCCCGCGAGCGTCATCAGGATGCTGAATCAAATATCTTTCATAAACTTTAAGGGCGGTCTCAAGAATTTCATTGTACTTCTCTTTTTCTCCGAGCCTTGCATACGCTATTTCCAAATCACCATAGACAGAATAAAAATCCGGATTGAGGAGAACGACTTTTTGAAATTGTTCGACAGCCTCTTTGTCTCGATCCCTATTATGATAAATTCTGCCAAGTATCCAATAACCGAGAAAGTTATTTGGATCAAGTTCTATAGCTTTCTGGCTTGCCGTGACAGCATCATCATATAATTGCTTATTAAAGTAAGAAAGACCTAATGCTGCATAGGCTTCAGATAAAGTAGGATCATACATTAATGCTTTAAGACTCGATTCAATTGCTTTATCTAGCCAGGCTGTATTTCGTTCCGCATCAAGATAAAGGGACGAATACGATTCTCCAAGCCCTGCATAAGCTTCAGCATAACGGGGATCCAGATCGATCGCTTTCTGAAAAAGCTGCACGGCGAGCAGCATACTTTTCTTTGAGCGCTGATAAAGAGAATCTCTTGCACGTAAATAACAATCAAATGCCTCAACATTAACTGTAGAGCGCTTGGACAGGACAACTTTTTCAGTAGGTGTAAGCTTAACCATTAACATATCTACTATTTGCTTTGAAACATTTTCCTGTATATCAAATATATCTGCAAGCTTGCCTTTATATGTTTCAGCCCAAAGCTGAGCATCGCTTTCAACATCAATAAGCTCTACAGTTATACGAAGATTTTCCTGGAACTTTCTTACACTTCCTGCAAGAATATATCTTGTCCCTAATTCTCTGCCGATTGTTTTTATATCTTTATTCGTTCCTTTGTATCTCATAGATGTTGTTCTCGGAACAACGCGAATATCTTTTAATCTAGAAAGGTTCGCAATGAGTTCTTCAGTTAATCCGTCGGCAAAATAATCACTTTCCGGGTCTGGACTTATATTATCAAAAGGTAAAACTACTATTGCTTTTGTTTTGGGAGCTAAACTTGCAGTCTGAATTTCTTTTTTAACATCATCTATAGCTTTTAACAGATCATTAATATTCTGAAATCTTTTATCGCGGTCCTTTTCCATCATCTTTTTTACAATAGAATCAATCTGATGAGGAATTTTTTTATTTAATAAGGTCGGAAGCGGGGGTTCTTCATTTATAATAAGATAAAACAATCCGGCTTCATGCTCTGCTTTGAAAGGAAGTTCACCGGTTAATAATTCATAAAACAAAACACCGAGAGACCATATATCACACCTGTGATCGGCGGGGATTGCCTGTGCCTGTTCCGGCGACATATATGAAAGTGTTCCAACAGAAGTTTTAGTTTTTGTAATTCCGGCATCACTCTTAAGTTTAGCAAGACCAAAATCCATTATCTTCAAACGTCCATCTTTATTTATCATAACATTTTCAGTTTTTATGTCACGATGAATAATGTTCTGGTCGTGAGCACTTTTTAAACCCATAGCTATCTGTTCAATCCAATCTATTGCCTGAAGAACAGGAACACCTGTTCCGAATGTAAGAGAAGAAATATGATCCTTCAGTGTTAGCCCTTCTACATATTCCATTGCAATGAATGACGATCCGTTCTCTTCATCTATTTCATATATAGCAAGTATATTGGGATGATTAAGAGCTGCTGCAGATTTTGCTTCTCTTATGAATCTTTGTTTGCTCTCTTCTGAAGATGAAAGATGAGAAGGAAGAAATTTTATAGCTACTGTTCTACCAAGTTTTGTATCATTGGCTTTATAAACAATACCCATCCCGCCTTCGCCGAGTTTATCAAGAATTTTATAATGTGAAATCGTTTTATCTATCATAAAATAAATCTCCAATTCTTTTTTAAGCTTCTAATAGCACAGTGCATCCAAATTGTAAATTGGATCTCTTTAGTTTTGAACATATCAATCTTCTCACCTTCCTTTTATTAATTCTATAAATTCAGGTTCGTTCCTGATGTTTGCAAGATCAGAATCTCTTTTGAGCCATTCGAATTCAGCATAACCGGCAGCAATTGAATTTCTTATTGAATCAATAGCAAGCTTCTTCTCACCTAACTGTGAATAAAAGCAGCCTGCATTATATAACATTAATGGATCGCCGGGACTTAATTCCAGCGCTTTCTTTGCTTCAATTTTTGCTTCTTCTATTCTTCCCACCTGAACTAAATCTGTAGCAAGATACATATGTGCCCTTGCATCATCAGGATGCTGAGACAAATATCTCTGATATGCTTTTAATCCATTATGAAGGGTTTCTTTATATTTTTCTTTATCTCCCAATTGCGAGTATGCAATTTGAAGGTCTCCATATACAGAATAAAAATCTGGATTTAATTCCGTAACTTTATTAAAAACATCAATAGCATCTTTACTTCTATCAAGTGCTACAAAGATTCTTCCAAGCATCCAGTAACCTAAAAAATTATTCTCATCGAGTTCAATGGCTTTTCTGCTGGCTGTTATTCCTTCATCAAATAATCCTTTATTATAATAAGCCAGGCTTAATGAATCATAAGCTTCGGGAAGAGAATTGTCATACATAAGCGCTTTAAGGCTTAATTCAATTGCCTTGTCAAGCAGAGATACATTTCTTTCAATAAACTGGTAGGTTGCAGCATAAGAATGTGCCAAACCTGCGTAGGCATCTGCATATCTTGGATCAAGCTCTATAGCTTTTTGAAAAAGCTGAATTGAGAAGGACAAGCTGTTTCTATTAAAGTGATATAAGAAATCTCTTGCTCTCAGGTAACAATCAAAAGCTTCATGATTAAGAGTTGGACGTTTGGTAAGCACAACTTTTTCTGTTGGAGAAAGCTTAAGCATAAGTGCATCAACAATCTGTTTCGATACCTGTTCCTGGATATCAAAAACATCTGCGAGTGTTCCTTTATATGTTCCGACCCACAGTTGCTCATCAGTCTCAACATCAATTAATTGAGCAGTAATTCTTAAATTATCCTGAAACTTTCTCACACTGCCTTCCATTATATATCTTGTGCCGAGTTCCCTGCCGATGGTTTTAATATCCTTATTTGTTTTTTTGTATTGAATCGATGTGGTCCGTGAAATTACTCTCATAT
>MGZZ01000070.1 GCA_001802795.1 Ignavibacteria bacterium GWC2_36_12 | reverse complement strand
TCCCTCCTCATTATCAACGTCTGTAATTTTCATTGCGGAATACCAGAAACCCGGTTGAATTATATTTGAAGCTGATTGCATGTCCTGAGTAAACTGTTCTCCCAGTGTTCCTTTCAGTTTGAAGTTTGAATTTGTGCTATTAGTGCCGGCATTGCTAAAAACATTTCTCTTAATTTCATATTGAGGCAAAGCAGAAGGAACGAAGATTACCAGGATTAAAGCAAACAATATTAAACTTTTTGTTTTCATTTTTTTATATCTTTCCTATTAAATTTCTTTAACCCTGCATTGTTACTTCCTTTCAAGCTGTTCAATTCTCCTGGTTAATTCTTCTATAATTTTCTGCTGTTCCTGAACTGCTTTGACTAAAGGAACTACAAACTCTGCATAGCGTAATCCGTAAAAATCATTTGCATTCTTTGGTGCGTCCACACCGCTGAAATCAAATCCGATTTCCTTTGCAGCTTGTTCTACTTCCTGTGCTACAAATCCTGTATATACTATTTGAGATTTTTCGTTTCGTGATTTTATATCTGTTTCTGATGATTCAATAGTAATATTTCCTTTTTCATCTCTTCTCTGATTTTCTTTAAGATCAGCAGATAGTTTGTTCACATCTAGTTGATAAGTAATTGGGCGAAGTTTCACTATAAAATCTAATCCTTTAACATTTTCGTTTACCGCTAGTTTATATCTGCCATCAGAAAAGTTTGTCCATCCGGCATATCCCCCAATACTTGTAACGAAACTGTTGCCTATTCTTACTTGATTATCTGCATGTGTATAAGCCATATATCCTAAGGCTGTTGTATTTTCTAAGTTGGTTTCTAAATAGTATGGACCAGCATACCATCCAACAGCAGTGTTACCATTTCCGGTTGTATTTTGAGAGAGTGCATATCTTCCAATTGCAGTATTGTAGACCCCAACAGTGTTGTAATAAAGTGTTTGAAATCCGATGGCAGTATTTTCATGTCCTTCTGTGTTGAAATAAAGCGTTTGATATCCGTTGGCAGTATTATCGTATCCAGCAGTATTGAAATAAAGTGCTTTGCATCCAATAGCAGTATTCTCGTTTCCTGTGGTGTTGGAATAAAGCGAATTATATCCATTGGCGGTATTATATTCTCCTGTGGTATTGGAAAAAAGTGCTTTAGATCCAATAGCAGTATTGTCGAATCCTTCAGTATTATTAGAAAGTGCTCCACTTCCATTGGCGGTATTTTCAAATCCTATGGTGTTGTTATAAAGTGCTCCAAATCCGTTTGCAGTATTTTCATGTCCTGAAATGTTGGAGTGTAGCGCATAAAATCCATTGGCGGTATTCCAGTATCCTGTGGTATTGGAAAAAAGCGACTTACCTCCATTGGCAGTATTTTCATATCCTGTGGTATTCTCATAAAGGGTACCGGATCCAACTGCGGTATTACCATATCCTGTTGTGTTGAAATAAAGTGCTCTATCACCTAATGCAGAATTATTTGAGATATTACTTTTACCTGTTCCAATGGTGAGACCATTTATAAGTGCATCACTTCCCGAAAGTTCAAGTTTTGCATCTGGGGTACTTGTCCCGATACCAACATTTCCGTTTATATCAATAATAACGCGATTGGAATCTGTTTGATCTCCTCCGGTTCTAAATATTATAGGACCTGTTTTGTTAACGATACCAAGACCATCCGGTCTCTCTATATAAATTGTATTTTCGGCCCAATCTGTACCACTTATTCTAACACTATCGAACATACAATAACCTTTTACTGCAAATTTTGCCTGTTGCCCATAAGTTGAGAAATCTGTTATTCCAATTCCAACTTTACCATCATTTTCATAAATAATAGAGTTACCGATAGTGTTTAGTGAAGTAAACTTAGATACATAATTAGCTGTTCCACTTCCACCGATAGAACCGCCTCCGCCAGGAGTTGCAGAAATTGTCAAATTATTTCCACTTGGCGTGATTGTTACGTTTGTTCCGGGAACAAGATTTACGCTGTCTTTTAATCCATTTAAACTTTTTACAACTGCATTGCTATCAATCTTCTGGCTGGTTATTGCCCCATCAACTATTTTACTTGTTGTAATTGAACTGTCTACAATGTTCTTGGTGTTAAGGCTGTAAGCAACAGAAGATAATTTGGTTCTTGGTTCAAGTTCAGAACCTGTATTGATTGTAATCCCAAGCCAGTATTGATTATTGAACAGCAGATTAATTGGAACTACTTCACCAAGGATAACATCAAACAGTCCCTTTTCTACAGGAACCATCCTTGATTCTTCCCACAGCATATTACCGCCTGAAAGAGCATCATATAATCTGAATGTAAGAGCATAATTATCATCAGCAACAACTTGCCCGGCGTTATCAGTAAGAACTCCCTGGTAATTAATTGTTTGTGGTATTTGTGCTTGTGTAAGTGATACAGTAAGCAAAAAGAAAAGTGAGAATAACATTAGTAAACGTCTCATATCATAGCTCCCTTCCATAATAGTTTATTTGTTGAAGAGAAAATTCCTGAAATCCAATTTTCCGGGAATCTCTTCGTTTCAAGGGAAGTATTAATTTGAAATGGTCTGTCCCGCAGGGTGTAAGAATAGTGTAATAAATTTATATAACACTTTAAGAGACGCCCATACATTTCATACCCCTTGACTTTAAAATGTCTTCACGCTTGGGGGGAAGTTTGAGAAGGTCAACTAAAAGAAAAAATCGGGAACCTTTCCTCACTAGGTGGAGGCTTGTAGTTAACTTATTCTATTATATTTGTTTTGTCAAGTTTTTATTGCCGGTTGTTAACTGTTGCCGATTAAGAAGGAAGGATATTTTAAAAGGTAGATACTCTATAAATTAAATCCCTATCTCCTCTTTAACTTCTTTAAAAGCCTTAACAGCAAAATCCAGATCT
Source organism: Ignavibacteria bacterium GWC2_36_12 (assembly GCA_001802795.1). GTDB lineage: Bacteria > Bacteroidota > Ignavibacteria > Ignavibacteriales > Ignavibacteriaceae > RBG-16-34-14. The sequence goes on along the minus strand of MGZZ01000070.1, from coordinate 3,213 downwards.
TCTTTTGTATGTGCTGCAGAAATCTGCTATTCTCACTGTTCCCTTCGATACTTAAAAACAAAAAAGTGAGGTTCACCTTTAAGGTGAGCCTCACTTGTACACTTATATTTTAATCAATGGATTGAGTAAAATCAAAATAAATATTTGGAATTAGGGCTAAATTCCCATCTCCTCTTTTACTTCTTTAAAAGCTTTAACTGCAAAATCCAGATCTTCTTTTGTATGTGCTGCAGAGATCTGCACTCTTATTCTTGCGGTTCCTTTTGGTACGACAGGATAAAAGAAACCAATAACATAAATACCTTTCTCAAGAAGTCTGGCAGCCATTTTTTGTGAAAGTGTAGCATCGCCAATCATTATCGGCACAATAGGATGAACACCCGATTTTATACTTAAGCCGGCTTTTGTAATCTGCTCACGGAAATATTTTGTGTTATCTTCAAGCTTATCTCTAAGATGAGTTGTTGAAGATAGCATTTCTAAAACCTTAATTGATGCAGAAACAATGCTCGGTGCAACTGTATTTGAAAAAAGATAAGGACGCGATCTCTGGCGAAGCAGATCGATTATTTCTTTTCTTCCGCTTGTGTAGCCGCCGCTTGCACCTCCTAAAGCTTTACCGAGTGTTCCGGTAATTACATCGACTCTACCTAAAACTCCGCAATGTTCGGGAGTTCCTTTTCCATGCTTACCCATAAATCCAACAGCGTGTGAATCATCAACCATTACCATTGCATTGTATTTATCTGCTAAATCGCAAATACCTTTAAGGTTTGCAATAAATCCATCCATAGAAAAAACACCATCCGTTGCAATAAGAAGATGTCTCGCATTATTGGATTTTGCTTCTTTAATTTTTTCTTCAAGATCATTCATATCGTTATTCTTGTACCTGTAACGTTGTGCTTTACACAACCGGATTCCATCGATAATACTTGCGTGATTTAACTCATCACTTATTACCGCATCTTCTTCTGTTAAGATCGTTTCAAATAATCCGCCGTTTGCATCAAAGCAGGATGTGTAAAGAATTGTATCTTCTGTCTCGAGGAATTCAGTAATTTTTTTCTCAAGCTCTTTATGTATCTGCTGCGTTCCGCAGATAAATCTTACAGAGGAAAGCCCATAACCCCATTTATCAAAACTTGATCTGGCTGCCTCAATAATTTCCGGGTTGTCTGCAAGTCCCAAATAATTATTTGCACACATATTTAAAACCCGCTGCCCTCCAGTTACTTCAATATGAGCACTTTGTGAAGAAGTTATAACTCTTTCGTTTTTGTAAAGACCTTCAGATTCTATGTTCTTTAAAATTTCAGAATAATGTTTTTTTAATTCAGAGGTCATTATTTCACCTTTGCTTTGCGGGATCGGGATACCAGTTACTTGATACCTGATACCAGATGCCGGATGACAGAATTTATTTTTCACTTAAATGTTGACTTTCAACTGCTTCTAAAAAACGGATTAACTTTTTATCTAAAAGATTTGCTCTTTCTAATAATGAATTAAATAATTCTTTATTTGTAAGTGATTCGGTTTCATTTAAAGTTTCAAGATGATCTATTGTTTCATCAGTTGAAGCAATTGAAAATGTAATAAATCGTATAAACTCATTTTTATATCTACGTCTTCCATATCCTTCAACAATATTTGATCGAATAGATTTTGATGATCTTCTAATCTGGCTCCCTTCTTCATACATTTCAAATTTAGGAAGATTTAAACTCATCTTATGAATGTTGACAGATAATTCTTTTGCAACCTGCCAAACCTCTAAATCTTTATAATTCATTTTTTACCTCCCATATTTTAATATTTAGATGTTTTATATCCGGCATCCCGTATCCGGTATCTGGAATCCTGTATCAGGCACCCTCCCAGTTAAGTATTACCTTCCCCGAATTTCCCGACTTCATTAATTCAAATGCTTCCTGATATTGATCAACTTGAAAGCGATGTGTTATAAGAGGAGAAATATTTAATCCCGATTGAACCATTACCTGCATTTTGTACCATGTCTCGAACATCTCTCTTCCATAAATACCTTTTAGGACTAAACCATTAAAAACTACTTTTTCCCAGTCTACACCGGAACCAGAAGGAAGAATTCCAAGCAAAGCAATTTTAGCGCCGTGAGACATAACATCGATCATTCCATTAAGAGCTTTAGGATTCCCCGACATTTCCAGACCTACATCAAAACCTTCTTTCATTCCGAGCTTCTTCATCACATCAATTAAATTTTCTTTTGTGATGTTAACAGCTTCAGTCACACCGATTTTTTTTGCAAGATCGAGCCGGTAAGAATTCATATCTGTAATTACAGTATACCTGGCACCGGCATGCTTGCAAATTGCGGCAGCCATTATTCCAATAGGTCCTGCACCTGTTATCAGTACATCCTCACCTAAAACATTAAAGTATAACGCAGTGTGTGTAGCATTTCCAAAGGGGTCAAATACAGAAAGAACGTCCAGAGGTATTTTTGAATCTGCATGCCAGATATTTGAAACAGGAATAGATAAATATTCTGCAAAACATCCCGGGCGGTTTACACCAACTCCTTTTGCATTCGGGCAAAGATGCCTTCTTCCTGCACGACAATTTCTGCAATACCCACATACTATATGTCCTTCGCCGCTTACAAGCTCTCCTATTTTTACGTCGTGAACATTGCTTCCGATTGCCTCGACTGTTCCGACATATTCGTGTCCTGTTACCATAGGCACCGGTATAGTTTTTTTTGCCCAGTCATCCCAATTATAAATGTGAATGTCTGTTCCGCAGATTGAAGTTTTTTTAATTTTGATAAGAACATCATTAATGCCAATTCCGGGAACAGGAACTTCATCCATCCAGATTCCCGGTTTATCATATTTTTTAACAAGAGCTTTCATCTTTAATTCCTTTTGGTGTAGAATATATTTTTTATGTTAAAAAAATTATTTAACCAATCATTGCATTAAAATTAGAGATAAGGAAAACAAAGGACAAACCAACACTTTAGTTAACAAAATGCTTTAGTCATATTCCTGATTATACTTATATTTGCACTAAACTATGAATAATTACATTGATAATCGCAATTACAACTATTCGTCTCTTGAGCTGGAAGAGAGAGAAGAATACAAATATGTTATCGAACTTATAAAACCAAATTCCAAAGTAATTGATCTTGGCTGCGGGAGCGGTTCATTGATGAAAAGGCTT
>MGZZ01000069.1:976-6966 GCA_001802795.1 Ignavibacteria bacterium GWC2_36_12 | reverse complement strand
CCTGTAAATTCTTTTATAAGGGCGCGATGTCCGCTTTGAACGTCATGGTTGCCTAAACTCCATAAAGTATTGGGACTGCCGAGGTTAAAAAGGTTATCGCAATAGGCAAGTGTTGCACTGTCCTTGCTGGTTGAGTACGTTAAATCGCCACCAAGCATTATCATATCGTACTTTGTAAAATCGATTTTTGCAATTCCCTGGTAGATACTTTGATTTACCTGGTCCTCGGACCGCGGATGAGGTACAAAAATAAAATTTAAAACAGAATCGTTTTGCGGGAATAAATCAATTCCTGAAATAACAATCATTACAAATATTATTACCGGTTTCATTTTTAGAAAAAATCTATTAAAAAATAAAAGAGCTATTTTTTTGCCTGCCTTGTCGGCAGATAGGCAAAACTTTTTGCAGGAATTTTTATTTTCTTTTTATCCTATTGACTTTTTACTTACTTGTCCGGCTCCACCAAAGGTGGATAAATTTTGACGGATTAAAGAGGTTATATTGCATTAACTTATTATTTTAATAGAAGCATTTTACGAATAATTTTGTTCTCCGCAGTTTCCATTTTATAAAAGTATATTGAAGATGAAACTTTTGAATTTTCTTCATTAGTTCCATTCCATATAACTGAATGTTTACCGCTAAATTGTTCTTGTTCAATTAATTTCTTTATTTCTCTTCCCATTAAATCATAAATTATTAATGATACAAAAGAAGTTTTAGGAATATAATAATCAATTTTTGTTGTAGGATTAAAAGGATTTGGATAATTCTGATAAAGGACAAAATCTTTTAATAATATTTGTTCATCATTTACATCTGTACTTCCATCACCTTCCACATATATATAAACATAATTAATCGATATGGCATTGCTGTGCACAACCAAAGTATCGGCAAAATCTATATTAGGTTTGCATATAGAACAATAAGGTCGCTCAAATAAGAGTACAGCCGAATCATTTGGTTCAATTGAAAAATATAATGGAGGACCATCAAATAAGAGCGAATAGAAGATAATTGTATCTTTGAGAGTTATTTCTATGTTGTATCCTAAATAGCTTTGAGACTTTGAATACATACTATCTATTATTAATGGATTGGAACCAATATTATAAATTGCAATTTTATTAAACGTAGAATCATATAAGTATAAAAGTTTATTTGCACTTAACCTTATTTCTTGTGGAAATAAATTAAGGTTTACTAAAAAAACTATTAGAGAGAATATAAACTTATACATTTTTACCCCTCTTTTTTGTTTGCAATATAACGGCGTGTTATGTTAAAACACAACAGCCACTTGAGTTCTCTGATTTATTCGTCCACCACTGGTGGAATTATTTAATTAGAAGAAGTAACAGCCTGTTATTTTTATTCTTGACTTTTTACTTATTAAAGATGTTAGAACACACGCGGTAAAATGTTTGATTAACAAATTGAGGCAATGCTTTGTTAGCGGCAGCTTTACAAATCATTACCTAAACTCTTCTCCTTTGAATGGCTCGCCAAAGTACTTAGCTCCGTTGAATTAAATAAGTCTGTATTATTTTTTGTAACAAAATGATTTTCTCCAGAGAAAATGCAAATGTTAGATTTGGAAATATTTCGGTAGATAAATAAAATATGCTCTTCTGGAATTATTATTGCATATAGCCTTTGTAACAGGCAGGCTTTTATTGTCAATCAAAATATTTCTTAATAATACCTACCATTATTTCTTCTGTCAAAGGTTTTGTAATATAGTCAGATACAAAACTCCATGCTTTTGCTCTTGCTACATCATCATCATTATCGGAAGTTGTAAGCATAATGATGATTACTCTGCTTTGTAATTCTTTATCAAGCCGTTCGTATTCTTGAAGAAAATCCCAACCATTCATGCCCGGCATATTAATATCCAAAAAAATCAAGTCAGGAAGCATGTCTATATTTTCTTTTTTTGATTGTAGATATTCTAACGCTTCCAAACCAGTGTTTTTTTTTATTACAATTATTGTAGGGTTGGTTTTTTTAATCTCTCTTTCATGGAAGAAATTATCATTGTGGTCGTCATCAACCAACATAACACACTTTAATTTATTTTTCATAACGTTTAAATTATTGGTATAGTGAAATAAAATGTAGAGCCTTTCCCTAATTCAGATTTAACCCAAATTTCTCCTTGATGCAATTGAACAATCTTTTTGCAGTAAGCAAGACCGATTCCCTTACCTTCAAACTCTTCCTCGGTATTGTGCAATCGCTGGAAGATATCAAATACACGGTCAAAATGGGTCGGGGCGATTCCAATACCATTGTCACTCACCGAGAATCTATAGTTTTCGTTTATTTTCTCTGAACTGATTTGAATTTTGGGGAGTGAACCTTTTTTCTGGAATTTAATTGCATTGGTAATTAGATTCTGGAATATCTGACGGAATTCGATTTCATAAACATTCAGTTTCGGCATTTCTGAAACTTCAATGGTTGCGTTGGAAGATTTGATAATAACTGCTACATCTGATACCACAGAATCAATTATTTCTTTACAATCTACATTGCTTAGCTTTTTATTAATACCCAACCGTGAAAAGTGCAAAAGCGAGTTGATTAGAATGCTCATTCGTTTAACTGAATTATTTATTGTCCGAAGGTATTCTATTATTTTTTCATCCAGTATTGCTGAATATTCCTCATTGATTATCTGTACAAAATTAGCAATTGTACGAAGCGGTTCTTTAAGTTCATGCGAGGCTATATATGCAAACTGCTTTAGCTCTTTGTTCGCAAAGACAAACTGCTCAAGTTCTTTGTTAATAATGATTAACTCTGCTGCCCGTTTTTCTTTCTCTTTGTTTTGAAAGACAAGTTCTTGGTGTGCTTTTGCTAATTGCTCAGCCATTAATTTATTTGCGCTGATTAACTTGGCTACTTGTTTTTCTTTCTCCTCATTGAGAAAAGAAAATTCTTTTTTCGCCTTGATTAACTCATCTGTCATTTCTTGGTGAGCAACAAGTATTTGTGATGCCAGTTCTTGATTTTCAAGAATCAGTTCATCTAATTTTTTTCTTTTTTCCATATCCTGTCCAGATAATGTTATAACAAAATTACGATGATAAATTGAATTAAAGATCTTTTTTTAAGCTTGCCTGTAACTTGTGTAATACGCCATAAATAATTCGTGTATTCTAACGGCGTTATGTATATAACGGCATTGCGGTTAAGCTGCTGCCCATAACAAGAATGCAGCACTGAAACCTGCCTGCCGGCAGGCAGGAACCCAAGCCGAAAATTATTTAAAAACTTTTTTATTAGAACTACTTTGAACAACAAACTTTAAACGGAGTACAAAACATTAAAATTTGAAAATTGCCGAATGCGAACTCGCAGTCAGCTTGAGCCCACAATAACAGCGTTGCCATCAAGTTTTTATTTAATGACAATAGAAATTCGCTGTCATTTCTCAAAATCCTAAAAGTGCGAAAATCAATCATATTCCAACTTTTTCAGATGTTGTCATTAGCAGTTGCTTGTTAGGCACGTACTACATTTTATCTAATATTCCACATTCAATTAAATCGCTTCTTATTTCAGATATTTTTTCAGAAACATTTTTTGAAAAACGTTTTTGAACAATTCCCCCGAAATCAGAGAAAATACTTGTGCCTTCTTTTAATAAAAGCATTACATTCTTTCTGCCAAGTCTTCCGCAAAACCAACCAAGTTCATAAATAACATTTGGACGAGTTTGAAGATATTTTTCACCGTTCTTATCTAATACTTCATCATCGGGGGTAAATATTGCTACAGCATACGAACAAGTATCAGCATAATGTTCAAATTTCTCAATCAATGTTTTTCCGACATCAGCTTGCTCTTGTAAAACTATTGGATTCAAACGAAAGGTACTTTGGAATATATCTTTCAATTCACGCCACTTTGCTTCATCACTTCCATGAATTATAAAAACATTCTGTTTTTGACGAAGAGCTTCTTCTGTTTTTCGTTTGTCTAATAATTCTGGTTGTCGTTGAAAACGGGTAATCGCAGCACCAAGAACTACAATAATATTTTCGACGCTTTTATAAGACGGTGATTGAAGAAAATTTGCTAAACCTTCATAAAAATGACTGCCTATCATTGAAGAATATTCGTTGCTTCCAATAGCATCATTAAATAAATCAATAAGTTCAATAACAATTTGTTTGTAAATAGGGTCATCCTCAGATCGAATACTTATGCTATCGTAATCTTGTTCAAATCTAGATAATATTTTTTCAAGAGTTGATTTATAATCTTGAAGTGTTTTAATAAAAATTTCATTATTCATAAACTTACTTTTTGTTTAGTGCCTAACAGTGTTGCCGCTAACCGGCAGCCCAGAACAGCAATGCCAATTAACCGCAACTACTTTTATTTATAAAAATGCTTCTTAGAACAACCTAACTTAAAGAGCAACTTGTTTTGTAACACAACTTGATGATTACACAAATGCCGCACTGAAAAACGCTGTCCGTGTTGAGCGGCTAGTTATACAACGGACTGTTTTCTTAAGCAATAAAAATCTGTCTTAGGAAAATATATTTTTAATATTGAGTCATCAAAGGTGCATTCCTTATCAATATTTTCTAAAATATTATAATAATCTATCCAATCTTTAAATTTTGTATTATTGTTTTTGTCAAGACTATATTTTGATAAAGAGTTAACTAGTATAAAGCCCATTTCATCGTTTGACATTTGTGCTTGAAGAAAGGTCAAATATTTCCTTTGCAATTTTTCATCTTCGTATTCAGAGATAACATATTTAATAATATTATGAATGAATCTATAATAATGACCAAGATTAAAACTGTGGTATGGAAATATGTTTTCTTCATAAATTTTTACTAATACATTTTTTATTAGTTCTGCTCTTTGTTCTTCAGTATGAGATGCGATTTTGATATTATCAATATTGCTTTGACCTTTCTCCTTAATTTTATCTTTGAACCTTCGGTAAGCGTGATGGAGATATTCTTTACCTTGAAAAGAAGGTTCAATTAATACTTGTGAATCAGAAGTCATTGAATTTATAAGATTAGAAAGATGAGAGAGTAGGCTAAAGTAGGTATTTTCAAATTGTTGTGTCTTAAGCATCTTGCTTTGAAGTGCGGCTAAGCTAGAAGTTTTTTCTAATTCTTGTTTTTGTGTTTTGTATGTCAACCAAATTAAAAATGTTGCAGCCAATGTGAAAAATATTCCGATAAAACCACCAATGAATTCGCCAAATGCAGATAATTTTTGAGCATCAATGTCATTGAAATTAATATGCCCTTTTATCAAAAAGACACTAATTGTTATTATTATTCCAGACAAACCAATCATAACAGAAAATCTTATGAACCTTGTTAGATTAGCTTCATCCAATTTGAATAAATCAATTTTCATAGATACCTTATAAGTTGTATAACTATTACTTATACTGAATTGGCAGTCTTCAATTCAGTTTTTATTTAAGAATTATTTTCTGAAATACCGACCGCCTAAAAAACCTATTTCATTCTCTAATTTCTTCAAATACATACCTTTATAAGGTAACAAAAATTTCAACTTCAATAACATATTTCATTAAGAAAATTCTCATATATCAACTTTTAGTTCATTGGCGTTTTTTGAAAGTGCATAGGGAAGCAGAGCATCAATATTTCCATCATTCAAAACTTTTTTCCTGCCTATGCCTAAACTGCTTCGGCAGGCGGGCTGCATATCATTCCTGATATTAAGGAGTGTTATATGGAAAGACCCATTATTCATTTTATCCCTTTTCCCCACCCAAATACAGAAAAACGGGGAGTTATTAATTATACACTATAAACATAAATTAAATGTTCAATTATTTCAACTGGGAGGAATGAGACTTTGAGACCTTGAGATGATGTAGGAAATGGAAAACTTGTCCGTAGTAGCTTTGGCGAAGACAGATGTAAAATGGGAAAAGGCAGACGGCAAAGGGGAGTGAAGCT
>MGZZ01000069.1:0-948 GCA_001802795.1 Ignavibacteria bacterium GWC2_36_12 | reverse complement strand
AAATCCTAAATCAGAAATCGAAAATTCGAAACCCGCAATCTCATCATCCCATCGCTCATTATCTCACAGTCTCCCGATTCGGGATACCGGATTCCAGATGCCGGATGTTTCGCATAGAGCAAAGCATAAACTGCCGCGTAAATCCTAAATCAGAAATCGAAAATTCGAAATCCGCAATCTCATCATCCCATCGCTCATTATCTCACAGTCTCTCGATTCGGGATGTCAGGTATTTTTTATCAGAAATATATTCAGGCTTAAAGCAGCTTGTGCACCAATTACAAGAGATTGTTCTATATCCGCAGTTTTGGAAGGACCGGAAATAAAAACTCCATAACCTTCATTAAAATCACTCAAACGTAGAAAAGCCTCGTGCATGTTTTCAACTATGTTTTCACTTTCAAGCACAATAATCAAATGTAAAGTAATAAACGGAAGAGAACGGTGAGTGAAATTTTTATCGGACAACCAGACAGCGCCGTTTTCTGCTACTCCGAATTCTCCTTTAATAATTGCTAATTCAAGCTTTTCCAGTTCTTTTGCAGATGAAATTGTTCCAAGATTAATAGTTCCAATATCAACATCATCAACAAGAGAAATAATTTCTTTAGCATCAGGGAATAAGCTTTTAATACCCCGTTTAATTTCTTCTTTGTTTTCTACTTTAATAATTTTTCCTCCAACCGACCCGACACTCTTTACAAATTCCTCCTCTAAATCTAAATTCGTCCGGAATTTCTTTAGATCAATTTCCGGCAAAAGTTGAAAAGCCGGTTTGTTTGTTCTTATCTTTTTAAGAATATTCTCCCGGCTCATCTTTTTTTGCCAATCACATCTTGTTGACGGTTTTTTTTATACCATTCTGCAAAAGTGTATCCAGCTCATCTTTTTTTGCCAATCACATCTTGTTGACGGTTTTTTTTATACCATTCTGCAAAAGTGTATCCA
>MGZZ01000068.1:58785-65014 GCA_001802795.1 Ignavibacteria bacterium GWC2_36_12 | reverse complement strand
TTACTAACGCTGCTTGTTGATAATGAAAAATTAACTGAATCGGCGGAAAGCCTTTTCTCTGCAAGCTCAAATGATATTCTTGTGCGTGTGGAATTTTCATAAAAAAGATTTACAACTGTTTTTCCCTGGAGTGTAGGTACTTTTTTAATCGGTCTGTCCAGAACTTCACGGAAGGTGGTTGCAGTATCAAGGATTAAAAAAATATCTTCTTTAGGAACTCCCTGCAACCCGAGTAAATGTCTGCTTGATAACGGCATGTTAATTTCTACTTTTTAATTTTCCTCAGCTTCTATTAAATAGACGGCATCTTCACCATCTATTTCTACCATTTTAACTTTAATTTCTTCGTCATTTGATGTAGGAATGTTCTTGCCGACATAATCAGCTCTAATCGGAAGCTCCCTGTGTCCCCTGTCTATAAGCACAAGCAGTTGAATCGAATTAGGTCTTCCAAGATCCATTACAGCATTAAGTGCCGAACGTACAGTTCTGCCTGTATAAAGAACATCATCAACAAGAATAATGTCTTTGTCATTTATATCGAAAGTAATATTTGATACCGAAACTTCCGGCTGTTTCAGTCTTGTTCTAAAATCATCGCGGTAAAGAGTCACATCAATTATTCCTAAGGGAATTTCGATATTTTCTATTTCCTTGATTGAAGAAAAAATTCTTTTAGCAAGAAACTCTCCTCTTGTTCTCATACCAAGAAGAACAAGCGTATTTGAGCCTTTGTTTTTCTCAAGTATTTCATGAGAAAATCTTGTGATAATTCTCTTTAGTCCCAGATCGTCTATTACTTTTGCTTTAACATTCATACAAAAAAAATCCTCCCTGAAATCTTTTCAAGGAGGATTCCTTATTAAAATTCTTATTTAGTTTGTCGTTCAATTTTTCCTTCCCTATCTCGCCGGATAGAATTAAAGGTAATCAAAATTTATAATTGTTAAATTATAATAAATTATTCGAATTGCAAAATAATGAAAATAAATTCCAATAATTTTTTTATGTCGGGGTGGAGAGATTTGAACTCTCGACCTCTTCGTCCCGAACGAAGCGCGCTAAACCGGGCTGCGCTACACCCCGCCTGAAAACAAACTAACTCAAAGCAAAAAATAGCTTTTAAGAGGCTAAGATTCAAACTATTAGAAAATTGTTTTTTAACAATATTAAATATTGAACACCTACGGTGTTCTAAAAATATTGGGAGATTTCTCTTTTCTACAAATATTAAACCTGCCTGCGGTAGGCAGGTTCCTAACGGAATTCCTAAAATAGTTTCGTAGTCTGCCTTTGTGGCAGGCAGGTCCTGCAAAGAGAAGGGCTTATAAAAGCTTATGACTTTAGTATTAGTAATATTTTATGTTAATAAGTCATCTCTTTTAAGGGTTACTAATTTAAAAAAATGACTGTAGCCGCAGGCTACAGCCTGCGATATTTAATTGAAGACGCAACCTAAAGGTTACGCTTACATAAACGATTTTAAATTTTCAATCAGCTTAATTTTTGTGACAAAGGAAAAATTATTTTAAAACAAAAAAGCCCGGCAAAACCGGGCTGGGTAAATTAAAATTCTATTCATACTTCTTCCTCTACAGGCGGCATATGAACTTTTTCAATTTCTTTTCTTTGCCCACCGATAACTTTTTCAACGATGTACTCCTCAGAATCTTTCGAGTGGGTGAATATTATAATTTCAGCTACTAAGCCAATTGCAAAAAGCTGAATACCAAAAACTATAAGAAGTATGCTTACGAGTACAATCGGTCGGTCAGCCAATGCTATATCTAAAAACATTCTCTGGTAAAATAAAAACAGCCCAAGAAGTGAACCTATAGTGAAAATAATAAACCCGGGAAAACCGAAAAATCTAAGCGGTTTTTTAGTAAACTTTATCAAGAAAAATATTGAAATGAGATCTACTATTCTTTCAGTGTAATGAGCCATTGAATAAACTGTATGAGCGGAATCGGATTGATACTGTTCTACCTCAAGTTCTTTTACCCTAAAACCGTATTTATCTGCGAGCAGCGGCAGAAACCTGATTTGATCACCATAAATATGTATATGCTCAAGTACTTCTCTTTTAAATAGCCTTACCCTGCAGCCCAGATCCTGGTAATACATTCCAAGCATTACTTTAACGAAATAATGAAATATTCTTGTCTGGAAGCGCTGAAAGATGTTGTCCTTCCGGCGTTTGCGTCTCGCGATGATCATATCGGTATCAACAAAAGAATTAACTATTCGCAGTATTTCGTCCACATTAACCTGTTGAAAAGCCGGTAAAGTTAAAATCAACCTTCCTGAAGATTCATCGTACCCAATGTTTAAAGCTGTGGCATCCCCAAACCATCTTGCAAGCTTAACAATTTTTATATCTTCATTTCTCTGCTGCAATGTTTGCAACGAGTTAAGTAAATCACCGAGACCGGCATCTGTAACATATATAAACTCATAGCTAAGCTTTGATTTTTCCAGGGCAGTTTTATAAGAGTTGTACAACGCTTCAACATTGTTCCTGCTTTGCTTGCTTGATACTGTGATAATTACAGATACGTCAATCTTTTTGTTCATTTTAAATTTCTCCGGTCACTGATAATTTTTTATGATCGAATGATTATTTCTTTCTTTTTAAAAGTTTCTCGATTTTAATGTCGCCGGTTTTATAAACCATTTCGCTTATCAAACCCATAAAGACAAGAAACATACTTAAAGAAGCCAGAAGAATACTGCTTCCCATAGTTGTTACTAATGATTGTCCCGGTGACAAAATCAGATTTACAATACCGACAGCAAAAACACCTAACGATAAAACTCCAAAGAAAATTGCAAAAATTCCGAACCCGTATAAAGGAAGATGGAAGAATGAAAAAATAATTTTCAAAGCAACCATGTCGATCAGAACTTTATAAATTCTTGAAAGTCCATATTTAGATTTACCAAATTGCCTGGGGTGATGCATAACCTTAATTTGTGCAAACCTAGCTCCCGATAAGGCAGTAATTACAGGCATCAGACGATGCATTTCAGAATACATAGGAAATTTTTTTACAACTTCACCTCTGTAAGCTCTAATAGCACATCCATTATCTTTAACAGGAATGCCGGTAACTCTGCTTATCAACCAGTTAGCAATTTTTGAAGGAATCTTCCTGGATATAAGAGAATCTTTTCTATTATGTCTCCATCCTAGTACAATATCAAAACCATCATCAATTTTTCTTACCATAGTTTCTATATCTAACGGATCGTTCTGCAGATCGCCGTCCATTGTTACAACTATTCTTCCATCCGCAACCTGAAACCCGGAATGTAATCCTATAGTCTGTCCATAATTTCTTTTTAGTTTTACAACTTTCAGCCTGTTATCTTTTCTTGTAATCTCTGAAGCATTATTAAAAGTATTGTCACTACTTCCATCATCAACAAGAATAATTTCATATTTAAAATCAAGTGGGGATAAAGCGTCAACTATCTGCCTGTACAAAGGTTCAACAGACGCTTCTTCATTATAAACAGGAATTACTATTGAAATATCCATTGATAAATTATAAAAATAATGCTTTAAATAAGCTCACGAGCTTTATATAGCGCAATCAAGTCTCATTTATTACCCATAAACTATGCCATTTTGAGACTATTATTTGAACTCAAAATAACAAAAAATAAAATACTTATCTGTACTAATTACGCTTGATATTAAAAAAATTTCCATTTTTAGATTTTAAATTTTTAAAATAACCTTGACATAATTTTTCTGATTCACTCAATTAGCCATCTGCATATTAATTGTAACATCTATCAAATAAAAAATAATTTGTGCCTGCTTTATACCACCTCTGTAATGATAGCAACAATATTTCGGGAATTCCTGTGTGTGAATATTTTAACAATAAATTAATAACTAAGGATTTTCTCTAATACATTTTTTGCGTAAATATTACGAGGAAGTATCAATTTTTACACTGAAAGAATAATAAAAAAAATTTGTTGTCCTATATCGAGACATAAATAATGATTTTTTCTTATATTTAGTAAAGGATGGATAATTTTTTTGTTAAAGTCTCTAAATGGTACAAATCTTGCTTTTATGATTATCCAACTCCGTTTATGAGTTTTAACTAAATATTAATTATTAGGGAGATATATAATGAGCAAAAGATTTATTCTACTGCTTAGTTCAGCTATTCTAATCCTTTCCTCTATAAGTTTTGCACAGATAATTACAGAACAGCCAAATTCATATGGCGTGATAGAGGGCGGTACTGCAACTTTTTCAGTGCACACAATAGGCGGAACGAGTTTTCAATGGTATGTAAATGACATATTGATCAGCGGTGCAACCGATTCCAGTTACACTACACCACCTGCACCTTTAGCATCAAATGGATCTGAATTCAAGGTTGTAGTTTCCGATGGTGTTAATCCTGATGATACAAGTGATGCTGCCATATTATATGTTACTGCTACGGGAAGCAGAGTAACAGGCGGACAAACAGTTTTGTATAATTTCGATGAGGGTGACGGAACAACTATAAATGATGTTTCTGGTTTTGAAACCCCATTAGATCTAACCATAAATAATTCTTCTAATGTTTCGTGGACTTCAGCTGGTCTTTTTGCTGAAGATACGGCTTTAATTAATTCTTCTTCTGTAGCCACAAAGGTTATTGATGCAGTTATTGCAAGTAATGAAGTTACTATTGAACTTTGGATAAGACCTATTTCTACTGATTTATCTAAAATATTTAATCTAACTAATTTTCTTACTGAGATTAACTTCGATGTAGAAGAACTGGATGCTCAATATAATGTGGGAATAAGAACCACCGCTACAAATGATTTAGGTTCTCCAGGAACTTTAGATACTACCGGAATAGTTCTAAACATAACTCATGTTGTTGTAACATTTAAAGATGGTGTTACAAAAATATATAGAAATGGCTCTGAAGTAATTTCAAAAAATATTGGAGGAGATTTTTCCAATTGGGATAATGGAGCCCGACTATCACTAGCCAGTGGCTTAAGCGGACACTATCCGTGGAAAGGCATATTTTATTTAGCAGCTATTTACGGTCGTGCTCTTGACTCAACAGAGGTTTTACATAATTTTTCAAAGGGTGATGTTATTGACCACGCTCCAATCATAACTGAAGATCCACAAAATAAGAAAGTACCCGAAGGAGTTACTGCAACATTTAAAGTTGCAGCAATTGGCGACAGCCCTCTTTCTTTCCAATGGCAAAAGAATGGCTCAAATATCCTGGGAGCTACAGATAGTTTCTATACAACACCTGTTACAACAGTAGCTGACAGCGGTAATGTTTATAGAGTTGTTGTTACCAATTCTAGCGGCAGTGACACAAGCCAGAGTGTGACCCTGGAAGTTGTTGCCGGCGGCTTAGCCGGTTCACTTGATGGTTTGACCCATTATTATAAGTTTGAAGAATCAGCTCCTCCCTACATAGATTCATTTGGCTTCACAGATGCAATCAGCAGCAATCCCCCTGCTTCTGTAACAGGAATAGTAGGTAACGCTCAAGACTTCTTCCAACAAACTGTTGATGTTCCTGAGGATAATCTTTCCGACTGGGAACCAAATGGAAGTTTCACTTTAGAATTCTGGATGAAGACAACTGATATACCTCTTGCTGCAAGTGTTGCTGTAGGAAGGAATGATAATTCGTCTGGTCTTCACTGGTGGGCTGGATTTAGTCCTGATGGGAAAGCATTGTTTCAATTAAAAGATAAGGATAACGAAGGTACTTTAATTGGAGACAAGGACCCTGTCGTAAATGATGGCAACTGGCATTTGATTACAGCTGTTAGGGATGGCAATTTGGGCAGGAATTTTCTTTATGTTGATGGAAGTAAAGTCGATACGGCTGTTCAAACATATAATGCCTCTTTTGAAGGAACAGTCGATATTAATATTGGTTATCTCAATGTTTCTCCATATTATTATTTTACTGGTTCGCTAGATGAAGTAGCATTGTATAACGTAGCTTTATCAGAGTCTGAGATTCTTGAACATTATAATAACGGGCAGGCAGGTAATGGATACAACTTTATAAACGCTCCCAGTAACTTGGTTGCTGTCCAAAGTGTAGGAGATACAACTAATGTTGATTTAACCTGGAACGATAATTCTTCCAATGAGTCAGCATTTGTAATTCAAAGGGCATTGGGCGAAATGGATACTGCAACTGCATTTACGAATATTGAT
>MGZZ01000068.1:20226-58709 GCA_001802795.1 Ignavibacteria bacterium GWC2_36_12 | reverse complement strand
ACCAATACCAGTAGAGTTAACATCATTTACTGCAAACATAGTAAATGGAAAAATTCTTATTAACTGGCAGACTGCTACCGAAATGAATAACTCAGGCTTCAGCCTTGAAAGAAGTGAGGATAATATTTCTTTTAAGGAAATTGCTTTTATCAGAGGACACGGTACCACCACCAACAAATCTGATTACAGCTATACTGATAACTCTATCCTCTCTGGGAAATACTATTACAGGTTAAAGCAAGTTGATCTTGATGGTTCTTTCCATTACACAGCTTCGATCGAGGCAAACCTTGGAATACCAAGAGAGTTCTCTTTAGATCAGAATTATCCTAATCCGTTTAATCCATCTACTACCATTAGATTTGCACTTCCAATGAATGCAAAGGTAAATATCAAGTTATATAATACACTTGGACAGGAAGTGGTAAATATTCTCGGCAGTGAGCAACTTGATGCAGGTTTACACGAAACGGTATTCAATGCATCCAATTTTTCGAGCGGAGTATATTTCTACAGACTGGAAGCGAAGGGAGAAGATGGTTCCACTTTTGCTGAAACAAAAAGAATGCTTTTAATCAAGTAAAGCATAAGTAAATCAAAAATCATATCAGCCGGCAAGCCTAATGCTTTGCCGGCTTTTTTTTTAATTCTTGAATCATATATTTTTGCAATCAAAACATAGGTTTTGCTTGTAACTTTAGTATGACATCACCCCCGAAACATTGTTTCAAATTTCTACACTTACTATGGGATAATTCCAATTTGAGAAACAATTCATTATGATTAAATATAGAGCAATCATAATCTTATGGCATATTACTTGTCATTAAATAGTTGTCAACAAATGCGGAAACCCAATTTTAACAAATCGCTGCTTTTTGTTGTTTCTACTTGCGAAATAATAGGAACCGAAAGTATAATGAAAAACTATATTGATTAAGTATGAAAATATTAATTCGTAATAAAAATATATCGGGAATTGCTATTTTCTGCGTAATAATGTCCTTAGGAAGTTTTGTAAAAATTTCTGCTCAGACTATTATTGTTAGTTCTCCAAACGGTGGAGAAAACTGGGAAGCAAATTCAATTCAAACGATTAGTTGGACAGGTGCAGAAAGCATTACTAACGTTAAGATAGAATATTCTTTAAGCCAAGGAATAACATGGCATGAAATTATTTCATCTGTGGATGCGTCTCTAGAGCAATATTCATGGAAGGTTCCAAACATACAAATCTCCGATGTTTTAATTAGAATCAGCGATGCTTCTAACTCTTCTATATCTGATGTAAGTGATAAAGCATTTAGTGTTTTTAAAAGTGAGATAAATAAATCTCAAGGCATGCAGAAAAACACTATAGCAACAAGCGGTACTACCATAAAAATAATGCCTCTTGGAGACTCAATTACTGAAGGTGTTGCAGATCCACTGGAAGCTGGTTATAGATCTAAATTATTTGATTTGCTATACTCTGCCGGATATAATTTCGATTTTGTCGGAAACCAAAGCTCCGGTACTTCATCTACATCAAATCCAAACTTTGATCCTGATCATGAAGGGCGTCCAGGTTGGTTTGCCGGACCCCCTTCTCCTGACATATATGGAAATCACAATATTGCGGATAGTCTGTATAAGTTTTTGAACTCTAACCCACCTGATATTATACTTTTACATATTGGAACAAACGACATTAGTGAAACAGCAAGTTCGTATATAAAGACAGCAACTCAAGTTGCCGATCAAGTAAATTCTCTTCTTAACATTATTTATAATTTTACATCCGATCCCAATCATAATATTGTAATTTTTGTAGCCCAGGTTATAGATAATATAGATAATAGAGGTATTGAAGGTTCTCCATATCCTCAATCAATACATCAAAAAACATTAGATTTTAATAATTATTTGGAGACTATAGTTCTTCCATCGCGACCCACAAATCAAAAAATAATTAAAATAGATATGTATGATGCCCTGGGATTACATTATTTGGTCAATAATCCAAATTTTTATGATAGAGTACATCCCAGCATTCAAGGCTATAACGTTATGGCTGATACCTGGTTTACTGCAATACAAAATTATTATCAACCTGTTCTATCTGGTCCTAACAATAATGCTGTTAACCAAGCTATCGATATCACTTTAAGTTGGAATCCACCTCCTGCCGCATTCACTATGAGTGCTGCTTACGATCTACAGATTGCATCCGACTCAAGTTTTTTAAACATAGTCTTTGAGAATTCAAATATTCCCGGTACTTCATTTCAGCCCACGGGATTTAAGTTCGGGACAAAATATTACTGGAGGGTTAGAATACCCGGTTTCGGATGGTCCACTGTTTGGAACTTCACTACCAAAACTATGTTAGTTTCGACAAAAATATTTTTGCAGGGACCCTACGCCGGAAACAGCACTATGAATACAACTCTCAATTCAAAAGGGTTAATACCGGCTTCGCCCCCATATAACACTTCCCCATGGAATTACGGCGGAACGGAAAACGTAAATGAAATCCCTCCGGGAGTAGTAGATTGGGTTTTAGTTAAATTAAAGGCGAATGATACAACCGTAACCAAAACAAGGGCTGCATTCCTTAAAAGTGACGGAAATATTGTTGATCTGGACGGAACGAACCCTGTTAGCTTCAATGATATTTTACCCGGTAACTACTACATTGCAGTTAGCCATCGAAACCATCTTTCTGTTTTGAGTTCTGTTCCCGCAATTCTAATAAACAATCTCCTTACTTACGATTTTAGTTACGACAGCAGCCGTTTTTGCGGAGGTGGTTTTGGTGCAAAAGATCTCGAAACTGGTTCAGTTAGTGTTTGGGGAATGATAGCAAGCGACGGCAATTCAGATGGGCTTATAAACACTGAAGATTTAAACCTGGCATGGAGACCGGAAAATGGTTTCGACAAATATCTGAAGGGTGACTACAACTTAGACGGTTATGTTAATGCAGTTGATAAAAATTTATTCTGGCGTTCAAATAACGGATCAAACTCCCAGGCACAGTAATCGGAACTCAATTATGAAATTAAAAACCATAACATTTTTCTTGCTCGTTTTCTTTTACTCCTTAAATTTTGCTCAGGCAGATGTTAAAGGACGTTTCGTAGTTACTGTGAATAATGGAATAAATTATTCTGTAAAAATACAAATCAGCAGTAGTGCTGCGAACAATCATTTAGGATCTTCAAATTTAAGATTCAGTTTCGAAGGAAGTGTTTCATACCCGTTAAACCCGGTTCCGATAACAAATTATACTTTTCATAACTTCAGCGGTATCAACTATGAAACCGGGAAAATAGTGAGCCCTGCTGCAAATCAAATAGGCGTTAACATAGAATTAAATAACTTAAATAGTGGAACTTTAGTTGCTCAATATCCTGCCTGGACCGATGTAGTTACAATAAACTTTACTACAGATGACCCTGATAGCTATGCACATTTAACCTGGAATTCTTCCGCCTGTATTTTCTTCGGAGATGATGAATTAACTTTATGGAACAAGGATAATTTTGATGATGAAGTTACCACACCAATACCGGTAGAGTTAACATCATTTACAACAAGCATTGTAAATGGTAAAGTTCTTGTTAGCTGGCAAACTGCCACTGAAATAAATAATGCCGGCTTCAACCTTGAAAGAAGTAAGGATAATCTTTCCTATAATGAAATTGCTTTTATCCCCGGGCACGGTACCACTACTTATAAATCTGAATACAGCTATACCGATAACCCTACCCTCTCCGGTAAATACTATTACAGGTTAAAACAAGTTGATCTTGATGGATCATACGAGTATTCGGATATAGTTGAAGTTGATGTAAACATTCCAATTAAGTTTTTACTCGACCAGAATTATCCTAATCCGTTTAATCCATCCACTACAATCAGATTTGCACTTCCAACTAAAGCGAAGGTAAATATCAGGTTGTATAATACACTTGGACAGGAAGTAGCAAATATTCTCAGCAGTGAACAACTGGATGCAGGAATACACGAAACAATATTTAACGCATCTAATTTTTCGAGCGGAGTATATTTCTACAGACTGGAAGCAAAGGGAGAAGACGGGTCTAACTTCGCTAAAACAAAAAGGATGCTATTAATTAAATAGATAGTATAAGTAATCAGAAATAGTATCCGACTTGGTCCTTTAGCTTACCGGTTTTTTATTACACCACGACATTTCTTTAAAATCCACGAATTTATTTCATTATCGATTTGTTATAAATCAATGTTCCCCAAAATTGTCTCCAATTAGTTGATTTGATATACTATTTATATAATGAAACATTTATATGTTCTCTGCTGTTCAAAATTCTGTTATTAAAGGATTGTTTCAAATTTCTACAATTATCGGTGATAATTCCAATTTGAGAAAACATATATTTTGGATTGAATACTTGACTTAGTAATTTCTATGGCATATTACTTGTCTTTATAAAGAGGGCAATTAGATATAAAAACTTGAAGCAGAAGGAAAGGGACTTATTATATCTATCGACAAAATCAATTTTTAGTTATATATTTAGTAAACAATTTTCCCGCTGTTCCAGTTTTAGCTTTTTAATTAACTTTTTTGAAGGGCGAGTTTCCAACAAAGAGAAGTAAAAGGTGAATTGTTCACAAAGTGAGAGGATGATTTCTACTATTAATTACATAGTTAGAAGAAAGATTTTGTTATTAATAACAATTCTTTCTTGGGGAAGTTTTTCACAAACCTTCGCTCAGGTAAAAATTATGCCTCTGGGTGATTCGATTACCGAGGGTAATCCTGGTGATATTGGGTATAGGGATGCTTTATATCAACATTTATCGAACGCTGAATACTATTTTGATTTTGTTGGGAGTTATACTCCTAAATTTGGTATTGATCCAGACCATGAAGGACATCCCGGATGGATGGCTGGTCCTCCGGCTAACGACCTTCCTAATGATCCATATATACCTCCAGGAAATATAAGAGATAATCTAACTTCAGGCTTGCAATTTTTAAATGCAAATCCTGATATTATTTTACTACATATTGGAACAAATGATATTGGTCAATCATGTTGTACTTTTGAAGAGACAGCTACAGAAGTTGCTGCTGATATAAATTCAATTTTAGATAATATTTATAATTTTACATCCGATCCCAATCATAATATTGTTATTTTTTTAGCACAAGTTATCGATAATATTGATGATAGGGGTGTAACCCCGCCCCCAGATTGGTCTGCTATTATACATAGTAGAACAGTTGAGTTTAATAATTTATTAGTAAACAACATCGTTCCAAACCAACCAATTGACCAAAAAATAGTATTGGTCAATATGTATACAGCATTGGGTGAAAATTATAATGAAACAGAACATGATGATAATTTTGAGGAAGATGGGGTACATCCAAGCCCACAAGGTTATGGATTAATGGCTGATGAATGGTTTGCAAAAATTCAGGAATACTTCCAACCAATTTTGGATCTTCCTATTGATGACGCAATCAATCGACCCGTTGATATAAATTTAACCTGGACTGCACCACTGGCAGCAACTGATATGATTTCGCACAGTGAAACTTTTAATTATCAATTGCAAGTTGCTACAAATCCTGATTTCTCAGCACTTAATTTAGTTTATGAAGATTTGAATATTTCTAGTGCTACTACATCAATACAGCCCACGGGTTTAGAATATGGAACAGAATATTTTTGGAGGGTTAGAATAACTAATTATGGTTGGTCTGAAGTATGGAATTTTACTACAGAACCTTTGCTTGTTTCAGCAAAAGTATTTTTGCAAGGACCATATAATGCAGGAACAATGAGCACTTCATTAAATACAGGGGATCAGCTCGAAACATACGCTTATAACCAACCCTATAATGTGCCTCCATGGTCCTATTCAGGAACCGAGACAGTTGGAGGCCCTGGGACAACGTTTTTTAATGATAATCCGGATATAGTTGATTGGGTTTTAGTTGAATTACGTACTTCAACATCTCCATCCCCTTCAGATGTAAGAAGA
This sequence comes from Ignavibacteria bacterium GWC2_36_12, assembly GCA_001802795.1. Taxonomy (GTDB): domain Bacteria; phylum Bacteroidota; class Ignavibacteria; order Ignavibacteriales; family Ignavibacteriaceae; genus RBG-16-34-14. The sequence continues at coordinate 52,685 of MGZZ01000068.1, read as the reverse complement.
GCAGCATTTGTAAAAAATAACGGAGACATTGTTGATATAGATGGGACAAGCCCTGCAGAATTCAGTGGAATTTCTGGCGGAGATTATTATATTGTGATCAAGCATAGAAATCATTTAGCAGTTATGAGTGCAAATGCAGTTACTCTGCCAAACGTTTCAGCTTACGATTTCACTGATGCCCAAAATAAGGCTTATAAACCGACAGTGGGTAGTCCAGATCCCATGGCTGATTTAGGAGGTACAAAATATGGGATGTATTCTGGAGATGCAAACGCAGATGGATCACCCGATGCCTTTGATAATAATTTATATTGGATGCCAGCTAATGGACTTCCATACAATTATCCAGGCGGTGCAGATTATAATTTAGATGGTGGAGTTGATTCATTTGACTCAAATTTATTCTGGAAACCAAATAATGGGAAAGCGACACAAGTACCGTACTAATTTTTAACACGGAGAATAAAATGAAAAACATTTTCAAAGTTTTATTATGTCTATTATTTTTAACAAGTTTGAAAACATATGCACAAACTTGTGATCTACAGTTTGTTGTTATACTTAACAATGGTACCAATTATGACGTTAAAGTCCAAATTCAAGGAAGTAGCAGTTTCAAACTTGGCACATCAAATATTACTTTCAATTACAACTCAGACGATTTGGGTGATCCGTCCTTGTTAGAAGCTCATAATTTTAGTGGTGGTTCTTATAGTACTTTAACTGTTACAAAACCATTAACTGGTGTTACCTCTATAAATATAGTGTTCAATGGAAGTAGTGGAAATGGTACTACGGTTAATACTGGTTGGACTGATGTTGCAACGGTTAGATTTCCAACTTTAGACCAAAATGGTAATTCTTCTTTATCATTTCGTACTAGTACCCCAAATAAAACTGGTGTTTTCGTTGATAATAATTCAACTGAAGTCACACAAGGAACTTGGTCATCTTTAAATACTAATCCTCTCCCTGTAGAGCTTTCCTCTTTCAGCGCTTCGGCTAAACAAAACATAGTCAACTTACAATGGCAGACCAAAACAGAAGTAAACAATTATGGGTTTGAGGTTGAAAGGAGAAGTCGGAAGTCAGAAGACAGAAGTCAGTATAATTCACAATGGATAAAAGTTGGTTTTGTAGATGGAAACGGTAACAGCAACTCACCCAAAGATTATTCATTTATGGATAAGAACCTTACAGGAGGTTCAAAGTTTGCGTACAGGTTAAAACAAGTAGACAATGACGGCACTTTTACTTACAGTGATGAAGTTGAAGTAGCGGTAGTTCCCGATAAATATGAACTTTACCAGAACTATCCCAATCCTTTCAACCCGGTTACCAATATTAAGTTCAGCCTACCTGAAGCAACAAAAGTAAGGATCGATATATTCAACATCATTGGCGAGAAAGTTAAAACTTTGATTGAGCAGAATATGGAAGCAGGCTTTCACGTTGTTCCTTTTGATGCAGAAAACTTAACGAGCGGTACTTACATTTACAGGCTCCAGACGGAGAACTTTACACAGATAAAGAAAATGCTTCTGCTCAAATAATTTCATTACAAAAAATTTATTCACGAAAGCCGGTTCTGCAACCGGCTTTTTTAATTTCCACCTGGCTTGTAAATCCCGATTTCTTCAGAAGGCTAATACATTTTAGTATAATTAATTTTCTTGCCGGGTTCCCTCATAATCCAATATGAAGTTTTATTATCCCTAAAATCCAGCTCAAGGAACTTCTTTCCGAAAGCTTTTGCTATCAATGCAATCGGCGTTAATATAAAAAAGAATAGAATAGTTATTATAACTCTCGACATTATCCAGCCTAAAACCAGGGCGCCGGTCATCCAGATTAAATAAACTCTTTTCAGCAAAGCGGGAATAACAAGACCAAAAAGAAAAAGGAATCCACCGACAATTAAAAAAATCCATTCAAATATTTCACTCCCCCCTGTCAGAAATATCAAGGCACACAAAATTAAAAAGACCCCTCCCACAAGAATGCCGAACTTCCGGAGATCTTTCTTTGTTAAAGGAAGAAAATTTATTTCAGTCTTAATGTCACTAATCAAGCTCATACTTCTGCCTCCAATCAATGTCGTCATGAAACTCAGGCTGGTTTTCCTTATACAGAATATAATTTCCTAAAACAAGTATATCCATTTCTGTACGCATAAAGCACTTGTACGCATCCATCAGAGATTCAACGATAGGTTCGCCCCTTACATTAAAAGATGTATTGACAATAACGGGACAACCGGTTTTCTCATAAAACTTATTTATCAATGAATGATAAACCGGGTTATCATTCTTGTTAACAGTTTGAATTCTTGCAGAATAATCTATATGAGTAACAGCCGGTATTTCAGACCTGACCGTATTTAGTTTATCAATTCCCCACAGATTCAACTCTTCATCATTCATCTTTCTCTGCTTCTCTTTTTTAACATCAGCAACAAGAAGCATATAAGGACTTTCCCTGTCTATTTCAAACCAATCATTCACCTTTTCAGCCAACACTGAGGGTGCAAAGGGACGAAAGCTTTCCCTGTATTTAATTTTAAGGTTCATCTTTTTCTGCATCTCAGGGGATCTTGCATCGCCGATGATTGATCTGTTTCCCAGGGCACGCGGTCCAAATTCCATTCTTCCCTGGAACCATCCAATAACTTTTTCCTGAATCAGAAAATCACTTACTTTATCTAAGATTTCATCTGCATCTAAATACTCATAAGGAAGTTTATATTTATCCAGAAAGTTTTTTATTTCTTCATTTGAATAATGGGAACCCAGATAAGAACCTTTTTGCGAATCTCTTCCATTCTTAGGCTGAGCAGGTTTATTAAAATGCTGATGATAAGCAACATAAGCGGCACCTATAGCCCCGCCTGCATCACCGGCAGCGGGCTGAATCCATATATCATCGAACAAACCGGACCTAAGCAGCTTGCCATTGCCGACACAATTTAATGCAACTCCTCCGGCAAGACATAAATATTTTTCACCGGTTTCTTTTTTAACATTAGCAGCCATCTTCAGCATAATATCCTCTGCAACAACCTGAACTGAAGCGGCGAGATCCATTTCCCTCTGGGTTAATTTTGATTCCGGCTTTCTTGGAGGACCATCAAATATTTCGTCAAACTTTCTGTTTGTCATCGTAAGCCCTGTACAATAATTAAAGAAGTCCATATTCATTTTGAAAGAACCATCGTCTTTCAAATCAATAAGATGATCGTATATTTTCTGAACATATACCTGCTGCCCGTAAGGAGCCAAACCCATTACTTTGTATTCTCCGGAATTAACTTTGAAACCCGTAAAATATGTAAAAGCCGAATAGAGCAGTCCAAGTGAATGTGGAAAATGAAGCTCGCCAAGAATTTCAACTGAATTATCTTTTCCGACTCCGAAAGAAGAAGTTGCCCACTCCCCCACTCCATCAATAGTTAGAAATGCAGCCTTTGAAAAAGGTGACGGATAAAATGCGGATGCGGCGTGAGACTCATGATGTTCGGGAAATAAAACTTTACCTTCATAACCCAATTCTTTTTTAATAAGATCGGGAATCCAGATTTTTTTTCTTATCCAAAGGGGAATTGCCTTTATAAAAGAACGGATGCCAATAGCTGGGAATGAAAGATACGTCTCAAGAATTCTCTCAAACTTGATAAATGGTTTATCGTAAAAAGCTATGCAATCCAGATTATTTACTTTGATGCCTGATTCCCTCAAGCAATAGCTTATTGCATTTTTAGGAAATTCCTGGTCGTGTTTAATTCGCGTGAATCTTTCTTCCTGAGCTGCAGCAATAATTTCTCCATCTTTAATTAATGCAGCAGCAGAATCATGATAATAAGCAGAAATACCTAAAATATTCACTCTTTTTCACTTCGCTTTCACTCGAATAATAATCCTTTTATTTAATAATATTTTTAGAAATTATATAGTCACGATAATTCCCAGCCAATTTTTCAATTCCGATCTTTGAATAGTGAACTTCGTCCATAAAATATTTTGGCTCTCCGCCCAGTAAAGAGTCATTATCTAAAAAATATGAATTTGTATTTAGTGCTACTTCTTTTATTATTTTATTAAAAAATTCATGATGCGATTTTCTTTCGGAATCTAAAGGAACCTTTACATTTTTCATTGCATCATCCCATACCAGGTAACCGAAACTACCGGTAATGGAATTCAATGGTTGAGTAGAATATAATAAGGGAATATTCCATTTGCTGGTGATATAATAAAAGTTTAATAAATTCCTTCTGAAAATATCCTGGCTAATTTTTGGGGGCGTTTTCCCATACGAAGTTTTTGGTATTTCTTTCTTAGGACGAGACTTTTCAGAGTAAATCGTTATTCTTTTCTCTAAGAACCAGTAAAAACTCGACCAACGAAACAATACATTTAAAGTTGTATAATTATCATAAAAATCAGGCATAAACGGTCTTGAACCATACTTATTAGAATAATCGAATTTAAGATCATTCCTGTATGTAGCATCCATATCATTAATATTTTCACATATTATAACGAGATCGGGTTCCCAGGAGATGACATCAAGTAATAGTAATACAAGCAAATGAGCAGTTGAATAGGCTGAGAAGCTTACATTAATAACTTCAATATTTTTATTTGAATATGCTTCCCTAAGTAACCTTTGAAGCACTAAAGGATAATGAATTTTATAATCTTTGTAAGCAAACGGGCTTTCGGTAGTCGATCCTCCTAAACAAATAATCCTGAATGTGTTGGCAGTTTTTTTTAACGGGTAAAGTTCATTATGCGAGCTGGATATATATTTAACGCCATTTTTTTCAACATAATAAACAGGCCCAAATATGGTAAAAGGTACAATTGGATTTTTATTTTTTATTACCAGTTTATCCCTGAACTCATTTGAAAAGAAGTTATTCCCCTTTACTGCATCGCTAGCCCTTATTGCTAACTCGCCAATTGCAATAAAGACCAAAATAAAAACCATTCCTCTTTTTATTAACTTATTCATACCGATTAAAATAAGACATAAATAAATCCGGTTTTAGGTGTACTAACCCCGAAATAAATGATTAAAAAGATTACCGCGTAATAAAATGCCCATTTAACAAAAACCGGGAATTTTAAATTGCTGAATTCCATTCCATGTTGCTTATCACGCTGCAGCCATTCTATCACGATCATAATTGAAATTAGTAGAAATATTTTCGGCGCAGTCACTTCCGGTAAACTAAAAAGAGACTTTGAAAACATTTTTGAAAAATATTCAAATGCACTGTGTATGCTTCCAGATCTGAAAAATATCCATGCAAATATAGTTATTAAAAAAGTTCCTGTAATTTGAATCAGCTCTTTTATAGAGGGAAGAAAACGGTTGTATAAAATAGTTTCTATCGGATGGGAGTCTTTATTAATGAGCATAAAGAAAACCAGATAAAGACCATTTAGTAAACCCCAAACAATAAACGTCCAATTAGCTCCGTGCCATAATCCGACTATAAGAAATGTTGAAATAATTGCAATTATATTTCCCATTACTCCTAAAGTTCTGTACTTCATTTGTATAGGTGGAAAGATGTAATTTGTTAACCACTGGGTAAGAGAGATGTGCCATCTTCTCCAGAACTCGGAAATATTTCTTGAAAAATACGGGTAAGCAAAATTTCTCATTAAATCGAAACTAAAAAGTCTTGCAGTACCAATTGCAATATCCGAATAGCCTGAAAAATCACAATATATCTGAAAGGCATAAAGAAGAGCGCCAACAAATAAAGTACTCCCGCTATAATGATTATAATTACTGAAAATATCATTTACATAAACTGCGCAGTTATCAGCTATAACAATTTTTTTAAATAGTCCCCAGAGAATTTGTCTAAGCCCATCGATAGTTTTACCATAATCAAATTTTCTTTCATTAGAAAATTGCGGCAATATATTACCGGGTTTTTCTATTGGTCCCATAACTAATTTTGGGAAGAAGCTTAAGAAGGAAGCATATACAATTATATTCCTGGTGGGTTCAATCTTCCCCAAGTACACATCAAAAACATAGCTTAAACTTTGAAAAACATAAAAGCTTAATCCTAATGGCAAGAGAATATTTAATGTGGAAACATTAAATTCTATCCCTAATAATGAAAAACCGGCTACAAAATTTTCAACAAAAAAATTATAATATTTGAAGAAGAAGAGAAATCCCAAGTTAAATATTATGCTTATCCAAAGAAAAAAACGTTGAGTTTTAATGGAATCAGATTTATATATCTGGCGGGCTGTGAAGAAATCAACTACAGTTATACCAATAATTAAGAAAAGAAATCGCCAGTCCCACCAGGCATAAAAAAAATAACTGCAGAAAAGAAGAAATAAATTTTGTAACCTTAAGCTTTTATTAAATACCAGCCAGTATAGGAAATACACAATTGGTAAAAATATTGCAAAATCTATTGAATTGAATTGCATATACTGGTTAGCATGAATTTATTAAGTAAAGAATTAAGAGAACATGAAGCTTAAGCTTGTAACTTGGAAACAACTAATCTTTGCAGATCTCCAATGTTCTTTAAGCGAAGAACTTCTCTATTATTAAACCGGATATTATAATGTTTTTCAACTGCGAGGATTACATTTATATGACTTAATGAATCCCATCCGGGAACCTGCGAAGCAACTGTTTCATCTTTAAAATCAAAATCATCCAATTTTAAAGCATTTATGATTACTTTTTTTAATTCGTCTGAAATCATTTTAATTCCATTTTATTTTCTTTCAAATCAAGTATTCTTTCACGGTTAGCTTTTCTGCTTGGTTTACCGGCAGAACTTTTAATTAACCATCTTGGAGGAACAAGATAAATTTTCCTAATTGTAACGTCTATATCCATACCGGCTTTTATGATGTTCATTCTTAGCTTTTTTTGTTCGTCTTCATCTAAGGAATTAGTTTCTGCAATCACACTAATCTGCTCACTTCCTATTTCAAAATCCTCTTCACCAAATGCTACTACTCTTCCGGCAATTACACCTTCTACTTTGCTTACTGCATCTTCAATATCTTCAGGGTAGACATTATTGCCTGCTACAATAATAACATCTTTCTTCCTGCCAATTATATAATATTCATCCTTATATTTAAATCCATAATCGCCGCTGTAATACCAGCCATCCTCTAAAACTTCAGCCGTCTTTTCAGGATAATTACGGTAACCGTCAAACATTGATACCGATTTAATAGCGATCTCACCAATTGAATCTTCATTTATCTCTTTTCTATTCTCATCAACTATTTTAATTACACATCCATTAATAGCTTTACCAGATGATACACAAACTCTCGAAGATTCAGGATCATCACTTACTTTGATTTTTCCTTTCGACATTTCCAGCCTGCTAACCAGCAACACAGAAGGTCCAACTCCGGGTTCTACTTGAGTAACGCCATACGTTGTTTCAGCCATTGCGTAGCAGGCGGATAAAGAATTAGCTTTTAATCCATATTGCTTGAACCGGTCATAAAATTTTTTATGACTTTCTTCACGCACAGGTTCGCTGCAATTTATAAACATTCGCACACTTTCGAGAGACATATTCTCAAGTTCATAATCCTGAATTTTATCAGCCATCATATTATAAGAAAAATTAGGAAGCCAGGAAATAGTGCCTCCTTCTTTTGATATAGCTTCAAAAAGCAATGAGGGAACCATTACCCATTCAAAAGGGTCTACTTGAACAGAAGGGATTCCGAAAGCTAAAGGGAGATGAAATGCAGCTATTAAACCCATATCATGGTATAGGGGAAGCCAGCTTACAATCTTATCGTTCTCTTTTAGGTGAATTGCTTCAGCATAATTTTTCACATGCTCAAGAACTGCTTTATGTGATAAAAGAACCGGTTTCTGCAACCCAGTTGTACCGGACGAATGCTGCAAAAGAAACGGATCAGTACTTTTTGTTTCCTGATTAAACTTTTTTATTTCAGCTAAAAAAGTATCATCAGGGATTAATAATTTATCCCACTCTAACGGGAAATGAATTCCTCTTATTGTGCTTCCCTCTTTTTCAACAAGCGGTCTTATAGTTGTATCGAGTTCTTTTTCCGTTAAGATCCAATCAAGCCCAGAGCGATGCGACATTCCTTCTATCCCCTGCCTGAATTTATCCGGATGTAAGCGCGGATTTGGATATGCAAGCACTGCTGGTATTGCACCCAGACTTGAAATTGCCATGTATAAAGGATAAAAATTAGGATTATGCCTGATGATTAATGCACAAACTTCCCCTTGCTTAATTCCGTTTTGCCGTAGTAAAAAAGAAAATTTTTCTGCTGATGAAATCAAAGAAGAGAAAGTCCATTTAAAGGGTTCTTCTCCTGCCACCCAGTGTATAATTGCGTCCCGGTTAGGAAATTTTTCTGCATTCTTGCGCCATCTTTCCCAGGCTATTTCATTTTTTGAGTCTTTATTCTGCAGGATATAAATCTCTTAATGCTGTTTAAATTTATTATTATAATTTACTGAGAATTGTATGACAAAAATTATGATTTTATTTTTGAGAATATTTTTCATTTTCACTTTGTCTTAATATTCACTTTTACTACTTAATTGTCAATTTTTCCCATTTACTACACAGTGAATAAGACCTTTTTAAGTGACCGAAGAAGCTTTTCCTTGAAAATCGGCTTCGATACGAAGTCTGTAAATCCAGCGTGAATGAATTTATCCACATCCCCCCGCAAAAGATATGCCGTAACTGCTATAATGGGTATGTTTTCGTAACCAGGCATGGTTCTTATTATTCTAAGAATGTCGAGACCATTATAATCCCCCTGAAGATTAATATCTATAACAATAAAATCGAAACGTTTACTCTTAAGAAGCGGTAATGCCTGCTCGAACCCGGCAGCAAAATTAATTTCCTTCAAGTCTTTCATCTCTACAGAAAAGAGCATTTGTGAATCCGGCTGGTCTTCCAGGTAAAGACAACTTAAACCGGAAATATCAATAGTTTGTTGAACAGGCTGATCATTTCCTTTGATATCGGGTTCTTTAACGAAAGTTACTTCCTCGAATTTAGTTACGTGTTTAACTTTTTCTTCATTAATCTCAGGTTGTTGTTCTTCTTCTTTTTCTTTCAATACATTATCAACAGTTTCAGTTTCAACTTTTGGAGGCTCGACTATTTTTGTTATATCCAACGGGAACACGAATCCGGCTTCCTGTTCTCCAAACACTTTAAACTCTCCACCTAAAAGATGCATTAAACTATTACAAAGGTTTAATGTTAATAAAGAGATACCTAGTTCTCTGCCGGAAAATCTTTTGCCGTTAGCGAAAATAGCATTTAATTTTTCAGTGAATTCTTCTGATAATGAAGAATATTCGTCTCTAACGTAAACTACAAAAAGTTCTTTGGTGAAAGGAGAAGCGGATAAATATATTTTCTTTCTTCCGCTTACTTTTGCTGTTATTGCAACAATTAGTGAAAAAAGTTTTTGAAATTTCTGTAAGTCGGTTTTTATTTCAAGAGACATTGAAATCTTTCCATATTCAAGCTCAACATTCTCAATAGTTTTATTTTCCAGTAAATCTTTTCTCAGTTTATCAACAACTTCAATAATTTTAGATGTACCGTATTTCATTTCGACCTGCTTTTTGGCAATCTGCGTTAGCTCAATAATTGAATTCATCGAACTTAAAAGGTTTGCCCTGTTCTGGTTTATTATTTCCACAGCTTCTCTCTGTTCGGGAGTAGATTGCTCAATATTCTCAGTTAATTCCTGAACAAAACCAAGAATCACATTTATAGGTGTCAGCAAGTCATGAAAAATTCCTGACAAAAAAGCCGCTTCCGGTGCAACTTTAGAAAAATCTTCACTGGCTGCACTAATCTCAACAGGAACTTCCTTTATTACTTCTTTAATAACCTCTTTTACTTTTTCCTGCTTTACTATACAAACAACAGTGTATGAATCTACTTCTCCCTTATAATCAAAAACCGGATTGGAGATAAGCTGTACTTCTAAAAATTCATTCCCTGCTTTTTTTAATGAAGTAATAAATGATAACTTTTCCTTTGAAAGTGACTTAAAAACAGAAGTATTTATTTTGCCCCTGTCTTCATTAATAACCAAAGATGTAAATGATGATCCTTGTAAACTTTCCAGGGAATATCCGAGAGTTTCTGTTGTCGAGCTATTAACCGATTTTATAAACCCATCCTTATCGGTTATAAAAAATAAGTCGCTTGTGTTTTTATATAATGCACTGTATTGCTGACTTTCTTTTTCAAGTTTAAGCTTATCGGTTACATTTCGGATTACATTAAAGAGGGCATCTTTACTATAATATTTAATTTTGACTCTGCTCAGTTCGACAAAAATAGTAGTCCCGTCTTTCCTCTTCTGCCTGTAAGGTTTAGTAACATATACTTTTCCAAACTCCTCATTGTTTTTATCAAGTAAAGTCTGGATATCATCCGGGGCGTATAGATCGGTTAAATCGAGTTGTAAAAATTCATCTCTTGCATAGCCGTATAATTTGAGAGCAGCACTATTCACCTCGAGGAATCGAAGATTTGCCTTATCATATACAAAAACCGGTTCGGGATTATTTTGTACAAGAAAATCGTATGTCTTGGTATTATTCGCTGGCTTTAACTCTTCTGAAATTATTTTGCTTTCCAGGAGGATAATAATTTCCGAACCCTCTATTCTTATAAAGTGAAAAAAAGCCTGGCTTTCGGTAATATCTGTATCGCTTACAGCTACTGTATAAGATTCTTTACCTGATTCAATAAAACTTTCTATTAAAATCTTTACCTTTGCCGGCAAAGTTTTATTATAATGCTTGCCTTTTAGTTCGGAGGATATCAAATCAAAACGGCTGCAAAAACCGTCGCTTATTTCAGTAATGATTCCTTTTTTATCAACGTAGACAAAATCTTTACTTAATGATTTTACTAAATTCAATACAGAAGGTAAATCTTTAACTTTATCAGAAATTAAATCTATCTTTTGTGCAATTCCTATTATTGCTGCTACATTACCTTCCGGATTAGTAACCGGAATTTCAATTGTCTGATAGTCCTCTCCCGCAGAAACCCCTGTAAATGGAAAACCCTCAATAATAAATGCATTTCTCGATTCTTTAATGTACTCATCTAAAGCTTTATTAAAACTTAAAAGATAGCCCGGAATAAATTTGTCTACAGGCTTTCCTTCAATTTGTGAAGCAGTAAAATGTAAGCTTGAAGCAAATTTACTATTTACTAATAAATATTTTCCTTCTTCATCTTTAATCCAGAATAGCTCATCGAGCCCTTCAATTTCTTTTCTGAACCGTTCAAGATTAACAAAAGTAAACGGGTATGCAGAGGTAACATTGTCAATTATCTCAACCAAACGTTTATTAAATATTGCTTCTTTATAATTACTTAATTTCAATCTAACAGTCGGCATAAATTAACCCGGGAAAAAATACCTTAAAGAATACATTAAAATTACTAACAACTAAAAAAATTTTTAACGCCATTTCGATTTTTTCTTGTTTTTATCTTCCTCAATATTGATATAGCCCAATGGCGTATATCTCAGGAACTTTTGTTTTTTTTGATCTTTCACTTGTTTTTCAACAATAGGTTTTTTGTCATCAGGAGTAGAAACCGGTTTTTGATATTGCCTGGGAACTTCTGTTTCACCCTTTTGTAACTTTGAGGTTTCCGGTTTATCTGTTTCCTTTGACTTGGTAAGTGAAACCATAGATTTTACTTCCTTCTTCACTTTCATCCTGCAAAGTAAATATGCAACCACAGACACAACAATTGTATTTATTACAACAACAAAAACTATTTTATATAAAAGCGGAATTGATTCCATTTAATTATTCTCATACTTCTACGGTTATGATCTTTAAAATTTCTGCCAATGAATAAATCAAAAGAGCAGTAGAAGATTGGATTGATTTACTTAAAGTACAAAAAAAATTAAATGAAGTGGGAAAGTTTATAAGTTCTTCCCTCTCTTTAAATTCGCTCTCAAGCAGAACAACCGGATCTTTTACAAACCCTTTTATCAGAATCACTATTTAATTGCCCTTATTTTCCGTCTAAAAAAGGACAATTATAATGCCATCGGAACGATTCAATTTCTATTTTATTACGTATCTATCCTTGTCACAGTATTGGATGGACTACTCAATTTTGTATCATTATAGCACAAGATCAGCAGGAACTCAGGGGAGGGTTAACTTATTTCTTTAACAGAAGTTTGCTTCAATAAATCGTCAGCATTATTTATGGAGTCATCTACCTGAAGTGTACAAACAGAAATATATTGTGCAACCCTGCTTAAATATTCACGATCTGTACCTGGTAAATTCTCCTTAATTCTGGCTACCAAATTATTAACATTCTTCCGATCTTCTTTTGTGATAAGAACAACAACCCTATTGTCGATAACACATATCTTATCTTTTTTACTTGTAGATAATCGAACAGCATTCTTTAACTGCGAAAGAGTTAAAAGCCCCTGGTTTACTGCGGATTCATCAAGCATAAGAGACACAACTACGAAAGTCTGCCCTGTACTTTTATAAAAAGCAATTTGATTATTAAGAATCAAATAAAAATCGTCATAATCATAATAATTAGTGAAAGAATAATTCTCTGTCTTAGTTTCGATCTGTGAAAGAGACTTATATAGGCTTTCTTCTTTTGTTTCTGAGGTTCCGATTTGTACCGAAGGTTGTTTTGAAATTTCAGTAACAAAGCCTTTGTTCGGTGCAATATGATAACTTGCGCTAAACTGTCCCTCTGTATGACCAACGTTTGGAGTAATAGTTATAATACCACCGGCAAACATACCTTCTTCAGAATTTTCTTTCTTCTGGAGATGTATCGTTCCTGTTGAATTTTCAGATAGGGAATATACTATGGTTCCGGCTGATGGTGTAGCAGGCTCACCAATAATAAATAAGCTTGTTATTCCATACTCCTCAATTTCTTCACAAGTTTTTATGAAAGCCTCTTTAAGCTTTTCAATGTTGTTAAATCCTGTGAAGGGAGTCATTTCATCAAAAACCAGCTTGGAAGGTTGATACTGCTCAATTACCGGAACAATATCTCTGAGATATTCCGACAAATATTCGTCGGGTTCCGAATAGGAACTCGCATCACCGGGAGAGTTTACACGTACAACAACAACTTTATTTTGGCTCATACAGGATTGAAGATCAAAATCTATTGAAGAAGCATTGATCATCAAATCTTTTGGACGCATGGTTGTAAAATAAAGGCATACTTCCTGCTGCTCAACGCATTCCTTAGTAAATTGCAGCCCAATTAGTGTTCTGCCGGATTTCCTGGGACCAACGAGTAAATACGTTCCTCCTCTATAGAACCCGCCCCAGGCTTCGTCTATAAAAGATATTCCGGAGGGTACCAATTGAATCTTTTTCCTCATATAATTATTTGGATTATTGACCGGTTTGAGCCAAATATTATGCCGGAGGGAAGGATTCATACAGCTTTATAATTCCAAATTTATTTTAATTAAAAGTCGCAAAATGAATAAACATTATTATTTCTGTACTATAATGCTACACCATTTAACTATGGATTTTAAGAGGAATTTTGAAATCAAAAAATCATAAATGAAAAACAAGGAGAGCAAATTTTTTATACAAATTTATCTCTCTAATTTTTATTCTGAGATGGTGCATGTTTCAAATTTAATAATTCTTTAACATCTTCCTGTGTTTTATCAAAGTTTGTGTCCAGCACATCATCCCAGGTAGGAGAACTTACTCCAAACCCTTTGGTAGGATCCTGGAAATGATGCCGCATATGATGTTTTTTTAACACTAACCAAAATTTATTTCTTATGTTAAAATGATGAACTGCATAATGAGTCATATCATAAAAAAGATATCCCGTCAAAAAACCAATAAAGAAGGGCGAAACAAGATCATTACCTAAAATTGCTTCAAACAAAAAATAGAAAAGAACTGCCAAAGGCATACTGACAGACGGAGGCATTACAAGTCGGCGCGAATCACTCGGGTAATCGTGATGAACTCCATGGAATATAAAATGCAGTTTTTCTCCAAACTTTGATTTGGGTTCGAAATGAAAAACAAAACGGTGGAGCGTATATTCAGCAAGCGACCAAACTATGATACCTAATAAAACAAGTGTAAAAATAGTTATGAACGAAAATTCGTAGGTGCCAATAGATTTATACATAAAAAACGTTATTACGGGAAGATAAATTATTAAAGGCACAGCCGGATGAACTCTCGAAAGGGCTTCCATAAAATCGCTTTTAAACATCCGGACAGTTTCATCTTTATTAGATTTATAGTTTTTTGCCATAGTTAATTCTCCTCGTTTCCTTTAATCACGGTGTAATTTAAGAATATTTTTTTCAAGAATAAAATAGATATTTGCTTCCCGGACAATCAAATTTAACAAGAATAATTTAAATAAGTTTTATTTGATATTAAAAGCTAAAGTTTTAATATTTTGCCCAATATTCTTTCTTTTTATCTTAATGCTGCTAATAATAGGAGAATTAATTTTTATATTAAAAAGGTGTGGGATAGTTATTCTGTAGAACATACTATTTTGCCTAATGACTAATTAATTCTGAAAATAATTTAATTATCAAGGAGAAAAATGGGGTTAAATACAGAAGGCATCCTATTTATTACAATAGCCTTGAGCTGTATTATCGTACAACAGTATACTGCTTTTACAAGCTGCCAAAGTCAGAAAGAAAGCAAAGCTAATTTCCCTATGATTTAACCTGGTCAACTACCAGACCGTTAATATCATTAGGCTCATTACCTTTCGTTTTTGGCAAAGGTTTGTAAACTGCATTGGAATCAGCAGTTGCCAGCTTTATTTTCCCTTCCTTCAGATACTTATACAGCAGGTCATTCTCAATCAGATAATAGAACTGTTTCCTGAACTCTTCAAGAGAAATTCCACATGTTGCAGCATATTTTGCCAATTCATGCGGGTCTTCAAAATCCGCCTGGTTGAGCCTAAGCATATATCTTCTGGCTATATAAAAGGTTTCTGAACTAGGATCTACCATTCTGACTCTCGTCCGTCCTGTAAGCGGATCTACAATCTCATTAAAATAAAGTGGTACAAAGTATCCGTTCTGTATAGAGACCATTGCTCCACTTCCGCCATTAATAATAAACTGTGCGGCTGAGAAGCCGAGATCACGCGTATACTCCATATCGTACGGGATAGGATCAGCACATCTCAGTTCATAACCGATATTTTTGGCAACTATAGTTACTTTAAGCCCATATTGTTTCAACTTCTCCTGAACTTTATACTTAAGTATTTCGCCGAAATTAATTTCAGCTATTCTGATGTTATCATGGGCGTCTCTTTCAATATCTACCAAAGATTCAAGATCACTTGTATCAAGCCTTTCGACAAGACCTTCTGCAAGAATTGCAACACCATCGCTTTTTCCATAACTCAATCTTTTAATAATTGCTCCTACAAGAACATCAACCATATGTGAAAGCTTAATAACATCACCCGGGAATTCTTCCGGTATAAGGGTTAAAGTTGAACCGGCGGCTTTACCTATGCTGAGAGCAAGATGCCCTGCCTTTCTTCCCATCGAAACTACAAAATACCATCTTGATGTTGTAGTTGCATCAACCATGAGATTCTTGACTACTTCTACTCCAATATGTCTTGCAGTCTGAAAACCGAAAGTGGGAATGCCATGCGGGAGATCGAGATCGTTATCAATAGTTTTAGGAACATGAACAACCTTTATTCTTTCGCCTGCCATTTCATCTACTTTTAATGCACTGTATGCTGTGTCATCACCGCCAATTGTTATGAGCTTGTCAACATTTAATCTTAAAAGAGAAGTAACCGTATTCTCAAGATGTTTTTTATCTTTGGTCGGATTTGAACGTGAAATACCGATATAGGAACCGCCTCTAAAATGAATACGGCTCACATTATCAATGGTCAATTCCTTTGTATGCGAAATATCTCCTTCCATCAGCCATTTAAAGCCGTCTCTTACGCCAATTACTTCAATACCTTCAACAATAGCTCGGATAGTTGCTGCACCTATAACACTGTTAATGCCGGGAGCTGGTCCTCCGGCTACAAGAATCGCAAGTTTTTTAGGGGCTATCGACATATTATATTTTCTCCTTCATAAAAAGTATTAGAATCTAATACTTTCTTACAGAATTTTTAATTTTGCAAATTTAAGCATTAGTTGTTTAACGTTGTTACCTTCAAAAATTACAGTCGCCTTCTGCATTTCCCCGGCTCCTGTAACTTGTGTGACTTTTCCAAGCCCGAACTTTTCGTGCATAACCCTGCTGCCGGGTCTTACAAATTTATTATCCTGGTCAAAATCTTCATAATCAACAGTTTCAAAATATTCATAATAGATTTCTTTTTTAGATTTCCTTTGCGATGATTTTCTCCCTATACTTCCGTTAACTTCTTTAAGAACGCCGGGCTTCAGTTCATCAATAAATCTTGATCTGCTCTGATATGCAACTTCACCAAAACGATATCTTGAACGGGCATGAGATATATATACCTTTTCCTGCGCTCTGGTTACCGCCACATAAAACAGTCTTCTTTCTTCTTCAACTGTAGCATCGGAATTAAAGCGGTTTGAAAGAGGGAAAATGTCTTCTTCACAACCGGATATGAATACAATAGGAAACTCAAGTCCTTTTGCACTGTGTACTGTAAGCAATGTTACGGAATTTGCCTTGCCTTCATATAAATCAATATCAGAAACCAACGATACATCTTCAAGATATTCCTCGAGCTTTGCATCTTTATTGGAACTTGAAAACTCGCTTAACGAATTTAACAACTCGCTTATATTTTCCAAACGAGCCCGTGATTCGGGAGTACCCTCTTCTTTAAATATTTTTAATACTCCTAATTCATCCACCATTGCCCGTGAAAGTTCGCCCAAAGAAAATTTGTCTTTCAGATCGGTGTACTTTTCAAGCAATAACCTGAAAGCTTTAACATTTTTTTGAATTCTCTCTTTAATGTCAATAACCTCGAAAATCCTCGCCATAGTATCGTAGAGAGAAATATCGTGCTTTCTTGCAAACGCAATCATTCTTTTAATCGTAGTGCTTCCTATTCCTCTCTGGGGAAAATTCATTATTCTTAATAAACTTTCTTCATCATTATGATTAGACAGAACTCTTAAATAAGCAACTATATCCTTTACTTCTTTTCGTTTATAGAATTCAACTCCGCCAATTATTTTGTAAGGAATTTTTTCCCGCCTGAATATATCTTCGAGTGCACGTGACTGGGCATTTGTTCTGTAAAGTATTGCAATATCTTTAAGAGAAAGTTTTTTCTTCGAAATCTCCTGTTTGATGTACTTGGCTATCTGGAAAGCCTCATCTTTTTCATCAGCACATTTAATTAAGGTTAATAACTCTCCATCGTTATTTTCTGTCCAGAGAGTTTTAATCAACTGGTCTTTGTTATTCTTAATTATAGAATCTGCCGCTAACAGGATAGTTTTTGTAGAACGATAATTTTGCTCGAGCTTAAATATTTTTCTTTTAAGAAAATCTTTTTCGAAGTCGAGCATATTACCAAGGTTTGCACCACGCCAGCTATAAATGCTCTGGGCATCATCTCCGACAACACAAATGTTTCCATCCTTGTTGATTAGCATTTTTATTATTTCATATTGTGCTTTGTTCGTATCCTGAAATTCATCAACAAGAATATACTTGAACTTCTTTTTGTACTTTTGATAGAGATTACTTTTCTTATTAAAAAGTTCTATAGGCTTAAGAAGAAGGTCCTCAAAATCCATGGCATTATTTTCATAAAGACGCTTCTGATACTCCTCGAATACCTCCGCAACTTTTTCATCAATAAAAGAATGCATATGCTTCTTTTTGAATTCGCCTGGAAGTACCATATGGTTCTTGAAAAAACTTATTTTATGTCTTATCGAATTAGATGTAATAGCTTCGAGTTCTATGTTAAAATTCGATATGATGTTTTGTACAAGCGAGTGAGAATCTTCAGCATCATAAATTGAAAAATTACTTTCATACCCAATCTGCTTTGATTCAATTCTTAAAATCCTTGCAAAGATAGAATGAAATGTTCCCATCCAGATAGAACTTGCTTTACTGCCTACCAGTTCATGTATTCTTTCTTTCATCTCCTTTGCGGCCTTGTTTGTAAAGGTCAATGCAAGAATATTTTCCGGGTTTACACCCATATCGATAAGATATGCCACTTTATATGTAAGAACTCGTGTTTTTCCCGAACCGGCACCGGCAACTATCATAATCGGTCCGTCAGTTTGTTTTACGGCTTTCTTTTGTTCCTCATTGAGGGATTTTAAACTTATCATATGCCCTTTTTTGTAGTATTTTTTAGCTTTTTAGAGTGCAAATATAAAGAAACCAAAAGCTAATTAAAAGGTAAGTCGATCAGTATTGCGTTGCTCTTCTGTAAGAAAGATGACCGTATTCTTTCGTTTTATTTAAATTAAGCCCATTTTTAATTAATATTAAAAATTTGCAGTCTTTGTTTCATTTTCTTACATTAATTTCCAAAACAATAATAAACTCCAACCAATAAATGTCTGAAGGAAAAGCATGATAAAGGATAAAATCTTAAAGGCACTTAATAAGCAGATCAATGAGGAATTATACTCTTCTTATGCCTATCTCGCTATGTCTGCACATTTTAAATCAGAAAGTCTTGATGGATTTGCACATTGGTACCGGCTGCAATCGGAGGAAGAATACGGGCACGCAATGAAAATCCTGGATTATATAAATGACAGGCATGGAAAAGTTACACTTATGAAAATAGATCCCCCGAAAGCAACCTGGAAAGCTCCTGTTGATATTTTTAAGGAGACATTCGACCAGGAAGTATCTGTATCAAAATCAATAAACGGAATAGTAGAACTTTCTCTTGCTGAAAAAGATTATGCTACAAATAATTTTATGCAATGGTTTGTTAGCGAACAGGTAGAAGAAGAATCGACTGCATTAAAACTGCTTGATAGATTGAAACTTATTGGCGATAATAAGAACGGTCTGATTATGCTTGATAGAGAATTAGGAATGAGGGCTTCTGCTTCTTAATTTTTGAAGATAATAATTGAACCTCACCTTCGGAAGGCGAGGTTCAATTAATTACAATTAAACTTCCATTATAAAAGAATAATACTCTTCAGTTTCCTTTAGTTCAGTATCAACATATTTTTTAAAAAGATCTTCCCACGCTTTCTCTTTAATCGCAGAAATTCCTACATCAATCAGCCTTATTCCTTCTGAAGTAAATACAACGTTGTCAAAAAGTTTTCCTCCATACCCCGAAGGTCCCTTTATACCCCTATGTACAAACCCGTTTGAATGCAGCTCTTTCAGCTTTTCTATGAAAACAGAATACATAATTTCACGGACTTCAACTTCAAAAGATCTTGGTTCAAATATATTGAGTCTCTCCATCACAAGTATCTGGCTATCCTCTTCCATCTCTATTCTAATAAATTTTACCACAAGATCATTAATTTTATTTGCATACTTCAGATTATCAGCTTCTACAGAAATCTCCACTCTGGATTCAGGAGTAAATATTTTTCCTGCTTCTTTTTTATTCAAAGCTATTACAACATTATTTGTCCCGCGGGATAATTCTTTTGGATATTTAGAGCTATTCATATTATCTAATATAATGAAATAGATATTTATGTACGAAGGTAGAGCAAAGAAGTTTTGAAATGATTTTGAAGAAGACTGTTAGCTCAGGTTTTAATATCTGCTAAAGGTATAGCTGTCCCCCTCATAGAGTGAACTTTATTTGCAACAGGCAAAACAACTTCTTTACTTACTCTTTTTTCAAAATAATCTCTGAAACGAGTAACCATATATTTAACCGGCCACGCTGCTGCTTCACCGAGTGCACAAATTGTATTTCCTTCTATATTATTTGCAACGGATATAAGTAAATCAATATCTGAAATTGAACCATTTCCGGCAATAATCCTGTTAAGGATTTTTAACATCCATCCTGTTCCTTCACGGCAGGGCGTGCATTGTCCACAGCTTTCATGATAATAGAACTTTGCAATCCTGGCTAAAACTTTAACAAGATCGGTATCTTCATCCATTACCATAACTCCGGCAGTACCGATTGCAGAACCAACAGTCTTTAAAGATTCTGCGTCCATCTTAACACCTTCTATCTGGTCACCTCTGATTGGAGGCATAGAAGAACCGCCGGGAATAACACATAAAACTTTCTTATCACCCGGCACGCCTCCACCATATTTGTAAATAAGATCTGTTAACAAAGTACCGGTTGGTAACTCATAAACACCGGGTTTATTTACATGACCACTGATACCGTAAAGTAATGTACCGGGATGCTTTTGTTCCCCGATTGCAGAAAACCATTCCCATCCTTTATTTATTATCGGAGGAACGTTTGTAATTGTTTCAACATTGTTTATCGTTGTTGGACATCCCCATAAACCATTCTGTGCAGGGAAAGGCGGTTTTATGCGGGGGTATCCTCTCTTTCCCTCGAGAGAATTCATTAGAGCAGATTCCTCACCACAAATGTAAGCTCCAGCACCTTTATGTATAAAGATATCGCAATAAAACTCAGTGCCGAATTTCTGCTTCATCTTTTCGCCAACATATCCCTGTGAATAAGCATCTTCCAATGCTATGTTAAATAACTTTATCCATTTGTGGTATTCACCACGAATATATACATAAGCAATTTTTGCCCCTATTGCATAAGCTGTAATCAAAATTCCTTCAATTAGTTGATGCGGATTGAATTCAAAAATCTGCCTGTCTTTAAATGAACCCGGTTCACTCTCATCGCCATTTATGCAAAGGTATTTGGGTTTAGCCGAAGTTTTAGGCATAAAGCTCCACTTTAAGCCTGCAGAGAAAGCGGCTCCCCCCCTGCCTCTCAAACCAGATTTTTTAACCTGGTCAATTATGTCATCAGGTGATTGAGCAAAAGCTTTTTTTGCTGCCGAATAACCGCCGTTAACTATATAAACGTCAATTTTGTGGAAGTTTTTTATGTCTGGGAGTACAATCTTTTCCATTTAATTCTTTTCTTTTAGAGAATTCAACAATTGGTCAACTTTTTCTTTATCGAGATTCTCATAATAATCTTCGTTCACTGAAATCATTGGTGCTGTTCCACACGAACCCATACATTCGACTTCCTCAAGAGAAAATATACTGTCTTCAGTTACCTGCATATTATTAATATTTAATTTTTCTTTTACCCGGTCGAAAATATCATAACCTCCTTTAAGCATACAGGAAACATTTGTACAAACCTGAATGTGATATTTCCCCATCGGTTTCTGGTGATACATTGTATAGAAAGAAACTATACCCAGAACTTCTTCTGCTGTCATTTCAAGAATAGATGCAACTTCTTTAATAACTTCTCCCGATATCCAGCCATTCTGTTCCTGCGCAATCCACAACGCTGCCATTACAGCGGGTTGCTTTACAGGGTATTTCTTTATCTCGTTTTCTATTCTCTTTAGA
This sequence comes from Ignavibacteria bacterium GWC2_36_12, assembly GCA_001802795.1. Classification (GTDB taxonomy): domain Bacteria; phylum Bacteroidota; class Ignavibacteria; order Ignavibacteriales; family Ignavibacteriaceae; genus RBG-16-34-14. Next base: position 31,082 of record MGZZ01000068.1, on the reverse strand, counting down.
TTCTCTTCAGTAAATTTGAAGTTAGTCATTAGTCAATCGTCATTTGTCATTAAATTAATTATTTTCTTTCCCAATTGAATTTATATAACCATTAAGTTTTTTTTTCAATTAAATCACAAACATCATTGAATTCTTTAAATTGTTCATCCCCAATCAATGATCGATTTTTCGCTTTGCCAAGCCATGTTTAAGTCTCGAACAATGATCCTCTTGAATAATAACAAAACTGTTTATTTTCTTTATAAAAATATCTTCCAAAGCCTTCACTTAAATTAGCCGCAATCGAATCTGCAGCTCTAACAAATTGTTTTCCAATTGTATCTTTTTCAAAATAATTCCAATTAACGACAATAATCCAAATTTTCTCTGCCATTTCCATTGCCAATTGATATACTTGTAATTCTTCTAACTTCATTGTCCCTCCATTTATTAAGAAATAACCAATGACCATTGACAAATGACTACTTGTCCGCCTCACCCATAACCGGGTCTATACTTCCGATTATTGCAACAACATCAGATACCATATGCCCCTTCACAAGCATAGGCAGTGCCTGAAGATTTACCATCGAGGGAGAACGAATTTTACATTTCCAGGGACGCCCTTCACCGTTACTTACAAGGTAAAAACCAAGCTCGCCTTTAGGATTTTCAACAGCACTGTACACTTCACCAACAGGAGGATTGATTCCAAAATTAACGATCATAAAATCGTGAATCAGTTCTTCCATCTTACTGTAAATCTCGGTTTTCTTAGGAAGAACTTTTTTAGGGCTATTTGCCAGCACTTCTCCCTGCGGCATCTTATCAAGCACCTGTCGAATAATTTTTATACTCTCTCTTGTCTCATCTGCTCTTACAAAATATCTCGCTAGACAATCGCCTTCCTTATAAACAGGAATATTAAAATCAATTTCATTATAAAATAAATATGGAGTTGCCCTGCGAAGATCAAACTCAACTCCGCTTCCTCTTAAATTTGGTCCTGTAAACCCGATCTCTATTGCATCCTGTGCCGATATAACACCAACTCCATCCAAACGCTCAATAAAAATACGATTCGTATTTATGAGCTTTTCACACTCATCAAGATTTGGTTCATACTGATCAATAAACCATTTAACTTTTGCGAGTGCTTCGGGCTGTGCATCATTGGCAACCCCGCCAATACGGGTGTAGCTGTTTGTAAATCTTGCACCGCAAAGAATATCCCATATATCGAGAATTTTTTCTCTCTCTCTCAATGTCCAGAGAAAAACAGTTAAAGCTCCAACATCCATTGCAAGAGCACCTATAGCGACAAGATGAGATGCAATTCTTGCTAATTCAGTAATCATCATTCTGATATATTGAGCACGAGCAGGAGATTCAATTCCCGCAAGCTTCTCAACTGCCATAGCCCAGGCTACATTATTTGCCATTGGAGAAAGATAATCAAGGCGGTCGGTGTGAGGTATGAATTCATAATAGGTCATGTTCTCAGCCATCTTTTCGTATCCACGATGCAAATAACCAAGCTCGGGAACACAAGCTATAACAGTTTCACCATCTAATCTTAAAAGCAGCCTTAAAACACCGTGAGTTGCAGGATGCTGCGGACCCATATTCAGAATCATTTCATTCTCAAGAGCACCATCAACGGAAATGTCTGAATCCGTACTTAAAAGCGCCTGAAGTATTTTGGAGGGTACTTCTTCTTTTGTTACTCTTTCCATAAAATCAGTTTTCTTTTTTTGGTAATGGCAGCGAGCCGGGTATGCCCATCAAAGGAAAATCTTTTCTCAAAGGATGATATTCAAATTCTTCCGGCATATACATTCTTCTTAAGTCTGGATGATTCTTAAAAGTAATACCATACATATCGTAAGTTTCGCGTTCATGCCAGTTTGCTGTTTTCCAAACAGATGAAACAGATTCGATATTTTCTGTTTCTTCAACATCTACTTTTATTCTGATCCGTGAATTCAATTTGAGAGAAAAGATATGATAAACAACTGTAAATCTTTTTTTTCGTCTTGCCCAGTCAACGGCTGTTACATCTTCACATAATTTAAATTGTAGATCTTCATCGTTCTTCAAAAAATCAGAAATAGTTACAATGTGCTGCTTATCAAAAGTTACAGCAAGCTGATCTTTATAATCAGTTATATCAAAATTGATCTGAGGAAATTTTTCCGTGAGCTTCTTAGTAACGAGTTCTTTTAAATCCATATTAACGACTCATATTACTCAATGTTTGGAATAATGGAATTCCTGCCTATCGCCAGGCATGTGGAGTATTGGAATAAAAAAATTACAGAAGCAACATTCCAATATTCCATCACTCCAATATTCCAAAACGTTTTGTATAACATCAATTAATTGTTTTGTATTACAGGTAATTCAGGAAGCGGTATGTCCTGGTAATCTCTTGCTTTTGATCTTCCGATCTTTTCCTGTATCTGCATAAGGGCATTCAAAAGATTATCGGGACGCGGCGGACAACCGGCAAGATAAATATCGACAGGTAAGAACTGATCTATTCCCTGCACAACCGAGTAAGACCTGTACATTCCGCCGGAAGATGTGCAGGCACCCATTGCAATAACCCATTTAGGGTCAGGCATCTGGTCATAAATTTTTCTTACCACGTGAGACATTTTATAAGTAACTGTACCAGCTACAATCATACAATCCGATTGACGCGGTGTAAATCGCATAACCTCGGAGCCGAATCTTGCAATATCATATTTAGGATCGCCGGACGCCATCATTTCAATAGCACAACAGGAAATTCCCATGGGCATTGGCCATACTGCACTTTTTCTTGCCCACGCAACCAGGGCGTCAACTGTACTCGTAAAAAAACCATCCTTTGTCAGCTTAGCTTCTAATCCCATTTAAAACCGCCTTTCTTATACACATACAAATAACCTAATTCAAGCACGACTAAAAAAATCACCATCGAAACAAAAACAGAAATCCCTTGTTGGTTAAATAATTTTTTAAATTGAACAGCCCACGGATAAATAAAAACCACTTCGAGATCGAATATAATGAACAGCATTGCGATCAGGTAATACTTTATTGAAACCCTTTCACTCGTGGTGCCGACCGGCTTCATTCCGCTCTCATAAGTTGAAAGTTTTTCTGCATTTGGTCTTTTAGGACCAAAAATTTCAGATGAAAAAACTGTAGCCAAAGCAAACACAATTGCAAAGCCAAAAACTGCTAAAATCGGGAGATATTCGAGGATCATTATTGACGAATATTGTTTTTATCTGAATCAAAATTATCCAAAAAAGGAGTGATTGTCAATTTAAAGTGAAGTACTATTATTCAATAAAGTATGTTATTACTCTATTATATATATTTATGATCATTCTTCTATATTCTTGTGTGGGCATTCGGGATTTAATAATAAATTATAAGTTCAGAATATGAAAGCACTAAAAGAATTTCAGAAAAGATTCCTAGTAAATCCCCAAAAACTTAAGTCTCCTATAAAAACGATTAATATTTTCCAAGACAGGCATACTATTTATTTCGTCTCAGTAGGTTTAATGAAACAAAAGATGAAATCTAAAATCGAAAATAACTATTCTAAATGTTTGCTTGATAAAGTTTTCGTTTCTATTGTGCCTAACAGAAATTTTAGCGAGAATGACGAAATTCTTTTAGATACATATGTCTGGGTTTCTTCTGAGCCCGAACATTATATACATTATCCTAGTTCGCCTGTTCTTCGAGCTCATAAAACTAATAAGCGTTATGATTAAAATATATTCGACAGAGAAAAGAACTTTTCTAAAGAGGATAAATAAATCGGAAACTGAGCTCAACAGATTTCTCTCTGAGAATTGGAATAATTTTTTTCCTCAGTTCAAATTAATAAAAAGTGAGTTTACACTCTCAGGTAAAGTAAGAAATAAAGGAGGCTCTGGGAGAATTGATATTTTAGCTTTTAATCCTAAAACAAATAAGTTTGTAGTTTTTGAATTAAAAAGATATCTAGACAAGAATATCAGAAATCAAGTTAGCGATTATAAAGATTTTGTTGAGGATAATTTTCCAAGAATCTATCTTTTATCAACTCAGAAATTTGGAATTGAACTCCCCAAATATGAAAATATTTCAGAAGACAGCATTGAAGTGGTTATGATTGCCAAATCCTTTACTCCAAATGATATTGACAAAGCACAGAAATCAAAAAACGAAATCACTTTAATAAAGTACCTATGGTTTGAAAATGAGTTGCTTCTTATCGATTATTTAAATAATGATCCCGAGGATTTAATAAAAGAAGAAAATGCAGAGAAGATTAAAAAAATTAAATCCATCATAGATAATAAACCTGAGTTAGCAGATGTAGAAGCATTTTTATTTGGTAAAGATGAAGCCAAAAGGCTATTTAGAATATTTTATGAATACTTGAAAAAGATTGATGAGGTTTTTATTACGGTTCAAGCAACAAAAATTAAAGTAAGTTTTGGAAAACAAAACTTTTCTGTAATTGGTTATGCAGGTAAAACAGGAAGAAAAAGCCATCTAGTAATCAATACAAATATTGATGAAGTAACCTCACTTGAAGGAAAATATGATGATAGAGTAAGAGCAAACGGAAAGAAAAAAGGTAGCTTGGGGATTGAACGTTATGAAGTTTTTATCACTACTGAAGAAGACTTGATGGAATTTCTAAACATCATTGAAAATGATTATTATAAGGGAAAAGTACATAACTGAAGTTGCGTGAGAGACAAACGTCTGGACAGCTCATGACCCTACTCATTTAGTTCATTTGAATGGTAAAAGGTTTTTAGGTCCATATCCTAAAATTTAAAATCAATATTACAGTCAGAATTGTAATCCACTTTGCTTGCCATAATGAATAATCTTTCCACTTTTAAATAAATAACAAACTGGCTATTTTACAGTTAAACTCAATTCATATAGTTCTTAGTGAAAAGAAAAAGAATTGCTTTAGTACTGCTTTTATCACTTCTACTTTACAATGGTTGTGAACGCCCTACCGAAACAGAGGATGATTCCGTTATTCCTCCTATAGTTCCTGTCGGGTTAAATGTTTATTATGCATCCGACGGTGAAGTTACAATTGATTGGCAATCAAGTAATGAAGGCGATATCAAAGGATATAACATTTACCGCAGAACAGATTCAACAGAATCAACAAAAATTGCTTATACTAGTGATAGTTATTATTTCGATGATTCCCTCGAATACAACGTGACTTATTATTACAAAATAACCTCTTTAAATACCTGGAATAATGAAAGCGGGTTTTCGAATGAGGTTTCTGCCACTCCGGTAAACAGGTACAATCCTCTCAAGCCTTTAGGGTTGCAAATAAATGCAAGAAATTGGGAAGGTGAAACTTCAATTTTTCTCAAATGGTTACCAGCTTATGAAAGCGATGTTAAAGGCTACAATATTTACAGAAGCACTTCACCGGGGTTCATTTCAGACAGAAGCAGCATGATTGGATTTGCAAATGAGATTAGTTTTACTGATACTCTTAATATTAATCTTTACACAAACTACTATTATAAAATAAGAGCTATTGATAAAGGTGATCTTATCAGTGATGAAAGCGATGAAGTAAACGACCTTGTTTTTGAAATACCCGAAGTGATTTATCCGGAAGACAATTCAACGGTTGAGTTCTTTAATCAATTTTTACTCAAAGCCATTCACTCCCCCGCAAGTTACAGAATAGGTTTGCAAACCAACCGGTATTTTGGCGAGATATGGAGCACTACTGTTGAAACAAGTATAACCGACGACACACTGAAAATTAACTTCACTCCCTACTCGTTACAGTTTATAAAACTTATTATTGGAGAATTGCCACATATTCGGGAAACAGTCAGGATCCAAACAGTATCTCAAAACTATTTGTGGTTACATTTAAAGAATAAGAATGAAAAAGAAAAATGTCCTGAAGCCTTTTAGAATTTTTTCAATAATTTTTATTATAGTATTCATTAATGATAATTTACTATTTGCACAAAGCTCAATAGATAACTTCGATTATATAGCAATTAGTAAACCCATTAACGTTCTTTCAACATATCTGGATAAACGCTTAAATACATATTCACTGAACTCAGGACTAACAGTTAACTATGACCTGGAAGATTTAAACTTCAGGCTTTTCGAAAACTTCAATTCAAAGTTTGTAAAGTCAGGCAGTAAGAACAGGAGAGATGAACAAAACCTGCTTTTATTAGGATCCTACAAAATATCATCGCAGGTTACTTCAGGAATTTCAGCAGATAATAAGATCTTATCCGACGACAGGAAAATTGAAATCAACCAGGCATCTATATCTAATGTTTCACTATTCACACTTTATTCGCCTCAGCCGGGAATGGAATTTTCACCATTCATCGGTTATTCAAATAACAGGCAAATCGGGGAAAATGATTACGGTTTGATTTACGGAATTGAAGGTGTTGCTGAAGAATCCGACATTTCTGATTTCAATTTGACTTCTCAGCTGAAATTCAGGAATGAAGATATTGCTCCAAGAAGAAATCTTATCAGGTATTTAAATCTTCTTCTCAACAACAATTTTGCTGACGATGTTTCTAACACGATCAGTGCAAGATTTACACAGAACAGGAAAGATTTTTACTATACTGCAGATCAGCAGATATCGGGTGAATTCAATATTGCCAATAACATTCAGAGTAGAACTGAAACGGGATATTCTGTTGATGACAGTTTACGTTTCGGAAAATTCTTTGATATTTTTACTCTTAATTCGAGAGGTAATGTAACGTGGCGCGAAATTGACAGGAACACACGATACAAGCCGTTGATTATTACATCCAATTCTGTTTATGATACAAAAATTAAAGAGCTAAGAGTCGAATTCGAGTCGGTGATCAGTTACAGATCAAAATTCTTTTCCGGAAATTTAAGAGGATTAATTATCGAAAGAGATGAGAAAAATATTACAAAAAATTACGGCAACAACGATTTCTTCTTTGAAGATAGATCAGACCAGGAAAGCCAGAAGAATAATAATTCCAGCCGAGCCTCTTTATCTTTTACCGGCGACTTTGACATATCAAAAAAGGATAAGTTATCTCTCAGCTTTTTACAAAATAAATTGCGCTACGACACACCGAGCGAGGAAAATTTTGACGACAGGGACGAAATACTTTCCATACTTCGTTTGAGGTATTCAAGATTCCTTACTCCCTTCTTTGAAGCATTTGTAAGCACTGAAGGAATATACAGCCATATTGTTTATTTGCTTTCAGAAAAAAGTTCCAATAATAACATAAACCGTGTTTTGAAGTTTGCTGCAGGAGGCAATTATACAGGTAAAAATGTCAGCTCATTAAACACTTTCGAGGTCTCTGCGAATTATACTGTTTACGATTTCGAAGATCTCAACCCGAACTACAAAAGTTTTTCTTTCCGGCAGTTCACCGCAACCGATTCCTCCAATATCAAAATATTGAAGAATTTATCTTTTATCAGCTACGGATATTTAAAACTTTCCGAACAGGGAGATTTTCAATGGTCTTCTTTTTCTGCACAACCGACCCGGTTCCTGGAAGAGATTTATGCAGAGCCAAAAATCACATTTAAATTAAACGGCATACTTTTGGCTTCCGGTATCAGGTATTTCTCTCTAAAAGCATTCAACTATAAAGTAAGAGAAAGAATACCCGATTCAAAATACATTAGTGTGGGTCCATTGATGGAAATCTTTTTTTTAATAAAGGAGGTTCTATACTTTAGAATATTCGGATGGTATGAGTTCATCACTATAGATGACACTGCAAAACAAGAGCAATCTAACTTTATGATGCAGATGAATTGGAATTTTTAATTGAAATGAGAATATTTTTCCTTATTTTTACTACAAACGTCAGGTAAACTTTTGGCTGAAAATCATTATCATTTAGAGATTGAGAGCGACCCGAACAATCTTATCACAGTAGAAGAATTTGTCAATTACTTTGGAATGGATCTCGGTATCGATGAAAGCAAAATGTCCGGTTTGATGCTTTCCGTTACCGAAGCAACTACCAACGCAATTATACACGCCAACAAATGTGACGTTAATAAAAAAGTCGAGATTGACGTTCTTGTAAACGACGGATACATAACTATAAAAGTTAAAGATGAAGGGAAAGGCTTCGATCCCAGTAAAATTCCCGACCCCACCTCACCCGAAAACCTGCTTAAAGATTCCGGCAGAGGTTTGTATTTAATGAGAATTTATATGGATGATTTGAAATATAACATTACGCCGAGCGGAACAGAAACAATCTTAACGCTAAAAACAAAATAATATTCTGTGGCTGTGGAATCCTGACCTTCCAATCTTGTAATTTTGCAATCAAATCTTAAGCTTCTTAATATTCTCCAGAACATCTGCAGCAGATTTTTTCAATGCGTTCAGTTCCTCAGGCAAAAGATTTAACTTGACAATATTTAGTATCCCTTCTTTTCCCAGCCTTACAGGTACACCGCAAAAAACATTGTGTAAGTCATATTCCCCTGTCAGAAAAGCAGAACAGAGCAAAATTCGTTTTTTATTTTTAACTATTGATTCTACCATTTCAACTGCTGCAGAAGAAGGCGCATAATAAGCACTTCCTGTTTTAAGATAATTTACTATTTCAATTCCTCCCTTACGGGTTCTGTCAACAAGCTTTTCAATTTTATCCTTACTAAGAAATTCCGTGAGCGGTATTCCGCCGATAGTTGTGTAACGAACTAAAGGAACCATTGAATCGCCATGACCGCCAAGAACCATGGCATCTACATCTTTCACAGAAACCTCAAGCTCATTTGCAATGAATGTTCTGAAGCGTGCTGTATCGAGAATTCCCGCCATCCCTATTACGCGATGTCTTTCAAATCCGCTAACTTTAAAAGCTACGTAAGTCATAACATCTAGTGGATTTGAGACAACAATAATAATTGCCTGCGGCGAGTGTTCAACAGATTTTTCAGTAACCGACTTAACTATATCTGCATTTGCAATTAGCAGATCATCCCTGCTCATTCCAGGTTTTCTTGCAAGACCTGCTGTAATTATTATTATATCGGAATTTTTTGTGTCGCTGTAATCGTTTGTTCCTTTTAAATAAGTATCGAAAGGCTCAACGGGTCCGCTTTCCAGCATATCGAGCGCCTTCCCCTGTGGAATTCCTTCAACCACATCGAGAAGAATAACTTCTTCGGCAAGTTCCTTTTCTGCAAGCCGTTGAGCAGTTGTTGCACCAACATTGCCAGCCCCGATAACAGTTATTTTTTTCATAGTACTTAAAATAGTTCAAGTTCAAGTTCAAGAGCAAGAGTAAGTGCAAGTTTTCTTTATCTAAAATCACCTCTTACACTTGAACTTGCTCTTGAAGTTACGCTTTTGCATATCGTATAATATTCATATTTTTAGCTTTAACATTTTTACTACAAAAAACTCAGGGAGAAATAAAATGCCAAGGAAGAAAATAGCTTTAATCGGCGGAGGTCAGATTGGCGGAGTGCTGGCACAATTAGCTGCATCAAGACAATTAGGAGATGTTGTAATGTTTGATATAGTTGAAGATTTGCCGCAAGGAAAAACCCTTGATGTGGCAGAAGCTGCAAGAGTTGACGGCTTTGATGCAAATGTGACAGGGACAAATGATTATAAAGATATTAACGGAGCCGATCTTGTGATTATTACTGCAGGGTTACCGCGTAAACCGGGTATGAGCAGAGACGATTTGCTAACCACGAATGCAAAAATTATGAAATCTGTTGCGGAAAATGTTAAACAGTATGCTCCAAATTCTATTGTTATAATTATATCTAATCCACTCGATGCGATGGTGACTCTTTTCAAAAAGATTACAGGTTTCCCTGCAAACAGGGTTTTAGGACAAGCAGGAGTACTGGATTCATCCCGCTTTTCTACTTTTATTGCATGGGAACTCGGAGTATCTGTAAAGGATATCAATGCTATGGTGCTCGGAGGTCACGGCGACACTATGGTTCCAATTGTAAGGTATGCAAATATAAACGGCATCCCGGTAATGGAACAGCTTGAAAGAAAGTACAATGATAAAGCTAAAGCGAAAGAAGTAATGAAAAACTTAGTTGAAAGAACTAAAATGGCTGGCGGTGAAGTTGTGAAACTTCTTAAAACCGGATCTGCTTTTTATTCGCCTGCATCTTCAGCGATCGCTATGGCAGAATCAATTTTGTTTGATGAAAAAAGAGTACTACCTGTTTGTGCTTATCTTAATGGCGAATTCGGCATTAACGGATATTATGTTGGAGTTCCGGCAGTACTTGGTTCAAATGGAGTTGAAAAGGTTATAGAGTTTGAACTCGATTCTGAAGAGAGAACTTTACTCGATAATTCGGTTAGTGCAGTTAAAACATTAGTTGCCGATATGGAGAGGCTGGGGTTTTAAGTTCAAGAGTAAGTTCAAGTTCAAGAAATTCTAAAACTTACACTTGAACTTGCACTTAAACTGTCTGCCGACATTTTGGCTTATGCAGCGGGATACACGCTAATATATGTTCTGTTGCCTCTTTTAGTTTCAAACTTTACAGTACCGTTAACAAGTGCAAAGAGAGTATCGTCTCCACCTTTTGCAACATTTTGCCCGGGATGAAACTTAGTACCTCTTTGTCGTACAAGAATATTTCCCGCGATAACATTTTCACCACCGAATCTTTTAACACCAAGACGCTGTGCATTGCTGTCTCTTCCGTTCCTTGTTGAACCCTGACCTTTTTTATGAGCCATTATTCAGTCTCCTTTTCTTTTGTCTCTCTACCCTTTGCAATCTTAGTTACTTCAATTCTTGTAAGCAACTGGCGATGCCCGTTTCTTTTCT
>MGZZ01000068.1:17862-20218 GCA_001802795.1 Ignavibacteria bacterium GWC2_36_12 | reverse complement strand
GTTCTTCTTTTCTTCTTGAAAACAATTACTTTATCATCTTTCAAATGTTCAAGAACCTTTGCAGTAACTCTAGCTCCGCTTACAGATGGATTACCGACCTTCGTTCCTTTATCATCTGTTAACAACAAAACTTTATCAAAAGTTACGTTGGCTTCCGCTTCTTCTTTAAGCCTCGGAACATTGTATTTTCCTTTTTCAGAAACTTTAAACTGCTGACCGGCAATTTCTACAACTGCTACCATTTATATCCTCTTTTCTTAAAAATCAGGCTCTAAAGTTAAAAAAATGGGGGATTCAAAGCAATAAAAGATGATGTAAAAAATTTGTCAAAAAGAAACCGTTGAAACGGTTTGCTAATTTTGATTCGTATTCTATTAACCCACGACTTAAGTCGTGGGAGAACGGCTAAAATGTAAGAATAATAACCGTTTTAACGGTTTCTATAACCCAGGTGTACAGAACTAAATTGATTTATATATTTTACATGAAATAATTAAATTTGCTTTTGTATTTTCTCAATTAACAGGGGAGAAAAATGACTTCTAAAAAGCTCGTTAAAGAATTCTTATCAGAAAAGAATATCGCTGTTGTCGGTGTTTCCCGAAGCGGAAAGAAATTTGGATACACTCTTTTCAAAGATTTAAAAACAAAAGGTTACAATGTTTACCCGGTTAATCCGAATGCTGCTTTTATTGATGATGAAAAATGTTATCCGAGTCTTTTAGCGCTGAGAGGAAAAGTTGAAGCTGCAATTCTTGTTGTACCTCCTTTTGCTACTAAAGAAGTTGTAAAGGATGCTTACTCTGCGGGAATTAAAAAAGTCTGGATGCAATTAGGATCGGAATCTGAAGAAGCCGTTATTTTCTGTGAGGAAACGGGAATTGACGTTATACAGAATGAATGTGTTTTAATGTTTGCCGAACCGGCAGCATTTTTTCACAGAGCACATAGATGGGTAAATGGTTTGGTTGGGAGGCTGCCGAGGTAAAAAGAGAATAAAATTTGTTGATTTTATTTAATATTCAATCAACTATTAATTGTCTTTTTAACCCCTTTTCGAAATCGTTTAATGCATTCTTGCAAGTCATCTGTCCAATCATTATTCGAGGTTTTAGACACTGGTTGAAATTTTAAAATCAATTTAGAGTTATCTTCTCTTTTTATTAACCAATTGGATACTGTAAACATATATGAATTCCATTTGTTTGTAGATGGCTGCATTGAAACAGCCAAGATATCAAATTCCCCGAATCTATATGGTCTAGTATCTTGTTTTGTTTTATCCTTACCGCCCCTTGTTTTTTGTGTTTCAACAACATATTTATTAGAGGAAAGTCTTTTATAACCTTCATTTGCTAACATAGGTCTTCCTTCTTTCTTTCTTTGAAGTTTTACTTGAATTTTGATTTCACCCATCTTATCCTTTACTTTATAATCATATGGCTCATTACCTTCAAATTCTAGAATTTCAATTCCTTTCATTTTCTCTAATATTTCAAATTTAAATGCGGCTTCAGCTATTATTCCTTTCACTCCCCTTTGGGTAAGATCAGATGACCTATTAATTGCTTCTAATATTACCTCAGCAGAAATATTCCAATCTCTTTCAATAGGATGGATATTAATGTATTTTCTTAGGTATGATAATACTTCTTTTTTTTCATCGGTAGATAAAGAATCTATCGTTTTGATTAATTCTTTTTTTGATTCCATATTATTTTTTTCTCGGACGTCCTGGATATCCAGGTTTAAATTTTATCAGATCATCTTTATGAATTAAAATGTGTCCTCCAATTTTAACACATTCAATTTTGCCTTTTTTTATTAATTTTGATATTGCTTGTCGTGTTACACCTCTTATTTTAGCAACTTGTGATATTGATAAATAATCAGAGGACTTAATATTATTATTGGTTGACAATGTAAACCTATTTTAGTATACTTAATTAAAGATTCTCCAAAATTATTAAAAGAAGTATGCAAGACCAACTTTCTTTAACATATAATCAAAAAAGAGAAAAACTGTTAAGGAGCTTAATTCCTTACTATAGTACTACGTATGGGGATGCCTATTTGATAGATTCACTTGAAGGAATGAATGAAATCCCTGCAAATTCGATAAACTTGGTAATCACTTCACCACCATATGCCTTGGAATTTAAGAAAGAATATGGAAATGTTAACAAAGTTGAATATGTTAATTGGATGCTCCCATTTGTAAAAGAGATATATAGAATTCTTAAAGATGATGGTAGTTTTGTATTAAATATAGGCAGCAGTTATAATAAAGGAATCCCGACAAAATCTATATATCAATACAAGCTACTAATTTCTATTGTTGAAGAAATAAGATTTC
>MGZZ01000068.1:0-17853 GCA_001802795.1 Ignavibacteria bacterium GWC2_36_12 | reverse complement strand
TACCAATGCCAGCAGAATGGGTTTCTGTTAGGAGAATAAGAGTTAAAGATTCAGTTGAACATTTATGGTGGTTTTCCAAAACTCCTTGGCCAAAGGCAAATAATAGAAGAGTGCTTAAGCCATACAGTGACGATATGTTAAGGCTAAATAAAAAAAAGATCAAAAAGGTTCAACGACCTTCAGGTCATACTATAAATGGATCATTTAATAAAATTTCTTCAGGAGGTTCTATATCGCCAAACGTTTTTGAAGAAAACTTTGCATCTGACTTTTTAACTTTTGGAAATAATTCAGCAAATGATAAGTATATTTCATTGTGTAAAAAGAATGGAATTAAACCCCATCCAGCTAGATTCCCGGAGTACCTTCCAGAATTTTTTATCAAATTCTTAACAGACGAGAATGACTACGTATTAGATCCATTTGCAGGCTCAAATACAACCGGATTCGTTTCGGAAAAATATGCTAGAAGTTGGATAGCTTTTGAGAATAATGAAGAATATCTAAACGCAAGTAGATTTCGTTTTGAATGATTCTTTAGGTTCTTTACTATTTTTTCAGCCTAAACGAAAACTCGCTTCCGACTCCAGGTTCACTTTTAACTTCTATTTTGGAATTGTGGGCTTCTACAATGTGCTTAACGATTGCAAGCCCTAAACCGGTTCCGCCAACAGCACGCGAACGGGCTTTATCAACCCTGTAAAATCTTTCAAAGATTCTTGCAATGTCTTCCTGAGAAATTCCTATTCCCGTATCTCTTATAATAATTTTTGCATACTTTTGTTCTTCTTCAACAAGAACTTCAACCTTACCATGCTCTGTATATTTTATTGCATTAGTAATAAGATTCGTAAATACCTGTTTCAGCTTGCTCTTGTCTCCAAATAATTGAAGCCCTGCTTTTGCAGGGTGATAAACGAGCTCGATATTTTTTTCTTTAGCCATCGTTGTCATTTCCTGGATAATCTGGCTTATGTATTCATTGATATCGAAATACCTGTAGCTCATTCTCATTTCACCCGACTCGATCATCGAAATATCAATGAGATCGCTAAGTAGATTGCTGAGATTTATTGTATGCTGGTTTGCCTTATCAAGAAAATTTTTATTTACATTCTTATCGTCAATCGCACCGTCAAGAAGCGTTTCAATATAACCCTGTATCGCAAAGATGGGGGTTCGTAATTCGTGCGATACGTTTGCAAGAAATTCCGTTCTTACTCTTTCAAGCTTCTTCAGGTATTCGATATCATTTATTTCTTTTTCGAACATCTGCTTTATCTCTTCCTGGAGTGCCTGGAGGTTTTTACTTAGCTTTATTTCTTCGGGACGGTTGAAAGTATTTTTTCTTATTCCTGCAACAACCGATTTAACTTCATTTAATTCTCCCTTTCTCTTATACCCGACCATGTTCAGAAACACAAGGCTTAAGAGAAAAAGCAGGATAATAAGTGTAAATACAATTATCCTGTTGTCTATAATAAGAAAGGAAAAAAGAATAAAGATGGCGTTAAAGAATAAGAATTCTTTAAGGTAAACCTTAGCAGAGGAAAGATTATCTTTTACTTCATTCCACACTTTTAAACCGATATCCAACCCCTTTCACTGTTTCAATCAGATCGGAATAGTCACCCAGTTTTTCCCTGATTTTTCTAATATGAACATCAACAGTGCGGTCAACAACAAACACTTCAGGACCCCATACATCCTTAAGCAAAACTTCCCTGCCGAATACTCTTCCAGGGTTACCTGCAAGATAATAAAGCACTTCAAATTCTTTCCGGGGAAAGACTTTTATTTTTCCATTAATGCTTATTTCATATTTTTCTTTATCTATTACCAGCGGCCCGATTATTATTCTGGGCGGAGACTTTTTTTCTCCTTCTTTTCCGGAACTTCTCAGGTTGGCTTTAACTCTTGCTATAAGCTTCCGTGGTGAAATAGGCTTCTGGATATAATCGCTGGCTCCCAGTTCCAGTCCTTTTATCTCATCCACTTCCCCGGATTTTGCAGTCAGGAAAATAATCGGAGTGTGTTCAAAACCTTTTATAGTTCTTATTTTCTTACAGACTTCATAACCGTCCATTTTAGGCATCATTATATCGAGAATAATAAGGTCGGGATTCTCTTTAATTTTTCCCAAAGTCTCAAGCCCGTCGTAAGCGGCTATTACTTCAAACCCTTCCTGCTTAAGGTTATACTGTAAAAATTCCACTATATCTTTTTCATCGTCTGCGAGTAAGATTTTCTTCATAAAATGTTATAATCCAATTTCAATTTTCTGTTTAGCCGACTGATACATTGCATCAATGACTTTCTGTCTCAACAAAGCCTGCCCACCGGAAGAAAAAACAGGGTTTAAACCTCTTACTGCACCAATGAAACTTTTTAATTCATTAAGATATGATTTTTTAAAAGCGCTCAAAGGGCTTTCCGCCTGAGAAGGTGTTAGGTCTATGAATTGTGCTTCAATTTTTTTATAAATCCTGAATGGATTTAAGGAAGCAACACCTTTTGTTCCATATACTGTAAAATAAAAAATATCTTTTTCTACAGGCAGCGACCAGCTTGTTTCTATATTAACTACCGAGGAATTTTTACATCTCAGGAAACTTAACGAAGTATCTTCAACATTTTTTGTATTCTGGTAATAACACTGTGTAGTAACCGATTTAACAGGAGGATAATTGAGAAGCCAGAGAGATAGATCGAGAAGAGAAATACCGAGATCAACAATAACACCGCCTCCCGATTCTTCTTTTTTTGTAAACCACCTTTGCGCACTGCTTTGTCTTCTTATCCATCCGCACTTAACATAAAATGGTTCCCCGATTTCCCCGGCACCCATAATGCTTTTTAATATCATTGCATCAGGTCTATATCTCAGGTTCATCCCAACCATTATTTTCTTTTTATTTTTCCTTGCAGTATCTACTATAACTTTAGCCTCGTTGAATGACCGGGCAAGGGGTTTTTCAACAAGCACATCCTTTTTTGATTTAAGCGATGCAACTGCCACCTCTTTGTGGGTGCCGGTCGGTGTTGCAACGATTACAGCTTCAATGTCGCTCTTTTCCAATAATTCCTTGTAACTTGTATATCTTTCCTTAATATTAAATTTATCTGCTATTGTGTTGAGACGGGCGCTGTTTATTTCTGCAACAGATACCAGGTTAACGTTACTCATCTTAACCAGGTTAGGCAAATGAACTAACTGAGCTATACTGCCAAGACCTATAACCGCAACTTTTGTTTTTTCCATTTTGACTTCAGTTATACTGCTACTTCGTGATTTATAACTTTTTTCCCCGTAAAGGATTTTACTTTCTTGATTATTCCCTCAGGATCTATTTCAAGTAAATGATGAAGTTCTTTCTGGGTGCCATGATCTACAAACTGATCGGGTAAACCGATTCTCAGGATATTGTTCTTGTAATTTTTCTCCGCAAAATACTCAAGAATACCGCTACCAAAACCGCCTGTTAAGGTGCTTTCTTCAAGAGAAATGATTTTCTCATGTCTTGAGGCAATATCATCGAGCATTTTTGTATCGAGAGGTTTTATAAATCTCATATTTACAACTTCACAATGAATCCCTTCAGCTTCAAGTTTTTCTGCTGCTTTAAGTGAATAATCTACCATTGAACCCACAGCAAGAAGAGCAACATCATCTCCTTTAGTTAATCTTTCTGCTTTGCCAATTTCGATAAGATCGAAACCATTTTTCAGGGTAACGCCGAGTGCCGAACCTCTCGGATATCTCAAGGCAATTGGTCCCTTGTTATATTTAACAGCAGTATAAAGCATATCCCTTAGTTCCGATTCATCTTTCGGAGCCATCAGAACCATTCCTGGAATAAGCCTTAGATAGGATAAATCAAAAGCGCCATGATGTGTCGGACCATCCGCTCCAACCAATCCTGCCCTGTCAAGTGCAAAAACAACATGAAGATGCTGCAAACTTACATCGTGTACTATCTGATCAAAAGCCCTTTGAAGAAAAGTCGAATATACAGCTACAACAGGTATAACTCCCTGTGTTGCAAGCCCGGCTGCAAATGTAACCGAATGCTCTTCTGCTATTCCAACATCGAAATAATTTTTAGGAAATTCTTTTTGAAGCAAATCCAAACCTGTTCCGTCGGGCATAGCGCCGGTTATACCCACCACCAATGGATTCTCCCTAACAATCTCTACCAGAGCCTGACCAAAAATTTTGGTATATGGTACGGCACTTCCGGATTTATGAGCTTTACCTGTCAGTTTATCAAAAGGAGTAGAAGCGTGGAGCCTTTGAATATGTGATTCTGCCGGTTTATAACCTTTGCCTTTCTGAGTAATAACGTGGATAAGAATTGGTCCTTTAAGATCTTTAACCTGCTCAAAAATTTTCAATAACTGGTGAAGATTGTGACCGTTTACGGGACCGAAATATCTGAAGCCGAGCGCCTCGAAAAGCATACCGGGAGTAATAACCGCTTTAATACCTCCCTCAAGCCTTGCAGCTATTTTTCTTAACCTGTCACCAAACTGATCCAGCTTGCCGGTAAGCTCCCAGATTTGTCCTTTAAACTTATTGTAATCGGGATGGGCAATCATCTCAGTGAAATAATTAGACAACTGCCAGACATTCGGTGCAATCGACATATTATTATCATTAAGAATAACCGTCAGGTTTGTTTTTATTAAACCGGAATTATTCATTGCTTCATAAGCCATTCCACCGGTCATTGCACCGTCACCTATTACTGCAATAACTTTTTTTGTAGATTTATTAATATCTCTTGCAACTGCCATTCCCAAAGCTGCGGAAATTGAAGTAGAAGCATGTCCGGCTCCGAAAGTATCATATTCACTTTCGGCTCTTTTCAGGAACCCACTTATACCGTTCAATTGCCTGATTGTTTTTAATAGCTCTTTTCTTCCAGTTACGATTTTATGAGGATAAGCCTGGTGCCCCGTATCCCATACTACCAGGTCGTCCGGCGTATTAAAAGCTTTATGAATTGCAACTGTTAATTCTACAGTACCGAGTCCCCCTCCAAAATGACCTCCGACTTCGGAAATAGCATCGATCAAATATTCGCGAATATCCCCGCATAATTTTTTAAGTTCGGGAAATTCAAGATTCCTTACATCCGACGGATAATTAATTTTAGACAATACTTCGTACTTGTCTTTATCAACCATTTAACAACCAGGGATTATTCTTCTTCAAATAGTTTTCCTTCATCAAGAGGCAAGTTCTCGATTTTCTTTTTAAGTTCTGTAATTTTAATCTCTGCCGATTTAAGAGAACTGAGACAGAAACGGGAAAGATTAATTCCCTCTTCATATAACTGCAAAGCCTCTTCAAGTTCAATCTCTTCGCTTTCAAGAAGATTTGTAATTTCCTCAAGGCGTGTAAGTGATTTTCTAAAAGATTTTTTCTCGTTTTTCCTGCTCATTCAAATCCGAACCAGATAATGCTATAAAAATAACTAATTTTTCTTAATAACCGTTAATTCATCGTCATAAAATTTCAATACTGCGGAATTATCAGGGTTAAATTTTGCAGAACGTGTAACAAATTTAGAGCCCTGAGATACCAGTACAAAACCCTTTTTTAACGTTCTTTGGACATCGTGTGTCTCGAGAGATTTTGTAGCCAATTCTACTTTATTCGTCATCAATTTAATATTATAGCCAAAATTGTTGATAAGCTTATAAATTATGCTATCAAGTTGTTGCGTTCTGTTTCGTATTAGTCCCTGCGGTATTCTGAAGCCATAAGAATTTAATGAGATCATAACTTCTTTTTTAAAATCATCACACTTACCGGATATTCTTTGCAAAGACTCATCAGCCAAATGATTAATCAATCCGACAATATCTTCCATCTTAGGAGTTGCTAATTCCATTGCGGCAGATGGTGTTGGAGCTCGCAGGTCTGCAACAAAATCAGCAATCGTAAAATCTATTTCGTGACCTACGCCGGAAATAACAGGAATTTTAGATTTGAAAATTTCCCTTGCAACAATTTCTTCGTTAAAAGCCCACAAGTCTTCAATCGAGCCGCCCCCACGGGCAACTATAATTATATCGATATCTTCGCTTTTATTTAATTGCCTTAATGATTGTATTATACTTTCGGCAGCCCCGCTTCCCTGAACTCTTGCAGGAGAAATTATTAATTCAACCAAAGGATACCTTCTTTTTGCAACACTTACCATATCACGGAATGCAGCGCTATCCATTGCAGTTACTATACCAATTTTGGAAGGAAATTGAGGGATTGGTTTTTTGTTTTCATCATCGAAGAGTCCTTCATCGGAAAGTTTCTGCTTCAATAATTCAAATGCTGCCTGCAGCTCACCGGCACCTGCCGGTTTCATAGAGCGTACATCAAGCTGGTAATTTCCTCTTGGAGGGTAAACCGTAATCTTCCCGTTAATAATTACTTTCATTCCGTCCCGGGGAGTGAAAAAAACAAAATTATTATATCCTTTCCACATTGTGCAGGCAAGAACGGCATTTGAATCCTTTACACTAAAATACCAGTGACCGGATATGTGAGGTTTGAAGTTGGATATTTCACCAATTACTGAAACATAAGAGAAATTTTCTTCGAGTGAATATTTAATCTGGTTAGTTAATTCTGATACTGTAAAAACTTCCGGTTTATTCATTCCAATTTAAGTTGTATGTATGATTGAAATCTCAAATTTCAAATCTCAAATCTTAAATATTAAATATTGATCTAATTCTTTTTCTAGATTTGAGATTTGAATTTTGAAATTCTTAAAATTTAACACTAAATCCAAGTGTGGGAATTATAGGAAACATATTAACAGCTTCTTTACCTAAAGCCAGATTATCTGAAACAAAATAATCATAATTAATAACGTTTGACCTGTTGTAAACATTAATAACGTCCAGGTAAAATGTCCAGTCAAGATCCCAGTAATCTGCAAAAGCTGTAAACCGGATATCGAGACGATGATATGACGGCAAACGAACATTCCATTTATTGTCGCCATAATCAACATCATAAATTACTTCCTGCCTGTCCTGAGGTAAGCCCGAACCTTGCCTCGTTGCAATTACGGGTGTTTCAGGCTTGCCGTCAAAATTCTGATCAACGAGTACAATCCTCGGCTTAATGCCAACTGCTTCGTTAGTTGGGAAACCTGAACCGTAATGCCATTTCATTCCAACATCGAGCCAGGAATTGATCTTATAGTTTAACACAATGTTCACTGTATGTTTCTGGTCAAAATAGAAAGGAATTTTTTTATTAAACCCGACCCTGTCTGTAAAAGCAAGTGAATATGAAATCCATCCTGAAAACCGGTTGTTTCCAAAAATATTCTTTTTCTCCAGAAAGAATTCCAAGCCGTAAGCTTCGCCAACCGATTTATTAACTGGGATCTGGGTTAAAGAATCGCCCAAAATCATAACTGGGTTTGTCCAACCAGATCTATAGCGGAGATCTTTACCCGGAACTGAATCGGTTATATATTTTAATCCTTTAACCTGATCTTGAATAATCAAATTGGTAAAATCTTTATAGTAACCTTCTACGCGCAATAACCATTCGTTTGTTAACCATCTTTCTATTCCCAGAACATAGTGGATCGATCTTTCAGCTTCAAGGTCCTTTGTGTAAACATTATTAAAATCAAACAGAGCACCCTGGTCTCTAAGTTTTTCGTAACCGGGCGATTGATAATATACACCCCAAACAGCGCGTGCTGTTGTAAACTCATCTATTGCATAAGATAAAGATATTCTGGGAGCTAAGTAAGATTTATTAAGAATATTATAATGATCAAACCTTAAACCAGGCTGAACGAACAGGTGATCCGTTATTGCAAACCTGTTCTGCACATAAGCACGGTAACGGTTAAAATGCTTTATATCTTTTAGATCGTCAAATATTGCTTTAAACATCGGCTGCGAAGTAAAAACTGATTTCAATTCAGGATCTATATTATATCTGAAATCGATAACGGTTTTAAGAAAATCAACCCCGGCACCGGCTTCGAATAAATTCTTACCCGTCAGGTAAGTAAACTTATCATCAATCGAATACTTAGTAAAAGCAAAAAAAGCATCGAGGTTGAATCCGAACAAGTAAGGAGAGAGAGTATCGGGAAGTGCATTTTCGAATGCTTCCCTTTGAAGAGATGGATCCAGAATTTCGGACTGAAAATCCGTAGCCCCGCTGTTATTGTACCAGGACACGATTAATTTGTTAAAAAGATTTTCATCCGGTACATAGTGCCATGCAAATCCCAAAACATCATTTCTTGTAATATTAAAAACATCAACGCTGTCCGGGGTTTGTCTTTCCTTTCCGCTGACTAAATCCACACCATCTCTTGAATAGATCCCGTTAAGCAAAAACTTGTGCCCGGAATATGGACCTACTGCAATCTTTGCCTGTACATCATAAAAATTAGGAAATGAAGTATTCTCCTCGACAAGCCCGGCACTTTTTACAAACGGCTCGATTATAAGATCATAATAAGTCCGCCTGGAATTAATAAGCCAGCTCCCTTTAAGACTGAAAGGATTCTTTCCTCCGAGAACAATATTTGCATCAACAATCGAGGCATTAACGCTACCGGTTAAATATTTTTTTGTGCTCCCTTCCTTGTTGGTAACATCAAGAACAGCAGAAAGCCTGTCGCCATATTTTACAGGAAAACCACCCGTGATCAGGCTAATATCGGAAACAGCATCAGGGTTGAACATACTAATTACACCGTAAAGACGGTACGGATTAAAAATTTCTATATCATCCATTAAAATTAGATTTTGATCCGGTCCACTGCCGCGGATTACAAGCTGCGACGAAAAATCATTCGGCGCAAGAACACCGGGTAAACTCTGTAATGTCCTAAAGACATCCTCCACAGCACCTGGGATAACTTTTGCATCCCGTGGACTTAAGTTTATCAGGCTGGTTCTCGTATCGTCCTGTCTCTGGAAAGGACCTCCATAAATTTCAACTGTTCCAACCTCAATTGCTCTTTGAGTTAATTCAATGTTCAGTTCTATAATCCGGTTACTTTCAATATTTACTTTAAGAATTTTTGTTTCATAGCCGACTGAACTGAATTTTATTTCATATTCCCCTGCAGGTATATTTCTTATTTCAAAGGTTCCATCATCTTCACTGCTGGTACCGTAATTAGTCTCAATTAATAAAATGTTGACAGATGATACAGGGTTGTTGTTATCGGTAACCTTTCCTTTAATTCCCCCTTTTTGCGGAAAGATAACACCCGTGATTATTAAAATCGTGATTAATAAATATTGCATCATGCCTTTCATTTTTCAACTGCATCGGTGACACTAAATCATCCGGAACAATAACTTTCCCGATAGAAAACTAAAAGTAGAATGAAAAGAAGCTTGAATAGAGTCCTAAAGATATCTCATGAAAATTACTTTCAGATTCACCGGGCTTAAAGTTAAATCTGTAACGGGTATAAACTGTAAATGTATTAAATATCTTAAACCAGCCTATAGACAACTCAGGACTGATACCGTTAAAGCCATTAAAATTTGTAAATCCGTTCAGCCCCGGAGAAATATACTGTATCCCCGGAATTTCTATGATACGCTTATAGCCAAGTCTTAAGAAATTTTTCTGTGGAGCTTTAAAGATATGAGAATACTCCGCAGCAATATAACCGGCAGGGTACCTGAAGCTTCCACGAAAAGTAACAAGTGCTATTTCTTTTGTAAGACTAAAATAATTTTCATCTTCCGTTATAACCAAAACTGGATTTGGGATAAGAAAAACTGTTCCTCCGAACAAACAAAGCAGAAGAAAATTTGATTCGTCTTCCATTTTAATTTCTTCCTGCAGCTCGAATTCAAATTTTTCGCTGCTGCTTATTTTTCCGGCTGAATCCTCAACATAAATTACATAAGGAACCATTTTTGATTTAAAGCTAATCTTTGTAAGGTCGATTTTTATCTTATGTTCTTCCGATAATGTATCGGAAATTGCTAATTCAATATCGTCGTCAAAGATAACTTCCGATCTGGCTGGCTGACTTGTGAAAAAAGATAAATTAAAAACAGTAGGATTATCAGGTGGAATGAAAGAATCAATCACATAAACTTCTACTGAATCTTCTTCAAATACATCATCCTGGGCAAAACCGGTAAAGCATAATAATAAAAAGAGCAAACTTATCTTGTGTACAATTTTCATTTCATTCCTTTATAATGAATTATCTGATACCCAAATTTAGGATAAATAACAAAAAAGGTCACATGCAAAGATGTGACCTGAATTTGTTCTCAATTAGGTATAACTATTCCATTATTTCACAGTTAAATTACCTTCAAACACTCATCAAGATCCATAAGAATATCATTTGTATCTTCAATACCGATTGCAATTCTTATTCCCCCCGGGTCGATAGCCGATTCGGAAAGTTTTTCTGCAGGAATCATAGAATGAGTCATTGAAGCCGGATGCTCAATTAAAGTTCTTGTGTGACCAAGGCTTACAGCAAGCGTCATAGTATAAGCATTGTTAGCAACCTGGTTAATAAAGTTTCTCCCATTTTCCTTGCTTTCGTGTGCAGAATCTCCCTGAAGAACAAAATAGATCAAACTTCCCGGCGCAAAATTACCGTTGAAGTCGATCATTTGTTTTCTTGCAACATTATAACCGGGATGAGACGGAAGCCCGGGGTATCTGACATACTCAACTTTTGGATGGTTGCTAAGATATTCTGCTATTCTTAATGCAGATTTCATTTGCTGTTTTATTCTTAATGGTAGAGTTGTTAATCCATAAGTAAGAACATTCCATGCACTTTTATTATTGAGAACGGCTCCAAAATCTTTCCTGTATAAAAGAAGCACATCTCTGTAAGCCATTTTGCCTGTTACAACTCCGCCCATATCTGTTCCGAAACCGCCAAGACCTTTTGTAAGGGAATTAACAGAAAAATCAGCACCGAGTTCTATCGGTCTCTGGCAATAAGGAGTTGCAAATGTATTATCAACTACGATTTTAATTTTATTGTTGTTTTCTCTTTGCCCGTTGATTTCATCAACAATTTTCCTTACTTCTTTCAGATCTATTATATCAAGATTGGGATTTGCGGGAGATTCTAAATAAATAACTTTCGTTTTGTTGCTCAAAGCATTATAAATCTCCAGCGGGTTTGTTAGATCGGCAAAACAAGTTTTTATATTGTATCTGGGGAGCCAGTTTGTAAGAAGAGAATAAGTACAACCATAAAGAGTTTTATGAGCGATAATTTCATCGCCTGCTTTTGTCAGCACACCAATCACGCCGGAGATAGCCCCCATTCCTGTTGAGAAAGTAACGGCTGTTTCTCCTCTTTCAACATAAGCAAGATTCTCTTCAAGGATTTCCTTATTTGGTTCGCCAAGCCTGTCATAAATATAAATTGGCATTGGTTCTTCACCGGTTTCAGGAGAATGAGCAAATTCCTGGAAACCTTCTGCACCTCTTTCTACGGAATTAAGGCGGAATATAACTGAAGATGTAATTGGCGGAAGTACCTGGTGTGAATAATCCCATTTCTTTGTAAAATTTTTCCCGTAGATTAAATGGGTATCCATTGAATAACGGGTATCATCAACGAGGTGGGACTCGTTTTTAGGTTTTATTTTAGTATCCATTTTTGCCCCTTTAAAAATTTAGTTAAACAATTACAATAAACTTAAGAATAATTTAATTGGGGAATGCAGTTACTTTACAAATAATAATATTTGTCAAATACTAACAACCGCCAATAGCTCTTTTAGATTCTTTTTTAGGAACTATTTTGTTTTTATTCTTCTCAATTAAAACAGGAATTTCCCTGCTTGCTTTTTCTCTAAAGCGAAATGTATCTGTTTCTCTTCTTGACTTAATCTCAGAAGGCATTTGAAATTCAAGGATTTCTTTTTTGAATCCACTCAACCCCTCTTTAAGAAAGACGGGCTCGACGTATCCCAGCTTATCAGCTATAATTGCAGCACGTTTGGAAGTTAATTCATCATCAGCAATAAAGATATTTTTTTTATACTTAATTGTAAGAATTTTTTCCACACTTTTATTAAAAAGTTCATTTACAGAAAATGATAGTGATTTGGGAAGACTCAATTTTTTAAATTCCCGAAGAGAACGGACATCAATAATCTGGATCGACTTATCGTTATCTAATATTCTAAAAGCTAATTCATCAACAGTCATAAATTTAATTTTATAAGAGTTTACATAAGATACATCTTCGACTTCTTTCAGGTAAACTTCTTTTACATCCGGTAAGAAGAATGCAGAAAAACCAATTATGAATGCTATGCCCGTTAACCCCATATATAATTTAAGAGGACGAAATTCCGGATTCGATTTTTCCCTGCCTGCCGGCAGGCAGGCATTTACTTTATTTTCAACTAATGTTGTTGCCCAGAATACGAACAGGGCAGCTGTCGTTAAAAGAAATGCAAACTGCCCTTGTGACATCCCGACTGTATCAAAGATTCTCGCATATCCCCAGTATTCTGCTTTATATAATTCTTCAAAGAGAGGATAACCTTCAGCAAAAATCAAAACTCCGATGAAAGAGCCGGCAATAAAAATCATCGCATCAATTTTGCCTATTGCTGCAGCGCAAAAGCTTGTACCGGGGCAAAATCCTCCTACGACAAAACCAAGTCCCATAATAAATCCGCCAATTAAAGCAGACCAAAGAAAAGTCGGGTTAATATAAATCAGGCTTACATCGAGCAAACCAAAATGACCCAAAGCAATTACCCCAAGCATTGCTGTAACTCCTGCAGTAAAGAAAACACGGAGGACTGTGAAATCGTATCCGTAAAACAATCCGACTAATTTTTTTGAAGTTGAAAAACCTGCCTGCTCAAGAATAAATCCAAATGCGACTCCAATAAAAAGAGCAACTACAAAGTTTAATTCATTTCCAATTAAGTCTGGAACTAAAGGTCCCATTATAATTTCCTTTCAATTCTGTTTCTCCAAGTGAGGTTCATCCAAGTGAGGTTCACCTTAAAGGTGAGCCTCACTTTTTATTTATTTTCATATCCAAAGTTTTCTAAAAAAGTATGCGAACATATATGCCCCACCGAATATCGCCATCATAGTTAAAATGCCGCCTGTTGAAAGAACAGCCATACCGCTTAATGCAGCGCCGCTCGTACATCCTCTTCCAAGCTGTGCACCAAAACCGAATAATAATCCACCGAATAAAGCTGCAATAACTCTTGTTCTAACTTGTATCTTGGGTGAATGTTCGAGTGTGAATTTTAACCTGTTGGAAATTAACCCAGAAATAAAAGCCCCGATTAAAACGCCAATCACTTCAAACACAAGCCAGTTTTTTAAAGGATTATTTTCATGCTCTTGCAAATATTCATTATAAAATTTTGCCTGCTCTGTGTGAGCCTGTGTGACTGCTTGAACAACGGAAACAACCCCGCTCTTTACAGCACCACTTGCACCAAGTCCTCTTCCCGTAATGTAAATTGTTGCCAATAATAGCAATCCTAAAAAGAAACCTGCTAAGTAGGGATTCATATATTTTGTTGCATTCATAAATTATCCTTAAAAATTATTTCTCTTTTGTCATCTTTCTTAATTGGAAGATGCTGAAACCTGCCTTGCCCAGCAGGCAGGCAAGTTTAGCATGACATTAACTTAATAAGTCATCAGCTAAAATTTTTTCTTCTTGCCCTTGTTTTTTCTCTTGCTCTTGAACTTGCACTTTACCTTCCACTTCCGTCTCTTCAAATCCGGTAATCATTGCTTTTAAATTTGACGTAATTGTCGTTCCCGTAGTAATCAAATATAAATGAGTTATAAGAAACGCAATAAGAAGAAAAGCTCCGAGTGTATGAAGCAAAGCAATCGGCTCGATTGAATTAATGTTTAAAACTTCTATCCCTCCATCCTTTTGGGGATACCTGTAAAACATATAAAGCAAACCGGAAATCACCATAACAGGAATTACAAGTATTTTTAAACCCAGGTAAACCAATCGTTGCAAAGGATTTAATTTGCTCAACACTGTTCTTTTAGTCGGATGAGGAGCATTCCTGAAAATACCGGCGAGATAAAAATCAATTTGTGCTTTAATATTTTTTAAAGTCGGTAAATACTGTTTCCACTCACCTGTCGTAAAATGCCAGAAGATTGCAAAGATTATTAATACGATAAAAGAATATGCGGCGATGTTATGGTATTCAACTGCATTCTGGTAGCCAAAGAATTTTATTGAACCATGAATTTCAAAACCTGTTGCAGCTAAAAACAAAATTAAAATTGCCTGTGTCCAGTGCCAGAATCTTTCAAATGCTTTATAAATATAAACCTGCTTTTTCATTTACTCCTCTCCTTCTTCATTTTTCTGGAAGAGAAAATTCTTATTGATCCATGAATAAAGATACCAAAGACCGTTAACAGGATAATCGATACACCGGTAATTTCGATAATAGAAGAATAATCTCTTGCGGGCATATAAAAATCTGTAAGATTAGCCAAACGGCTCTTTTCTCTTGTATGGCATTCATTACATTGAACAGTTAATTCCTTAGTGGAGACCATATGATTGATTGGCCAGTACATTTCAGTTCTTATAAAACCAACTTCTCCGCTGAAAGGAACATTAATTTCTTTCATTCCGATTTCTGATGATCTTCTCCAGTCAAAATCCTGCCAGAAAGCGCCCTCTCCTTTTTTATCGGCAAAAAGTTTAGGTTGAATTAAAACTTTAAGTATTGGATCGAATGGCTGAACAGCACGGTGAATTTTTACCGGGATAATCTTGGAATCGAGATCATTATAAGAACCATTTAAAGTATTAATTTTTAATGCTCTCGTTGTATCGTCAAATACTTCTCCAAGAAGGTAATGATCTGCGGTTCCATTGAACCAAACATAATCCGGTTTAAGATTTTTTCCCCATTCAAAACTTCCTTTAATTGAGAGATAAATATGATTTCCATCTGCATCATCTTCTTCATAAGGCTCACCATTTCTTAATTTACCTGCCGTGGACCAATCCCACGAAGTTTTAGTAGCATTTACTTTTGCGTATGTTGGAATATGGCAGGTTTGGCATGCAACTTTAACAGTATGTTCGTTCAGAATACCAGCTTCATGCGGATTTTCTGTATGGCATTGCTCACAGGAAGAACGGTTCCTGTTCATAGAGGAAAGTGAATACATTTTACCAGAGATATTATGCTTCTCAGTTGTATGGCAATCGATGCATTGAAGATTTGCACCTTCAACAGCCATGTGAACATCAACATCTCTTGAAGGTTCGAACATAGATTTTTCAAGATCACCATGCTTTATATTATTTCCCCCTCCTCCAAAGAAATGACAGACACCGCAATTGGAACGCAATGGCTTTCCGACACTCTGCGAGATTAAATTCAAATCCAGTGATGGTTCAGGAAGACCGGCAAGTTCATTTCCTTTAACATAGGTTTCTGAGTTATCGTGACAAACAAGGCAATCAATATTTTTAGAATCGGTATAACTGAAACCCTGGTTTGTCATGCCATAACCGATATGGCATTTTGCACAGCTTTGTTCATTACCTTCTATACCTATGCAAAAATTATTTACTACATTTTTCTTGCCGATTGAAACAATTCCACGCCCATTAATATATTCCTCGCGTTCCCAGTTCCAGTGATTTGATTGCATAACTTCTTTATGTGTTTCAGTATGGCAGGAAAGACAGGCTTCGGTTACCTCCTGCGGACGGGAAAATTTCTTTTGCAGAACAGCAAATTTTTTGTGATCGGCTGATGGAGAATATTTTTGAGGATATTCTTCCTTCAGTTTCATTAGCCGGGTAGGTTCATAGCTGCCGGTTGTAAGAAAAGTTACGGCAGATAAAATTATTATCCCGATTAGCGCTAAAGCTATAAATATTTTTTTCATAATTAATTTTCTAAGATTTTGATCTGTCAGCCTGAGCCTGTATAATGCGAGCTCAGCGTGGCAATTGATTTTATGTCACTTTTTAGGTGAGACTTACCAAATCTTTAATGCTCTCTTTTATTTCTTTACACTCGTTAAAATCTTTATAAATCGTACACTCCCTACATTCGCGACTCTCACAAAAATTATTTTTATGATTAAACGACCAGCAAGGTTTTGAATGTGAGGCATATGCACTACAATTATTCCTGTCTCCTTCAGAACAGTTGACAATTTTCCAACAGGGTATTAATGAATAGATCGTTCTTATACCGGCAATAGAAATCTTATGTTCATTTATTGCCCGCCGGATACAGCCAAGCCTTTCCAAATCCGATTTCGAATAAAGCCTGTGCTTGGATTCTTTCTTAAAAGGAATTATCAAACTTTCTCTTTCATACATTCTTAAAGTATGAACAGAAATGCTGAGCAGCTTTGCCGCAACACTTATAGGATATACCGGCTCTTCAAATCTATCATCAGTTTCCATTCTATTTCCATTGTTTACTAACAAGCAATTTCCTGTATTTATAAATGTCAACTTTGCTGCCAATTATAAATATTGAATTTGGCAATGAAAACAGTGATGAAACGTGGTTTTCTTTTTCAAATCTTAGAAGAGAAAAGGAAGAATTCTTTTATGTGAGAATGGTTATGGAACCAGGGAATTAATGACTTTATCTTTAACCATCTTTTGTGTGCTTTTATCCATTACAACACACTTTTGAAATGCTTTTGCAATTATTTCATCATCGAGTTTTATTATACATGATAAATACCAAATTCCCCTCTCATATTTATTTACTTTCATGTTTCCAACAGGTTTTTGATAAAGATGAAGAGGTTTTTTATACTCGATGTTAGTAGATGCTACAACCAGGTGATAATTTCTCTTTAACAACATTTCGGGTAGCAGAATCTTTTCGAACAATTTAGTGCGTAAATCTTCAAGCCAGTATATATAAACAGCATTATTAACGTGTCCTGCCGCATCGATGTTGTATGGTTTTATTTCAAAACTTATTTCAATTCTTGCTTCAAAAGCCATCGGAATATTTTTCATATTTGTTATTCGGTGAGTTTTACTAAGGCAATAAAATGGCAACTGCAATTACAGTTGTCCATAAACCATTTTTATCACCTTCTGCGGTTTGAGTTACATTAAAAGTTCTAACGATCTTATCCGACATTTTGAAAACTTCTTCTCTTTCATTCCAATCTGATTCGGTATTGAACTCCACACCAAGAGTTGTAGCAAGCATTTGTGCTGCTAAATCTTCAGCATAATCCCCGGCGATTTTCTCTTTTACTCCAAAAGGATGATATTCGGATAAATACCCGTAATTAGATTTGTCTGCTGGTATTGCTGCACCGATTGATGCAGCAATTAACCTGTTCGGCTCGTTGGTTGAATTTCTTGCCATTACGGCAAATGTTATTTGCCCCGGCTGAATTTCTTTAATTCCTTCTTCCTTTGAAATTCTTTTACAATTTGGAGGAAATATACTGCTTACCGAAACAAGATTACATATTTCAATTCCTGCGTTTCTTAATGCGACTTCAAAAGAGCTGAGATAATCTTTGTGTTTACCAACGCCTTTGGTAAAAAATATTTTTGAAGGTACGTACATTTTAATCTCCTAAATTAATTTTTTAAGTACTATAAATTATAACTAGTTCAGATTTTTTTTCCGAATGAATCCGGACCATAATTTCTTTTTATAGTCCTATTGAAAACAAAATTATTCCGGTAATTAATCCAAATACTAAATTAAAAACTTTTATTAAAGCAGAATCTTTTACAGAATAAGAGAGCATAGGGAGCATTCCGTGCCCATCCTGAACTACAGAACTTGTAAACAGGACAGAGAAAG
>MGZZ01000067.1 GCA_001802795.1 Ignavibacteria bacterium GWC2_36_12 | reverse complement strand
CAATTTTTTTGTAAGATACAGTTTTGCCGTAAGGAATTTTACTTAACTCGTTCCAGACTTTCTTCTGGAAGTCGGTTCCTTTTAAATCTAAAGGAACATTAAACTTTTTTCTCTCCCCTTTAAAATATTCTTCAAGCTGACTGAAAACATTAAACATAAAAGGATCGTCTGAACGAAGCCGGGTTGTATTTACGTTTTTTACAGTGCTGTTTTTATTAAGGAAAATATGCCGGATACCTTTTTTAGAAGAGAAAACTTTAATATTAACCCCGGATATTTTTTGAGTAGCGTAAAAGAGGTTTTCTTTCTCTTTCTTTTTCATAAAAATATTTGAAATGTAAAACGGGGATAATTTAATGAAAAGAATAAAAAAGGGGAAGAAATATTTTTAATCTTCCCCTAAAAAAGCGGGTTATTTTCTAAGCGGAAACTACTTCAATTGCCGGGTTTAAATCTCTCCTTAGTAAACCTTCGATTGCAGCAAGTGTTCCGCTAATTGAACTCGGACAGCTTCCGCAGGCTCCCTGGTATCTTATCATAACTTTATTACCATCGACTCCCAAAACTTCAAGACCGCCGCCATCGCTTGCAAGATAAGGTCTTACCCGTTGGTTAAGGATTTCATTTACCTGCTTTATTAATTCACTTTCGTTTTCATTCTTTTTAACTTCATTTTCTGCAGGAATAAGATTTACATCGAATGATTTAAGGAACTCGATAAAAGGTTTCTGAATTTGTCCCCAGTTCGTATCTTTTGCTTTTTCAATAGTAACAAACTTATCCATATAAAAAACCGAAACGACGCCGTTAATTTCAAAAATACCTTTTGCAAAAAGATCATTCTCTGCAGATATTTGATCCGGGAATTGTCTTGTTTCGACATTAAGAAGCTTTTGGTTTAAGACAAACTTAAGTGCATGCGGATTAGGCGTTAAATCAACATCTTCTACCATTAACATATAAACTCTCCTTAGGAATATTTGTTACAAAAATATGGCTAAAATTGAACTACTTCAAGTCAAATGAATTGATGCTTATTATAAAAATACTTAAAAATGATATATTTGAGGTAACAAAATAATCGTCATAACTATGAACAAGATACTTATAGTCTTCACGGGCGGTACTTTCTCAATGATGATTGATGAAAATACCGGCGGTGCTGTTCCTTATTTTTCCGGTGAAGAGCTTCTTGAGAAAATTCCTGAAGCAAGAGAATTAGCCGAAATCGATTGTTATGATTTTGGCAAATACCCCGGTCCTCACATGACACCGGAATTAATGTTCAAGCTTTCCGGCAAGATAAAAGAATTTTTAAAAGAAAATAAGTATGAAGGAATAGTAGTAACACACGGGACGGATACACTGGAAGAGACAGCGTATCTTCTCGATCTTACAATAAAGACAGAAACCCCGATTGTTGTTATCGGTTCTATGAAAAACAGCTCCGAACCGGATTGGGATGGACCTAAAAATCTTATTGATGCAATTAAAGTTTGTTTGAACAAAGATTCAAAAGGTCTGGGCGTTCTCGTTTGTTTAAATGGAGAAATAAATGCCGCAAGCGAGGTAACAAAAATCTATACCGAGCAAATAGACAGCTTTCGCTCTATAGATTTCGGTGCCTTAGGTTTTACGCAGAATGGTAAAGTTGTTATTAATCGTCCGCCGCGGAAACTTGAAACAATTAATACAAATAAAATTATTTCTAACGTTGATTTGCTTACTGTTTATGCAGGAATGAATGAAAAGTTCTTTAAGTTTTCTGCAGATAGCAGAGTAGAAGGAATTATTGTAGAAGCGCTCGGTGTTGGAAATGTTCCACCTGCAGCATTTGAAGGAATTAAATATGCCGTAGAAAAAAATATTCCTGTTGTTCTTGTATCGAGATGTCCTGCAGGAGAAACAGATAACATCTACGGCTATCCCGGCGCAGGTAAATGGCTGAACGAGATAGGAGTTATCTTTACAGATTTTCTTAACGGGCAAAAAGCAAGAATAAAATTAATGTTGGCTCTTGGTGTAACAAAAGACCATAATGAATTAAAAAAGATTTTCGAAAACTTAGGTAATATGTATGAAGCTTGAAGAAGAAATTTCTCAGAAAGCATTCAGAAACAATAAGCATAAAGCCATTGTCAATATTATTTTTTCATATAATTGGCTTTTAACAAACCATTTTAAACTGCTTAAACCTTACGATTTAACAATTCAACAGTTTAATATCTTAAGAATTCTTAGAGGACAATATCCTAACCCTGCCACAGTTAAACTTTTAAAAGAAAGAATGCTTGATAAAATGTCTGATGCTTCCCGCCTGGTTGAAAAGCTCCGTTCAAAAGGATTGGTCGATAGAAAAGTTAGTGATAAAAGCCGAAGAAATGTTGATGTACTAATTACACAAAAAGGTCTCGACCTTCTTGCCGAGATTGATAAAAAAAATAGTGAATTCGATCAATTGATTGAAAATCTGGATACCAGGGAAACAGAGCAATTAAATAATCTTCTCGATAAGTTAAGAGGTTAGTTTATACTGTTAATGTTTCAAGCTCTACTTTAGTTATTCCGTTCACGGGTTTTCCAAGAAACAACTCGGCAATTTCCTTAAACTTTGTCGGAATATCACTAACATAAAAAATTGATTCGCCCCCTGAATCTCTTTGTGAAAGAAGATTATTTTTTTTCAATTCCTCTTTAACTATTTCCACAGAGGCAATTCCCGAATCAATTAGTTTAACATTTGGTCCAATCACTTTTTGTATAACTCCCGATAAGATAGGATAATGTGTACAGCCCAGGACAAGAGTATCAATTTCTTTACTCCTTAGTTCATTAAGATATTCCTCTGCGATCTCAAAAGTAGCATTTTTTTTGATCCATCCTTCCTCGGCAAGTGGAACAAACAATGGGCAGGCTTTTTCAAAAACTTCAACTGAAGGATCGAGAAATTTTAATCTTTTAGCATAGGCACTATTGCTTATAGTCGCACGGGTTCCGATGACTCCCACTTTTTTATTTTTTGTTTCTTTTAAAGCAGCTTTCGAACCCGGTCCTATCATTCCGATTATCGGGATGTCAAATGTTTTTCTAAGCTCATCAATTGCTACCGAGGAAGCAGTGTTGCAGGCTACCACAATAGCTTTAACATTTTTACTAAGCAAAAACCTTGCATCCTGCAAAGAATACTCGATTACTGTTGAGTTTGATTTTGAACCGTATGGTACGCGGGCAGTATCTCCAAAGTAAATTATGTTTTCGTTTGGCAGTGCGGTTAAAAATCTTTTAACAACTGTTAACCCGCCTATTCCCGAATCAAAAATACCTATCGGTTTATCGCTGTCTGTATTATTCAATTCTACCTTTTATAACAATTGGTTTATTGTACCTGTTAGTTCGGTAATGATTAGTTCATAATCGTTGGGGGATATTTTTTTCCCGTTCCTGTCTAAAACATAAAAGGAGTCAACAATGTCATCTCCTTTAGTAGATATTTTTGCAAAGTAGATCATTAAACCGAGCTCGTTCATTTTTCTTGTAACCTGGTATAAAAATCCGAGCCGGTCGGGCGAGAACACATCAATGATTGTGTACTTCTCGTGATTCTCAAAAACTATTTTAACTTTGCCGGACCTTTTGAAGAATTTATTTTCAATTCTCCACCACCTGCTTTTCATCTTTGCAAATTCCTGGCTTAACTCTAATAAACCGGTTATTACATCAAAAAGATCCTTTCTTATTTTCTGGTACCTTTCAGTTTCAATTTTGTGGTGCGTTCTGAAATCGGTAACGTTAAAAGTGTCTATAACAATGCTGTCTTTCCTTGTAAAGATTTTGGCATCGTGTATGTTTGCATCGTTAATTGAAAAAACACCGCAAAGCCTGGATAGGAGTGAGGGGAAATCTTTTGTAATAACAGTTACATTGGTGAAATCAGGAAGCTCCTTAAATAAGGTGGATATTTTGATTCCCTTCTGGATTTCCTCGATATGTTTGGCAATCTCTTCCTCGGAGAAATTGTGTGCATACGCTATATCGTTAATTGAATCTATATGTTCTTTTACATGTGATTCTGAAATTATAGAAGAATGTTTTGTAATTTCCTTTGGTACTATGTAGGTACTCGACATTAAAAGTTCTTCCCCGGTTATTTGCTCAGCCAGCATTGACTCTGCCTTTCGGTACAGCTCGGAAAGCAACTCGCTCTTCCAGGAAGTCCATACAGCAGGATTTACAGCGGACAGATCAGCATAGGTAACCAGGTATAAATAATCTAATTCCCGGACGGATTTAAATTTAGAAGTGAAGTTGTTAAGAGTTTCAGGATCATTTAAATTCCTTCTGAATGCAACTTGTTCCATCATCAGGTGATTTCTAACAAGGAAATTTACATGTTCAATTTCTTCTTCACTGTAGCCCAGCCTGTGCATAATAGAAGAAGCCATTTCTGCGCCGATAATTTCATGTCCTGAAATATTAATTGGCTTTGCTATATCGTGAAATAAAAGTGCAAGGTAGAGAATTTCCCTATCCTTTAAGTTATTGAAAATCTTTCCAAGGTTTGACGTATCCTTTTCAAGTTTTTCAACATTCTGGATTGTAAGTAAAGTATGCTCATCGGCAGTATAGCAATGATAAACGCCATGTTGTAAAAATCCTACAAGGTCTTTGAACTCCGGCATAAAAGCGGCAAGAAATCCGAGTTCATTCATGCTTGTTAATGTAATACCTGTGTTCTTAGGAAGTTTTAATATTTCCCTGAAAAAAACGGAGGACTCGGCTCCCGAATGTCTTTCATGTGAATGGCGCTCAGTGGTCTCAATTATGAGTGAACGGAGATAATCATCGAAGCGGGCGCTATACAAACCGCTGTAATAGAAACACCGGAGTACATCAGATAATAAAAGAGAACCATTACCCCTGTAATAAATTATTTTTCCTTTAAGTGAAAAGTGCTCGTCGAGTTCTATGGATAGTGCATCCGGCAACGGGTTAGAAAATTCCTCTATAAATTTTCTTGCCATAGATTTTGAAAACCTATTAATTGCCGTAGCAGCCACAAAATATTTTTGCATTAAAGCTGCCAGACCATTTTTCTGATTCGTAAGGAGATCGGCGATTTTTTTTTGTAAATTGAATTCGAGCCGGTCATTCTTCTGATCAGAAAAAACATGAATCAGGTTTCTAATCGATACTATGTATTCGTAGCTGCCAAGTACATTGTCGCATTCTCTTTCAGTTACATAATTACTTTCTTTAAGCTGCTGAACAAAAATTTCTGCCTGGCTGCTTTCATTCTGTTTGTTCAGGAGGAATTTATTTTTCAGTATATACATCCACTCTATCGTCTGAAAATCCCTTAATCCGCCTGCTGAAAGTTTTACATTGGGTTCCAGCATCTTGGGAGAGCTTCCATATTTTTCATACCTGTTTAAGGTATCTTCAAAAAGTTTTTGAAGTAAATCTGTTTTCTCATCCTCTGTTAATAAAGCAAGAAGCAATTCGTTCCACTTATTGTAGATTTTTTCCGAACCTAATAAGTAGCGGGTCTCGATAAATTGCGTAAAAGTATGAAGGTCGTCATCGAGATATTTGGCAAGATCGGTATAATCCCTTACTGTGTGTGAAGCTTCAACCCCGTAATCCCAAAGTTTAGTAACTAATTGTGAGATGTCCTTTTCATTTCCCTCGACCGATTCCGAAATAAACATGAGGTCTATATCGGAATATGGTGAAAGTTCTCTCCTGCTGAAGCTTCCTGCTGAAGCCAAAGCAAAGTTATACTTTTTATTATCTGCTATAGTGCGGACAAATTCTTCGACGAGCAGGCTGTATTCCATACTGAATTTAAGATCGTTATCCAATTTCAGGATACTCTGGAACAGTACGTCTCTTCTTTTGAGGAAATCTTCTTTTATAGATATAGTCATTGTTAATATTAGCTCTCTTTTTACCTTATCGTAAAAATTATTCTTTCATATATTCGGCTTCAACTGTAGATGAAATTCCGCCTCTTACATTAAACTCTGAGGTTATAAGCATATAGCGTGGTTTACAGGCTTCTACCAGGTCGTCCAGTATCTTATTAGTAACACTTTCATAAAATATTCCATCATTCCTGTAAGAGTTGAGGTAAAGTTTAAGTGATTTCAGTTCAATGCAAAGCTCATCAGGTACATACTCTATTGTTATCTTACCGAAATCAGGTTGCCCGGTTTTAGGGCAAACCGATGTAAATTCCGGTGCAGAGTGGATGATGTTGTAATCCCTGTTCGGGTATTCATTCTTAAATACTTCTAATAGTTTTTTATCTGCCATAATGTTTCTAAAATTTCAAAAAGTAAATAACAAAATCCAAATAAAAAACAATTGTTAAAATTCAAAATTACAAACAGCTCTTTTAGAAAATTGAGTTTTGGAATTTATTTGTCTTTTGAGATTTGTTTATTGTTATTTATTTAGCTCCTATTCCTGTAATAAATAGTCTGGTTTCTCTTTGTACTCTATTGGATCTTCAATTCCCGCTTTCTGGAAAGCCCTCAATCTTAAAGCGCAGCTGTCACAAACTCCGCATGCAACATCTTCATTTTTATAACATGACCAGGTTAAATGAAGAGGAGCATCAAGCTCGATTCCTTTTTTAACAATTTCATCTTTTGAAAGATAAATAACAGGGGTTATTATTTTTATTTTAGTTGAAGGCTTTGTTCCTATATCGATTACTTTTTCAAAA
Organism: Ignavibacteria bacterium GWC2_36_12; assembly: GCA_001802795.1. Lineage (GTDB taxonomy): Bacteria > Bacteroidota > Ignavibacteria > Ignavibacteriales > Ignavibacteriaceae > RBG-16-34-14. The sequence goes on along the minus strand of MGZZ01000067.1, from coordinate 1,046 downwards.
GCTTTGTAAAATTCAGGTCTGCAATCGGGATATCCCGAAGAGTCTTCGTGGACAGCGCCGATAAAAATTGCTTCGGCATTTACCACTTCAGCCCAGCTTACACAGGCAGAAAGTATATTTGCATTTCTAAAAGGAACATACGAACTAGGAATCCCGCCAAGGCGGGACAGGCTTCTTTTATTGGAAAAATCTGCTTTGCTTACTTCAATGTTTTTATCCGTTAAAGATGATCCGCCTATTTGTGTAAGATGAGTAAAGTTCACAATTAATTTTTCTTTTATATCGAAATAATCTGCTATATCATTGAAAGCCTGCAACTCTCTTTTAAGAGTCCGCTGCCCGTAGTTTGCGTGAAAGGCATACAGCTCGTCATATTCCAGCTTTGCAATTGCAGTGCTTACGCAGCTATCCATTCCTCCGCTTAAAGCAATTATGGCTTTTTTAGTATTATTTTTCATATCAATTTAAGTGTGTTAAAAATAAGAAAAACGCCTTTCACACGAAACATTATTATTGCCGGTAGAACATATTTAGTTTGAATGAAGGGGGACTCTTTAGTAATTTTAGAACTAAAAACAGAAAGAGGTACGGATTTATGCGGAAAAAAGTTATTGCCGGCAACTGGAAAATGAATAATGATTTGACTGAATCTCAGAATCTTATTACGAAATTAACCGGCGGATTATCTAACCAGAAGTTAAACTGTGATGTAATTATTTGTCCTCCTTATACATCGCTAAGTGAGGCAAGCACATTAATAAAAAATACACCTGTTAAGCTTGGTGCTCAGAATATGTTTTTTGAGGATAACGGAGCTTATACCGGAGAAATTTCGGCACAGATGTTAAAAAGTGTAGGGTGCGAGTATGTTATTATTGGGCACTCGGAGAGAAGAACTATATTTAAAGAAACCAATGAAATGATAAACAAAAAAATCAGGAAGGCTTTGGAACACAACCTAAAAGTAATTTTCTGTGTTGGTGAAACCCTTGAGGAAAGAGAAAAAAGTACAACAATGCAAGTCATCAGAGCCCAGGTTGAGAATG
>MGZZ01000066.1 GCA_001802795.1 Ignavibacteria bacterium GWC2_36_12 | reverse complement strand
CACTTTCCCCCCGGAATTTAATAATGATCACGAAAGCTATATTGAACTCCTGACAAACAAACTTATTCCATATATATCATTACATAAACTTGCTAAGTACTGCGATGCATTTTGTGAGAGTACGGCTTTCTCAGCTTCTGAAATTGAAAGAATTTTTATTAAGGCAAAAGAATCGGGGATGGGATTGAAACTTCATACAGAGCAATTCAACAACATCGGTGGAATTGATTTAGCTCTAAAACATAGTGTTACAAGTGCCGATCATCTTGAAGTGTTGGAGGAGTCAAAATTAAATAAGCTGGCAAATTCTGAAATAGTCTGCACGCTTTTGCCGGGCGTTTCATTCTTTCTCAACTATCAATATGCCCCCGCAAGAAAACTTATTGATAACAATGCAATAATAGCTCTCGCTACAGATTACAATCCCGGCTCTTCTCATATTGCTAATCTTAATTTTATTATGAGTCTTGCAGCTATAAAAACGGGAATGACTATTGAGGAAACGATAAGCGCTGTAACAATAAATGCAGCAAAAGCAATAGGATTAAACGAAATAACAGGCAGCATCGAAATAAATAAACAGGCAGACTTTGCAGTCTTCGATACTTATAATTATTCAGATATAGTTTATAATATAGGTAAGAACCTGAATTGTATGACAATAAAAAAGGGAGAAATAATTTATTCAACAATATTGAATAACACTGATAAGACGGGTATTGACTGATCCGTGTTAATCAGTTAAATCTGTGTCATCCGTGTTCTATTTTTTCATAATTATTGAAAACCAATATGAAAATCATCGAATGCGTTCCCAACTTTAGTGAAGGGAAAAATGAAAATACTTTTGCTGCTATTAAGCTTGCTTTAGAAAAGACTGGTGGTGTTAAGCTTCTTAACCTGGAACCTGATGCAGATTATAACCGTGTCGTTGTCACTATGGCAGGAGATGAAAACGGAATTCTCGAAGGTGCTGTAAATGCCTGCAAAGCTGCTGCCGAAAATATTGACATGACAACTCATAAAGGTGAACATCCCAGGCTTGGTGCAATCGATGTTGTTCCTTTTGTGCCCGTTAAAAATTCAACTATGGAAGATTGTATAAAGATTGCAGAAAAATTTGGTGAGAGAATTTCAAAAGAACTCGGTGTACCTGTTTATTTGTATGAAGAAGCGGCAAGAAAACCGGAAAGAAAAAGTCTTTCCGATATAAGAAAAGGAGAATATGAAGGACTTGAAGAGAAACTGAAAGATCCTGAATGGGCTCCCGATTATGGCGAAGCAAAATTTAATCCTAAGCTTGGTGCAATTGTTACCGGTGCAAGATTTTTTCTTATCGCTTACAATGTTAATATAAAATCAACAGATGTTAATATTGCTAAAGAGATCGCTGAAATACTGCGTGAGTCCGGACGAGCTAAAAGAGATGACCAGGGAAATGTTATAAAGGTTAACGGCAAAACAGTGAAAGAACCGGGAAGACTACAGCATGTGAAAGGAATGGGAGTTTCTCTTGAAAAGCATAATATCACGCAGGTTTCTATGAATCTTACAAATTATAATATTACACCGCTTCACATTGCGTTTGAAGAAGTAAAAAAGGAAGCCGCACGATTGGGTGCTGAAGTTAATGGAAGCGAGATCGTTGGACTTGTACCTCTCGAAGCAATTCTTAAAGCCGGAAGGTTTTATTCGGGGGATGAAATTACTGATGAAAAAGAATTAGTCGATCTTGCAATTGAAAAACTGGGACTAAGTTCTTTGAATACTTTTGTAAAAGAAGAAAAGATTATTGATTATATGATTTGAATGATTTGGCACACTGGTTTTTAATATATCTTTATAGTCAATAAAAATTTAAGAGATGCCGGATCAAGTCCGGCATGACAAAAGATAGGAAATATTATGAACACATCAGCAACAATTAAAAATTATCTTGACGAACTTTCCTCGAACTCCCCTACTCCGGGCGGAGGAAATGTTTCTGCATTTTGCGGAGCCCTTGCATGCAGCCTGGGAATGATGGTTTGCAATCTTACAATCGGTAAAAAAAAGTATGCAGAAGTTGAGAATGAGATGAAAGAAATTTCAATCAGGCTTGAGAGTAATAAAAATGATTTTCTAACTCTTGCCGATGAAGACAATAAAGCTTTTGAACAGGTTATAGAAGCATTCAGGCTGCCGAAAGAAACTGAAGAGGAAAAGAAATTAAGAAATACGAGGATTGAAACTGCAACTATCCAGGCTGCTGCTGTTCCATCAAAAGTGATTGAAACCTGTCGTTTAGTAATTCCTTTTATAAAAACAATTGCTTACAAAGGGAACCAGAATTCTGTATCAGATGCAGGAGTGGCTGTAGCTTTGCTTAAAACTGCTTCTGAAGGTGCTTACCTGAATGTGATGATAAACTGCTCCTCACTATCCAACAAGACTTATGCAGCAGAATTTCTTAAAAAATCTGAAATAACTTTTAACGAAGTTAAAATGGAGGCTGAAGGGGTTCTGGTTCAAATTAAAAAGACACTTCAAGTTTTTAAATAGACGGTGCCGGGTAATTAAACGAATTTTGGATTTACGAATTACGATTTTTGAATTAACCACTACCTCCAACTCCCCGTGCCCACTTCCATTTGAAATAGTTGAACATTTAATTTAACTTTATATCAGGCAATTAAATAACTCCCCGTTTCTTCTGAATTTGGGTGGGGAAAAGTGATAATATGAATAATGGGACTTTCATATAATGGAAATATTGACGCTCTGCTTCCCTATGCAATTACAAAAAACGCCAATGAACTAAAGGTTGATATATGAGAATTTTCTTAATGAAATATGTTATTGAAGTTGAAATTTTTGTTACCTTATAAAGGTATGTATTTGAAGAAATTAGAGAATGAAACAGGCTTTTTAAGCGGTCGGTATTTTAGAAAACAATTTTTATAATAACGACTGAATTGAAGATCGCCAATTCAGTATAAGTAATAGTTAGGCATAAAAGTTAATTAAAAGGGAGTTATTTATGTTCCCAAGAATAATACCAGTATTTATTTCTTCACCAAACGATGTTACACTTGAAAGAAAAAAAGTTAAAAGTGTACTAAGTGATTTATCACAAATTCTCGAACGAATTTTTGGATTTGTTTTAACACCTGTAAGTTGGGAAGAATTTCGTTCTTTTGCCGCTGAGAAAAAAATCCAAGAAACGATTAACAAAAATTTAGAAAAAAGTTTTTTGTTTATAGGCATATTAGGAAAAAGGTACGGTACAATACATGATGATGGTAAATCTTCTACTCATCAAGAATTTGATTTCGCTATTTCATTGAAACATAAAATAGAAATATTAGTGTATAAAAAAATCTCGAATGAAAATTATGCTGATGCTGAAGATATCCAACAAATTCATTTACTAAATCAACTAATAAAAGAAATAAAAAAGGAAGAAATACTTTACAAATCTTATACAGAAATAAATGAATTCCAAGAGTGTGTTCTTTTAGGTATTCTAGAAACTGTCCTTGAAATGATAGTTGAAGCTAAAAGAAGAGATTTATTAAATAAATTTTTTTTATTTGGAAAAAGTAGATCTCAACGAGAAGTATCTGTTCTAATGGGATATCCTTCAATCCATAGTCAATATGGTAAAATGCACGAAAAAACATTTAACTGGCAAGAAAGGTTAGTACCTAATGTTGTATATGAAGATTTTCGAGCAATTAGAAAAATTGAATCTGTTCTAAATTGTATTGGAGTTACGGACCATAAAGCTGTGACAACATACTATAGTGATTTGCAAGAACCGGGAAATAGAATATGGTTATGTTTACCTCGAAACAAAATAGCCCAACAGAAATTAGCACTTTTTAAAGATCGCGTATTTTTTAAATTTAGAGGAAATAATTTTAAAAGCAGACATCTTTGCTGGTTCCCTCCAAATCAAAAAACTATTAAAATAAGATCACCACTATACAAATATTTATCTTATCAACGCTCCAGTAAAAAGACTGTTTGGAGACCAAGTTATGGAAACAATCTAGCACGTGATTATGCAATTTTAGCACGATTTAAAAATGATATAGAATCAAAAGGACATGGCACTGATAACTTTTATCATTATTTTTTTGCTGGTATTAGAGGTTTAGGCACCTGGGGTGTCGGTTGGTACATTGATGAATGTTATGATGATCTAATTAATATTACAGATAAATATGGGGATGGTGACGTTCAATTAATATTTGAAGTTACCTATTTACGATATAGAATTAAAGATGTTAAAAACGTTACGAATATGGATCAAAATTATTTTGAACTTCACAATTCAGAAGAGTATATAAAGCAACATATTAAACAAGAAGCTTAAAAATATGCCTAACCTCTTTAATCCGTCAAAATTTATCCACCTTGGGTGGAGCCGGACAAGTAAGTAAAAAGTCAAGAGTATAAAAGAGAAAATAATTTTCCTGTTCGATCCAGTGAAGTAAAGTTCTTTGAAAACTTGATCTACAAATATTTCTTTTTTCAGCCAGAGGCTGATGAGCCTTTGGCTCAAAACAACTATCATTGCCGTAATATCGATAAGGCAATGACAGACCAAACCTTCCCGAAACAAGTTCGGGACAGCATTTAGGAATTTACCGACAAGTGAAAGTATAAGGTTGATTTATTAAATTAGAAGGACTATATTTGGTCTAAAAAAGGATTGATTATGAAATTAAGTGAATCTGTAAAATCAATAAGTTATTTAAAAGCCAATGCTGCAGATTTAATAAATAATATTAACAAGAATCAAAAAACTTTTGTTATTACTCAGAATGGGGAGGCAAAAGTAGTAGTGCAAGACATAAAGCTATATGAAAAAACACAAGATACTCTTTCAATGTTAAAATTATTAGCAATGACTAATGAAGAAAATCCAAATGCAAAAGGAATCAAAGAAACTTTTAGCGACCTTCGTAAAGAGCTTAACCAAAAGTAATAATGAAATATAAAGTAATTATTGACCCACTAGCTAAAGAGGATTTGAGAGAGATATTTTTTTATGTCTCACTAAATGATTCATTAGAAATTGCAAACAAACTTCTTGATAAAATTGAGGAAACCAGCTATAAATTAGAAAAATTCCCCTATAGAGGACATATTCCTGAAGAATTAAGAACTACCGGTATAAAAAGATATTTAGAAATTCATTATAAGCCATATCGAATTATATATGAAATTAAAAAAGACAAAATTTATATTCATTCAGTCCTAGATGGGAGAAGAAATGTCCAAGAAATATTAAGTATTAGAATATTAAAATAATCCACAATACAACCTCTTTAATCCCTCAAATTTATCCACCTTTGGTGGAGCCGGACAAGTAAGTAAAAAGCCAAGAGGATAAAAATAATCCGACTTCAAAAAGTTTTGCCTGTCTGCCGACAATGCAGGCAAAAAAAAAAGTTCTTTGAAAAAGGTGTAACAAGTCCCGGTGGTATTTTGGTTAGTAATAAACTATTGAACGGGGTAAAAGATTAAAAAAACATTTAATCAATACTGCTAAGACATAATATGAATTACACACTTGAATTTGTATTCTTGCTTTTCTATTATTAAAGAAAAAAAATCTGGAGAATTTATTGGATTCAAAAAATATAATTCAAAATGCACTAAATCTAAGCCCAGCAGAGAGACTTTTTATAATAGAAACGCTCTCTAAAAGTTTAAGTGAACCAGATAAAGAAATTGAAAAGTACTGGAAAGAGGAAGTTGAAAAAAGGTATGAAGCATTTCTTAGTGGAAAAGTTAAAAGTATTCCATACGATGAAATCTTGAAGAAATGAATGTAAAATTTCTTGAGCCAGCACTAATAGAATATCAAGAAGCTATTGATTTTTATAATCTGCAAAGTGAGGATTAGGAGATAAATTTATTATTGAGGTAGATAGAACAATATCAATTATAAGGAATTATCCAGAGAGTTTTACTGAATATACTAAGCATACAAGAAAAGCAGTTGTAAATGTTTTTCCTTATAATATAATTTATACTCTTCACAAAAATTTTATTGAAATACTTACAATAGCTCATCAACACAGAAAACCTCATTATTGGTTTAATAGAGAATTCTAAAAAGCAGTATAACCTGTTTAATCCGTCAAATTTATCCACCTTTGGTGGAGCCGGACAAGTAAGTAAAAAGTCAATAGGGACAGAAAGAAAATAAAAATCGCTGGCAAAAAAGTTTTGCCTGTCTGCAGACAAGGCAGGTTCTGGGCTGCCTGCCTTGGCTTGCCAAGGCAAGACAGGCGAGTTAAGCACAACACAGTTATACAGTTCGAAAAAAAGTGACATTGAAATTTT
>MGZZ01000065.1 GCA_001802795.1 Ignavibacteria bacterium GWC2_36_12 | reverse complement strand
AAGACAAACAAAAAAAAGATTTCGAACGTGTAATAGAGATATTTAAAGCTCACAATATTAGATATTTCTTTTATATAGGAGGCAACGATTCGCAGCACACAGCATTTAAAGTAAGCGAACTTGCGAAAGAAAAGGGACTTGAACTGGTTGCTACAGGAGTTCCCAAAACAATTGATAACGATGTCGGTGACAGTGAATTTAAACTTATAGATCATACTCCCGGCTACGGCAGTGTGTCGCGTTACTGGTCGCACATAGTTCAAAATGCAAATGAAGAAAATATGGGCTCATCACCCGCTGACCCTGTTCTTGTTTTACAGGCGATGGGTAGAAAAATCGGTTACATTCCGGCAGCTTCGCGTTTGGCTGATCCTAAAAGGGAAATGCCCCTGCAGATTTATATGAGCGAATCAAAAGTGTCGCTTGAACAATTGGCTGATAATGTGAATGACCAATTGCAGAAAGATGGGAGATGTATTGTAGTTATCAGTGAAGGATTTGAAGTTGGAGATATAGGAGAAGTAAAAGACGCTTTTGGGCATACTTCATTTGGTTCGAGCAAAGTTTCTGTTTATCAGTCAGTTGTAAATTATCTTAACTCAAAAGGATTAAAAGCAAAAGGCGTAGCTCGCGGACAGGTAATGGGAACGGATCAGCGTGATACTATGATTTATGCTTCAACCGTAGATCTTGATGAAGCTTACAGGGTGGGTCAGAAAGCTGTTGAGATTGCAATGAATGAAGGGAATGGCTGGATGGCAACTATTCTGAGGGAACCGGGATTTATTTATAATGTCAGATTTGATAAAGTGCCTTTGGAAAAAGTTGCACTCAGCGAAAGATTTTTCCCGGATAAGTGGATTTCAAAAAACAGGTTCGATGTAACAGACGAGTTCCTGAATTATGTGAGACCCCTCATCGGTGAAGACTGGGTTTCTGTTCCTCTGGTTAACGGCAGACAGAGATTTACAAACTTCAAACCGGTTTTTTCCGATAAAAAACTGCCAGCTTATACTCTGGAAGCTTATTAATCTTAAATCAAATTTGGAGAAAAGATGACTGAAAATCCTCATAAAGTACTTGAAGAATTAAAACCTGAAAAAGAATTTTTTATAGGAATAGATTCGGACGGATGTGTTTTTGACACAATGGAAATAAAGCAGAAGGAAAGTTTCTGCCCGATGTTCATTAAACATTTCAGGATGCAGAAAATTTCCAAGTATGCACGAGAAACATGGGAATTTGTAAACCTGTATTCAACGACAAGAGGCGTTAACCGTTTCAAAGCTTTGATTAGAGCTTTTGAGTTGCTAAAGGAAAGACCCGAAGTTAAAGCACGCAAGATGGAATTTATAGATATTTCACCCGTAGTTGAATGGGTAAACAAAGAAACAAAATTGGGAAATCCTGCTCTTGAAAAATATGCAGCCGAAGTAAAAATCCCTGTTATCGATACAACTTTGGCGTGGTCTAAAGAAGTAAATAAAATAATTTCTGAAATTGTTTTTGATATTCCGCCGTTTCCTTTTGTAAAAGAATCGATTGAAAAGATGAGTCCCAAAGCAGACCTGATGGTTGTATCTCAAACTCCGGTTGAAGCTCTTACAAGGGAATGGCAGGAGCATAACATTGATGGCTTCGTCAGATTAATTGCCGGTCAGGAATATGGAACTAAAGCCGAGCATCTTAAGTTTGCAGCCAAAGGTAAATATCCCTCGGAAAAAATTCTTATGATTGGCGATGCACCCGGAGACATGAAAGCAGCAAAATCAAATGGGGTTCCGTTTTATCCGATTAATCCCGGGCATGAAGAAGCAAGCTGGGAAAGATTTTACAAAGAAGCTCAGGATAAATTTTTTGCAGGAACTTATTCAGGTGAATATGAAAATAAACTGATAAAAGAGTTTGAGAGGTACTTGCCTGAAAATCCTCACTGGAGTAAATAATTGTTATACTATGCAAAAGGATCTGAAGCCGGTTCGTTAAGTAACACAGAAATAAAAGAATCTGTTTTCTCTGTACTGGATAAGCTTGGTAAAAGAAAGAAGGTTCTTGCCGTACCGCCCGACATAACGCGGTTTTATTCCAAAGCCGGAGAAATTACACAGCTTGTTTATGAATACTATGCTGAAAGTTTAACTGATATTCTTCCTGCTACCGGAACACATTACGCAATGACGGAAGATGAAATTGCAACTATGTATGGTGAAATTCCGCGTTCTCTTTTTAGAGTTCATAAATGGAAAGAAGACCTTCATACTTTTGGCGAAGTTCCAGCTGAATTTATAAATGAAGTGTCTGAAGGCAAGCTTAATTTTTCCTGGCCTGCACAAACAAATAAGCTTTTAGTTGAAGGCAAACACGACCTGATTTTATCGATCGGTCAGGTTGTACCGCATGAAGTTACCGGGATGGCTAATTATAATAAGAATATATTTGTCGGTGCAGGTGGAAAAGGTGGAATACATAAGAGTCATTATCTCGGTGCAGTTTACGGAATGGAACGAATGATGGGTCGTGCAGACACACCAGTGAGAAAAGTACTGAATTATGCTTCAGAAAATTTTGCTAAAGAGTTGCCAGTCGTTTATATATTAACAGTTATTGGCAAAGATGAAAATAATCATCTTGTATTAAAAGGATTATTTATAGGCGACGATTATGAATGCTTCAAACAAGCGGCTGATCTTTCCCTGAAAGTAAATTTCACGATGCTCGATGAGCCGCTGAAGAAAGTAGTTGTTTACCTTGAACCGATGGAGTTCAAAAGTACATGGCTCGGTAACAAAAGCATTTACAGAACAAGAATGGCTATAGCCGATGACGGGGAACTGATTGTACTTGCACCGGGATTAAAGGAATTCGGTGAGGATAAAGAGATTGACAGGTTGATTAGAAAATATGGATACGTTACCACTCCCGAGGTTCTTGAATTTGTTGAAAAAGATGATGATCTTAAAAATAATCTTAGTGCTGCTGCACATTTGATTCATGGTTCTTCGGAGAACAGGTTTAAAATAACTTATTGTCCAGGTAATATTTCAAGAGAAGAAATCGAAGGAGTGAACTTCAACTTTGCACCTTTAAAGGAGATGAGCAAAGTTTATAACCCTGAAAAATTAAAAGACGGATACAACACTATGCCCGGCGGGGAAGAAATATTTTTTATTTCCAATCCCGGTTTAGGCTTATGGGCATTTAAAAATAAATTCATAGAATAATACTAAACGGAGATATAAAAATGTTGAATGAAATGAAATCCCGTAATGCGGGAAATAAAGCAGATATCGGATTAGTTGGTCTTGCTGTGATGGGAGAAAACCTTGTATTGAACATGGAAAGTCATGGATTTACTGTCGCAGTTTATAACCGCACAGTAAGTAAGGTAGATAACTTCATTAACGGCAGGGGCAAAGGGAAAAACATAATCGGCACACATTCAATTGAAGAACTTACGGCTAATTTAAAATCACCAAGGAAAATTATGCTGATGGTAAAAGCCGGCAAACCTGTGGATGATTTTATAGAGCTGATAATTCCTCATCTTGAAAAAGGCGATATTATAATTGATGGCGGTAACTCGCATTTTCCTGATACAACAAGAAGAACAAAATACCTGGAAGAAAAAGGTTTATTATATATTGGAACCGGTGTTTCCGGAGGCGAAGAAGGGGCATTAAAAGGTCCTTCCATTATGCCCGGAGGCTCACCCCAGGCATGGCAGCATGTTAAGCCTATCTTTCAATCAATTGCGGCAAAAGTTGAAGACGGAACACCTTGTTGCGACTGGGTTGGTGAAAACGGAGCCGGGCATTTTGTAAAGATGGTTCATAACGGAATAGAGTATGGCGATATGCAGCTTATCTGCGAAGCCTACCAGATTCTGAAAGACCTTCTTGGTCTAAGCTATGAGGAAATGCATTCTGTTTTTGAAGAATGGAATAAAGGTGAATTGAACAGTTACTTAATCGAGATTACAAGAGATATACTTAACTTCAAGGAGAATGGAAAACCTTTAGTCGAGTATATTCTTGATACTGCAGGACAAAAGGGAACGGGAAAATGGACCGTGCTCGCATCGCTGGATATTGGTGCGCCTTTAACATTGATAGGCGAGGCGGTTTACGGTAGAACACTTTCTGCGCTGAAGGATGAAAGGGTCGCAGCTTCGAAGGTTCTTTCCGGACCAAAGCCGAAATTTGAAGGAGATAAAAAACAGTTCATTGATGATTTGAAGAAAGCATTATATGCATCCAAAATAGTATCTTATGCACAGGGTTATGTTTTGATGCGTTATGCTGCAAAAGAATACGGATGGAATTTAAATTATGGCGGCATTGCTTTAATGTGGAGAGGCGGATGTATAATTCGCTCAGTATTTTTGGGAAAGATTAAAGAAGCGTTTGATAAAAATCCTGCACTTTCTAATTTGCTGTTGGATCCTTTCTTTAAAGAAAAAATAGAAGCTTCACAGGAATCGTGGAGAAAAGTAATGTCTACTGCAGTATTAAACGGCATTTGGACTCCTGCATTATCCACCGCATTAAACTACTTTGATGGTTTCAGGAATTCGAGACTACCGGCAAACCTGCTGCAGGCACAAAGAGATTATTTTGGTGCCCATACTTATGAAAGAGTTGATAAGCAAAGAGGTGAGTTTTTCCATACAAATTGGACCGGGCACGGGGGTACAACTGCTTCATCGACATATAATGTTTAATAAATTATAGAAAGATTGAAAAAAAACTAATAGGAGAAGAAGAATGGAAGTTCGTTATGCGCCGGATCAAAATGGATTTAAAAAATTTACAACCGATGAATTACGTAAGTCATTTTTGATCGAAGATCTTTTTGAAAAAAATAAAATTCCCATGGTTTATTCTGATATAGATCGTTCAATTACCGGTTCCGCAGTTCCCTACGGCATTACTCTCAAGCTCGTTGCGACAAAGAAAGAGATGTCGGCAGAATATTTTGCAGAAAGGCGGGAAATTGGTGTAATCAATATTGGAGGAGAAGGCTCGGTTGAAATAGATGGGAAAAATTATGAGATGAATAACAGGGACGCTCTTTATATCGGGCGTGGATCAAAAAATGTAGAATTCAAAAGCTCCGATTCAAAAGTACCGGCGATGTTCTATTTTGTTAGTTACCCGGCGCATACGGAGTATTCCACAAAACATATAAAGTTTTCTCAATCTACGCCCGTCAAGTTAGGCTCAGATGAAGAATGCAACAAGAGAACTATTTACAAATATATTCATCCCGGTACGATGCCAACGTGTCAATTAGTAATGGGATTAACCGAGCTTGAATCCGGAAGTGTCTGGAATACGATGCCCGCACATACTCACCAGCGGCGCTCGGAGGTTTATATGTATTTCAATCTTAAACCGGATTCATTTGTTCTTCATTTACTTGGAGAACCGGCAGAGACGCGCCATGTTATTATCAGGAATCAGCAGGCTGTGTTATCAACAAGCTGGTCTATGCATGCCGGCTGCGGAACGCGGAACTACTCATTTATCTGGGCTATGGGTGGTGAAAACCAGGAGTTCGATGATATGGATCATATACAGATGAAAGAACTAAAGTGATCAGGGTGTTTCTTATACTTTTTAGAAATATAACGGAGAAAAAATGGTTTTAGACAAATTTACTCTTAAGGGTAAAACTGCACTTGTTACAGGCTCTAACCAGGGAATAGGGCAGTATTATTCTTTGGCACTTGCTGAAGCAGGAGCAGATATTATCGGCGTTTCGTATGAAAGCAACTTCGAAGAAACGGAAAAAATGATAAAAAGAACCGGGAGAAAATTCAAATCGTATGTTAGTGATTTCTCCGATAGAAAAGATCTTTACAAATTTATTGAACAGGTAAAATCCGATTTTCCGAGGATAGATATTTTAGTAAATAATGCGGGAACAATTCTCCGCAAACCAATTGCAGAACACCCGGATGAATACTGGGATAAAGTAATCGAGATAAACCTTTCTGCTCAATTCGTCCTTACAAGGGAAATCGGCAAAGCAATGGTTGAAAATGGCTATGGTAAAATTGTGTTTATTGCTTCGTTACTTTCGTTCCAGGGAGGAATTCTTGTTCCCGGTTATGCTGCATCTAAAGGAGGAATAAAACAACTTACAATGGCATTTGCTAATGAATGGGCCTCAAAAGGCGTTACCGTAAACGCAATTGCTCCAGGTTATATT
>MGZZ01000064.1 GCA_001802795.1 Ignavibacteria bacterium GWC2_36_12 | reverse complement strand
TTTTGATATGTCATTTTATTAATAATTTCTTTTTAATACAATTAATTTTTCTACTTCTTAATTTATTCTATGCGACATCTACCTTTAGGGACGGTATATTTATAGAAAAAGTTACCCAAGAAAAAATCAAAGTCCCCATAGGGACGAAATAGAAGAAAGCAATGGCTAATACCTTTACACAAATTTACCTCCATCTTGTATTTGCCGTACAAAACCGAACCTCTCTAATTCAACCCAAATGGAAAGATGAATTATATAAATACATAACCGGGATTATTCAAACCAACAGTCATAAATTAATTGCAATTAATGGAATGCCAGATCATTTGCACATTGCGATCGGTTATAAACCGCATCAATTAATTTCCAACCTTCTGCAAGATGTAAAAGGCTCATCTTCTAAATGGATTAATGAAAAGAAATTTGTTAAAGGAAAGTTTATATGGCAGGAAGGGTATGGTGCCTTTTCATTCTCACATTCACAGATTGATAGAGTTGTAAAATATATAAGCAACCAGGAACGGCATCATAAAAACAAAACATTCCAGGAAGAATATATTCAGTTATTGAAGAAATATAATATTGGGTTTGATGAAAAATATATTTTAAAGGATGTGACATAAGATTTATATCGTCCCTGACGGGACTTTGGATTGGTTTTAATTTTATAATCTATAAATATTTTGTCCCTGCCTGCCGGTAGGCAAGCCTAACGGGACAACAAAAAAGCATTTACACAAAATTGAATTATCTTTATGAATTATGTCTTAACAGAACAATGAGGGGACGGAAGAAATGCTTATATCTCTTTTGGCACACAAAGATTCTATTCCACAGGATACTACAACAGATCATCCAAGGGCAATAAGAAAGTTTTCCGAAATATTAGAACCTAACAATAAAACAGCATTAGGCTATTTGTTGTGGACACATAAGATTTCTTCGCTAACAATTTTAGGTAGCGGGGCATACTAATTTTTGTTATCAAATTACCTACAATGTTGTATTGTGTAATCTGAGTTCTGCCGATAAGTTTCACCTGCCAATATTCATTATTCATAATCTAAATAAATGCTCTGCAAAAAATATTTTTGTTTGCTTTTAATTATCGTCGTTAGTCAGGTTAATCCCCAAACAAAACCGGCAGTAACAGGTATAATAACAGATGTTAATGAAACGCCAATTGAGAATGCGAACATAAAAATTCAGAACTCCTTTGCCGGGACAATTTCGGATAAAGAAGGGAAATATGTAATAAAAAATTTACCGGAAGGAGATTATACTCTAATCGTTTCATCGGTTGGATATAAAACACAAAGTAAATTCGTCCCGGTTTCAGGAGACAAAACTGTACAGATAAACTTTATTCTCTTAAAAGAAAATATTGAAATCGAAGATGTTGTAGTTACAGGAACGCGCACAGAAAAAAATCGAAATAATTCCCCTATAAAGACTGATGTTATTTCTGCTGCACAAATTCAAAGATCGGCTTTCACACGCCTGGATGAAATTCTGCTTGAACAGCCGGGGCTTGCAATTGTTGATGATCATGGTAAAGGGATACAAATGCAGGGGCTCAATCCTGCATATACTTTAATACTTGTTGACGGCGAACCGATCATCGGCAGAACAGCAGGAACTATGGAACTATCGAGATTTTCGGTTTCAAATTTAAAGCAGGTCGAGATCGTTAAAGGAGCTTCTTCTTCACTTTACGGAAGCGAAGCATTGGCAGGCGTAATAAATTTAATCACGGAAATTCCTGACGAACCGTACAACTTAAGATTTCAATCTTATTACAAAACCAATAACACAATTGATTTTATCGGTAATGCGATATTTAATCAAAATAATATAGGTGCTTCAATCTTCTTAGATCGTTTGAGTTCCGACGGATATGATCTCTTCCCGAATTCTTTATCTTTAACTGCACCAAAGTTTTCTTCGTATACAATAAATCCAAAAGTAAATTATAAACTCGGCGATAACTCAAGTATTAAATACTCCGGCAGGATTTTATTTGAGGAACAAAAAAACGATCTTCAATTAATAATTGATGAAAATGAATTCCTGATTAATGGGAAAGACAAACTAACCGACTGGAATAACAGTTTTTCTTTCGAGCATAAATTCGATTCTATTTTTAAGTCGGAAGTAAAATTTTATGTATCAAGATTTTTTACAGATTCGAAACTTACATATGATGAAAATGGAAATATTTATGATCAGAGCATGTTTGATCAATATCTCTACAAAGGCGAATTAAAGAATGACATCCTAATTAATGATGAAAATTATGTCGTGGCGGGTGCAGGATATTTTAGCGAATCTGTTGAAGCTGACAGGATCTACAGCGGGAAAAAGATTGCAAGCTCATACTATTTATTCGCACAGGAAGAATGGATACCAAATGATGTTTTTGATTTAGTAAGCGGAGTTCGTTTCGATTGGCATAGTGAGTATGCATCGAGACTAAGCCCTAAATTTTCTGCTTTAGTAAAACCATTCGGCTTTCTAAAAATACGGGCATCATTCGGAGGGGGATTTAAAGCTCCGACGCTTCAACTGCTTTATCTCGATTTTTCCAATCCGCAAGTAGGCTACGGCGTTTTCGGCTCGTCAAATATTGAGGAATCTTTCAGGCAGCTTGAACAGGAAGGGCAAATCCAGAGAATTTTAATTGATCCATACAGCCTCGAAAAAATAAAAGCAGAAAGCTCGATAGCCTTTAATTTAGGTTTTGATATCTCACCGTGGAATTTTATAAATGCCTCGATAAATTTTTTCAGGAATAATGTTAAAGATTTAATAGAAGCCACGCCGGTTGCAGTTAAAACTAACGGGCAAAACGTTTTTACATATTTCAATCTCAATAAGATTTATACACAAGGCTTTGAATCAGAATTAACTTTTGAACCATTCTATGAATTAAGCTTTTCAATCAGCTACCAGTACATGGAGGCAATTGATGAAGAAGTTTTGGAACAAGTGAGAAATGGTGAAATTTCCAAAGCCGGTTCGAATGGAAGAGTAAGAGCCGTACAGGAATCCGAATACGGCGGGCTTTACAACCGTTCCAAACATTCCGGCACAATAAAAATTAATTATGAAAATGCCGGGCTCGGAATATCCGCAGGATTAAGAGGAATAATCCGCGGCAAATATGGCTTTGGCGATACTAACGGAAACGGGATACTCGATGACAAAAGTGAATATGTACCCGGCTATGCAATATGGAATTTTACGATCTCAAAAGAAATTGGTAATTACTTCACTCTTCTTTTCGGAATGGAAAATTTTCTCGATAAAACGAATCCTGAATTTATTCCTTCCCTTCCGGGAAGAATTATCTATGGTGGAATCCAGTTTTCATTATTCTAAATAAAAATAATAGTAAGGAGTAGCATTAGATGAAAAACATTATGTTTTTATTTTTGACCGCAATCATATTAATAGGCTGTAAAGAAGATAGCTTAACCGAACCGGAACCTCCGGAGCCCTCGGCATCGGAGCATACAATATATAATGTTCCTGCCGATACAGGCAGCCATAACAGAGTTACATATTTCAGATTTAGCGACAGTACAATTGTTATGGGCAACGACACAGCTACAGCGAATTGGGATATTGGATTTAAATCCACTACTATCTATACAAACAGCGGAAGCGGTGGTCCCGGTCAGGGTGCTGCCGTTGTATTCAGAGGTGTTAATTTTTCGGATGTTACTTTTGCACCTGATACAGGTTTTAACACCGATGCTGCCGGCGCTCCGGCAATCCCGACTGGCTCCGGAAACGGATGGTATAATTATGATTTTGCCACAAATGTAATTTCTCCGCTTCCGGGTGTTGTACTTGTAATTAGAACAGGTGATGGAAAATATGCTAAGGTTCAGATATTAAGCTATTATAAAGATGCACCTGAGAATCCGACAGGATTTGAACCTGCAAGATATTACAGCTTTAAATATTTGTATCAGCCCGATGGCTCAAAAAACTTGGAATAAACATTTTAGTATTTTCCAATAACGGCTGGTTCGTTATTATACAAATAACCCAAAGTTAAAGGAGCATCAGTAAATACATGTATGGAGTTATTATACTAATTCATATTCTGTCTGCAACAATCTGGACCGGCGGGCATTTGGTGCTGGCAATAACCATCTTGCCTAAAACTTTGAAGGAAAAAAACTATTCTTATTTGTTAAGATTTGAAGCCGGGTACGAAAAAATTGGAATGCCTTCACTTGTTGTTCAAATATTAACGGGGATCTGGCTTGCTTATCGCTTTGTCCCTGATCTAAGTCAGTGGTTTAATTTTGATAATCCGGTTTCGAAGTTGATCAGCATAAAGCTATTTCTTCTTGCAGTTACATTTGCATTGGCAGCAGATGCAAGGTTAAGAGTGATACCAAAACTTTCAGAAAAAAATCTGAATTCTCTTGCATGGCATATAATTTCCGTTACAATTGTATCGGTTTTGTTTGTAGTTGTCGGAGTCTCATTCCGTACAGGATGGTTATTCTGAATCTAACATTAAATAAAAAAAATTATGACAGACTTTTTAACAAATGAAGGATAAAAAATGAAAACAAAGAAATCAGTTATTGCTTTGATGTTCCTGTTTACACTAATTACTTGCACAATAAATGCACAGGATAAAACCGGCATACTGATCCTTGCTCACGGCGGCAGTGAAAACTGGAATAAAACTGTTGATGAAGCAATCGAACCATTAAGAAAAGATTGTGA
Organism: Ignavibacteria bacterium GWC2_36_12; assembly: GCA_001802795.1. Taxonomy (GTDB): domain Bacteria; phylum Bacteroidota; class Ignavibacteria; order Ignavibacteriales; family Ignavibacteriaceae; genus RBG-16-34-14. The sequence goes on along the minus strand of MGZZ01000064.1, from coordinate 1,513 downwards.
AGTTGAAATCGCTTTGGGTATGGCTGTTCCCTCTGCAATGCAGGAAGGAATAAATAATCTTGAAAATAAAGGCGTTAATAAAATTGTCGTTGTGCAATTATTTATTTCTTCTTACAGCCCGATTATAAGGCAAAACGAATATTTACTAGGATTAAGGAATGAACTTGCCGATGAGCCAATGTTAATGGATCATTCTTCAACGGGGCACGAAAATCATAGCTCAATGAGCCATAATAATGATGAAACGGAATTGAAACCGTTGAATCATAAATCAAAAATTTATCTTGCAGAGCCTTTAAATGATCACTCATTAATTGCTGATATCCTTTTTGAAAGGATATCTGAACTTAGTAATACTCCTGAAAACGAAACTGTAATTTTAGTAGCTCACGGTCCCAATGATGAAGAAGATAACAGGATGTGGGTAAAAACATTGGATAGTCTTGCTGATCAAATAAGAGATAAGAATAAAAATTATAAAAATATTTTTTGTATGACTGTCCGCGACGATGCCCCAAAAGAAATTTATGAAATTGCAAAAGAGAATCTAAGGAACATAGTTAACCAGGCTTCCAAAGACGGCAAAGCAATCGTAGTTCCGGTTCTGTTATCACAGGGCGGAATTGAAAAAGGAATTGTAAAACGGTTAGAAGGTTTAAACTATGAGTGGAGTGGAAAGACGCTTCTTCCGCATACGAATATCACTGAATTTATAAGAAAATCTCTCGAAAGTGCGTTAGAAAAAGAAGGTAAAATATAAACTATTGTCCCCTTTCCTATTTTTGCTTGACTATAGTTTTGATAGGTTCACAGGATAATGAAATTATCTATAAAAAATTTATTAAGCTGTTTTCTTTTATTTATTCCCTTTTTTTATTCATCAGAAGTATCAAATCTTTTTGAAAATAATTTAAAAGAAGACTGCAACTCGAGAAAGAACTGCACCTGCTGTGAAATGAACAGTGATGAATCGAGCTGCTGTTCGAATCATGTAAAGGGATTTACTTTAAACATTGACTTACCTTGTAATCATCCGAATTTTAGCCAAATAAATATCAAAACAGATTTTTCAATTATTACTCTTATCCCTGATAATCGATCATTTATTTCAAAACTGGAATACTCCGTCTTCGCTTCCAGGCTTGCTTATTATGTAGAGCAATCCGGGTTAATAAAGCCTCCAAATTCTTTTCAATAGGTTAATACCGAAACTGTATATCGATTCGTGTTATTCTTTGATAACCGGTGATTAAATAAAATCTTAGTATTCCCTTTTTTAGTTATCCGGTCGATCACGCTTATTTTTGAATAAAGATACAAAGGACTTAAAATGAAAACTAAATTTTTATTGTTTATTCTTCTTATAACACTAGAAAAAACTTTCGGAAGCTGCGGCTCGTCATCATGCCCACTCTATATATCTAATTCCCTTTCAAAGGGATATTTTAGCCTCGGCTTTTCTTATGAATATATTTACCAGAACCAGGTTTATGTGGGATCAAATAAATCTTTT
>MGZZ01000063.1 GCA_001802795.1 Ignavibacteria bacterium GWC2_36_12 | reverse complement strand
TCATCTTCTATTAAGAGTAATTGCTGTAATTTGTTTTTAGCTTTCTCTGTTGGAAATTCGATCTGAATTTGTAATGGATCGCTGTTAACTTTATTTATTCTATTGACATCATCCCTTCTTAGAATTGGAAACCTGATAGTGAATGTTGATCCATTCCCCGGCTCACTTTCAATTTCTATTTCGCCGTTCATCATTTCAACGAACTTTTTAGTTATAGTCAAACCTAAACCTGTACCTTCAAATTTTCTGTTAAGCCCTTCACTAATTTGTCTGAAGGCTTCAAAAATCAACTTCTGGGCGCTTTTGGGTATTCCTATGCCGGTGTCACTTACCCTAATTACAACGTTTTCTCTATCATTGTCTGTTTCTTTTTTAATTGTAAGGGTTACCCCGCCGGCATCTGTGAATTTTACAGCATTGCTTGCAAGGTTATTAATAATTTGTCTTAGCATTCTCTCGTCTAAAAGGGTTACGACAGGCTGGGTGGGAAGATCTATTTTAAAAAAGAGATTTTTCTTTTTTGCCAATCCTTCGTAGATCCTGAATTCTTCCGATGCTATTGCATCCACATCAATTTCCAGATATTTAATTATTTCTTTATTAGCTTCAATTTTTGATAAATCTAATAACAGGTTCAATGTATTCATCAATCTTCTGCTGCTGTCATAAATTTCATTTGACATTTCCTGCAGGTTTGGATTTTCTAATTCTTTTCTCAGAATATCTGAGTAACCAAGTATTGCAACCATCGGGGTTCTTAGCTCGTGGCTCATGTTAGCGAGAAAGACAGATTTTAGTTTGTTCATTTCCTCTGCTTTCTCTTTGGCTGATTTTAATTCTTCTTCGGCTTTCTTTCTTTGTGTAATATCCTCTTTTATTATCAGGTAATGCGTTGTTGCACCTTCTGAATTTTTTATAGAAGAAATAGAAGCAAGCTCCCAGAAATTTTCGCCATCCTTCTTCTTATTTAAGAATTCACCATGCCATTCATCTCCAAGCAACAACGTTTCCCAAAAATTTTCATAATGAGCTGAAGACGATTCGATATTTTCTAAGAAGTTAGGCTTCTTTCCTATTACTTCATCAGCGGAATAGCCTGATGACTCAATAAATTTTGGATTTACATATTCAATCAGCCAGTCTGTATTTGTTATAATAATTGAAGCTGAGTTTTGCTCAACAGCCCGGGAAAGTTTTCTTAATTCGTTATCTGTTTTCTTCCTTTCGGTTATGTCTTCCTTTACCGCGAGAAAATTAGTAATCTTTCCTTCTGAATCTTTTACTGGAGAGATTGATGCAGACTCCCAGAATGATTCGCCGGTTTTCTTCTTATTATGAAATTCGCCACGCCATTCTTGTCCCGCCTTAATTGTTTCCCAGAGCTCTTTATAAAAAGCTTCCGGGTAGTTACCATGTTTTAAGAACTTAGGATTTTTTCCGATAACTTCATCGAAAGAATACCCGGTTAATTCACTGAATTTTGGATTAACATATTCAATATTTCCATTTGTATCGGTTATGATGATTGAAGCCGGACTTTGTTCGACCGCTCTTGAAAGTTTTATTAATTCTTTTTCTGACTTTTTCCTCTTTGTAACATCGAGCAAAGTTCCAATAATTGCGGGTCTTCCATCGTAGATAGTAAATGAACCCATTACTTCGAGGTCTATTAAAGTATTATCTTTTTTCTTTCCCCTGAAACAATAATGTAAAGTTTTAACTTCTCCCGAAATTCTTTTATTGATATTTCCTTGTACTAATTCCAAATCTTCCTCGTAGATAACATCGGAGAGACTTAGAGAAGACAATATTTCATCAACAGTGTATCCAAAAATCTCTGCAGATCTCGGATTTATATAAGGAAATTTACCATCTTGAATTATATAAACCCCTACTAAAGCTTCTTCAACGAGCGAGCGGAATTTTGTTTCGCTTAGCAGAAGCGCTTCCTCAATCATCTTTTGTTCTGTAATGTCATTTATCAAACCTTCTAGCGAGAGTAATTCATTATTGGTAGAAAAAATTCCATTTCCCTGTTCCCACACCCATTTTATTTTATTGTTTGAGGTAATTAACCTGTAAACTAACTGGAAGGATTTTTTTTCCTTAATTGCATCCTGAATTTTCTTCCAAACCATTTCCCTGTCGTCGGGATGGATCAAATCTGCATAAGATATTGTATTGTTGTTAACAAGTTGGCCCGAAGTATAGCCGGTAAGCTCTAAACAACCTTCACTAATAAATTCCATTGTCCAGTTTTTATCGTTTCTGCATCTGTATGCGGCTCCCGGAAGATTTTTTAGAAGAGATGACAAAGATATTTTACTTTCTATTAAAGCAAGCTCGGCTTGTTTCTTTTTAGTAACATCTCTTACAATTGCCTGAATATAGTTTTCGCCATTCAGAATAACAGAATTAATACTTACCTCGGCATCGAAGAGTGAATTATCGGGTCTTTTATGTTTCCATTCAAAGAATTGAGGTTCGGTATTTGCACTTTCTATTTTTTCTTTTGTTTTTTCGGTTGATCTGCTGCCATCGGGCTGAAATTCAGGAGAGAGATCGTAAGGTGTTTTATAAAGAATATCTTCCTTTGAGCAACGGAAAATCTCTAAAGCCTTTACATTACAATCAACAACTGATTCATCTTTTATTAAAAAGATTGCGTCACTTGCATTATCGAATAAGGTCTTATATTTATTTTCACTTTCATCTATCGGTTGTTCAACTAATGTAAATTCATCCTTTGGAATTTTTTCATTTTTTTTCTCAGAAATTACTTCTAAAAATAACTCAGTCCCATTTTCTTTTAGTAAACCTGTTTCAATATTTATAGGAATTTTATCTCCCTTTTTGTGGATTATAAATGAATCAGCCGAAGCAAAATTGGAGTTAGTAGCAGACTTTTTAAGCTGGAGGTTTAAATTCTGAATCGCTTTAAGTGGAAGTATATCTGTTCGTTTGAGATTAACAAAGTCATCTGTAGATTTGCAAAAGAGAGCTAAAGCCTTTTCATTTATATCAATAATTCTCCCGCTCTCCTTTTCGGATAGAATTACTGCTTTATCGAAATTATTAAAGAAATATTTATAATTAATCACATTATTTTTTCCCACAAAAATCAAAAATAAGCAAGAATTAAGCCAAGAATGAGACAGTAGCTTCAGAAACAATGTAGATTTTTCTATTAATTTTCTTAAAAAATAAATAGTTAGAACATCGTAATCCTACTTCAAAGAAGTTATACTATTCCAGACTATCAAAACTACAGCTTTGATAGGATGTATCGGTAAAAATAAATTCTTGAAGTGTAGGGATATTTTCCCAATAAATTGAATAATTTTGCAAAGGAATAACTTAACAGTTAAACTATTTTGATCGCTTTCAGCCAAATGTTTAATTTTAGAAATGACGAGAGACATGATGAATAATTATAAATTGATTATTCAATATGACGGTACAAACTATGCCGGCTGGCAAACACAGGCAGGCAGTAAAACAATACAACAAACTATAACTGAGGGAATAAAAACTATAACGGGTAAAAATATAAACCTGATTGGTTCAGGAAGAACTGATGCTGGGGTACATGCTTTGGGACAAACTGCTAATTTCAAAACTGAATTTGACCTTGACATAAATAAGTTTAAATATTCGCTTAACTCTGTACTACCAAAAGATATTTCCATAATTGAAGCCCAAAGGGTTTCGGAAGAGTTTCATGCAAGGTACGATGCAATCAGCAGAAAATATCTTTATCTTTTTATAAAACATAAATCTCCTTTTTATGAACCTTTTGCTTACAGGTATTTTTATAATCTTGATTCTGATTATCTCAACAGGTTGAGCAAATACCTGGTTGGAGAAAAAGATTTTACTTCCTTTGCAAGAAAATCATCCGAGCCTGAAGATAAAAATTGTACTATCTTTAATGCACATTGGAGTGAAAGAAAAGGATTTGTTTTTTTTTATATTGAAGCGAACAGGTTTCTTCATGGGATGGTCAGAACCATTATTGGTACACTTATGAATGCACAAAAAAATAATTACGATCAAAAATATATTATTGATGTTCTTATTGCAAAAAACAGGGAAGCAGCGGCTGAAGCTGTGCCGGCAAAAGGTCTCTTCCTGTTTAAAGTGAAATATTGAAATATAAATGATCATCTTGTCGTTACTTCATATAGTGTAAAACTAAAGTTCTTTGGTATTTTATGTCACTCTTAAGAAAAACTGAGTACTAATATTAAATGCAAGAGGCTTATAACACGGGAAAGCCTATAAGTGAAAAAAATTTTTGAAAGGAATATATTATGGAGTTCCTGGCACAGTTTCATCCGAAGATTGTCCACTTTCCTATTGCTCTATTATCCTGTTATGTTTTTCTTGAGGTCCTTACCGGAATATTTAAAAAAGATTTTTTAATCAAGTCCACTCACCTTATATTACTTTTTGGAGTGCTCGGCGCTCTTGCGGCTATATTAACAGGACAACAGGCAGAAATGGCATTTGATTACTGGAATAAGCAGGCAAGCGCCCTTATGGAAGAACATGAAATGTATGCTACTATAACAATCTGGTACTTTTCCGCTTTACTCGTTATAAGAACCTATCTTGTTTTTAAGAAAAAGTTTAATAATGTTTTCAAATATATTTTTGTAGCACTTGCTGTTACAGGTTTTTATTTTGTTGTGCAGACCGGAGATCACGGCGGAAAAATGGTTTATGAACATGGCATTGGTACTCAATATAAAATAAAAGTAATGGAAGATAATTGAATCCTTGTCAAAGAATATCAAATTATTTCAACTTATTACCGGCTTATTAATTACTAATATTGCCGGCTTTTTTTTACGATTCTTTGAGTTTGATACTTATTTTATTCTTATTGGTTTTCGTTTTCATATCAGTATACTTTTATCCTTTTTGTTTATTCTTTATAAATCGGACGTTGGTTCTATAAAAGATTTCTTTGTCGATCTTCCATATAAAAGATATTCTGTTATTATCGTAATTGTAGCTCTTCCTATAGCAGCCATTTATTTATTTTTACTTGTTTCCGGGAAAATAAGTATAGCTGACCCGGATTATTTTTACGAATTCGGGCTCTCATCAATTGTTGATTACCCTATATACCTTATCTGGAATCTGCCGCAGTTATTTATGTTTTTCCTTTTTCTGAACATTATCAAATCAGAAAAACATCAATTTATAATAGTAACCTTGCTAAGTGTTCTCTTATTTACATTCGAATTTGTGCCAATACATGAGGAAATTAATTATATGGTAATAGCCGGCATGCTTCTCTCATCGCTTATAGCCGCACTACTTGTAATCAACTTTAAAAACATATATTTATTTTCAATAAGTATATTTTCAATTCTATGGATCAGTATTCTTTCTTTTGGAAGCAGCTCTAAAAAACTAATAAATATATTGTTTGCTTCACAGTATGAAGGATGGGAAGGTTTCTTTGCTGTTAGTAAAGAGTTATCAGCTTATATAATACCAGCCTACTTTGGAATTGTTTTAATTATTTTATTTTTATTTCATTATTTTATGCAAAGACAAAATGATAAATCAGTCTCACAATAAATTGATAAGTCTTTTTAACAAAGAACTAATTTTGTATTTTGATAATGAATGAAAAGAATTTGTATTGCCGCAATATTATTTTGCTCGGCACTTGCCTATTCCGGTAATCTGCCGGCTGAAAAAGCCAGGGGAATTTTTCTTGCAATAGGTGTAGGTCCCCGGTTGCCTGTCAGTTCATTTTCGAATCAGAGTGACCTCGGTTATGGATTTAATCTTGAGGTATCATACACAGACAATGAGTACCTCCCGTTTTTTGTGTATGCAAAAGCCGGTTTTGAACAGTATCCCGGTGCACCTGAGTTTTATCAGACCTCGGATTATAATAATTTTTCTACAACAATTTTTCCGCTTGTTATTGGTGCAAGATATTACTTCCCGCCAATTATGGAAAATGTAGTACTCTTTATCCCGATTGTTGAAGCTTCCATTGCATATTCTTTCCTGAGCAGGAACCATCAGTTCAAACCCACTTCGGAAAAAACCAACTATACTAAAGAACTCTCGGAAGTGGGGTTTAATTTTGGAGTTGGAATCTCGATGTTTCTTGTTGAACTTATGTTAAACTATACTCATTTCGAAACAGTTCAATTTGTGGGAGTCGACATTAAGGTACGCTTACCTTTATACATAAACTTTTGAGGGAAATATGAGCTATCAAAATCTTTTAGTTGAAATAAAAGACAAAATTGCAGTTGTAAAAATTAATCGTCCCGACAAATTAAATGCATTAAATGCTCAGACAATGATTGAGCTAAAGAATGTTTTTACAGAGCTGGGAAAGAATGAAAGTGTATATGTAATCATTCTTACAGGAAGCGGAGAAAAGGCTTTTGTGGCAGGTGCTGATATTTCCGAGCTCAACAAATTAAATACGATCTCTGCAAAAGAATTTTCTGAAAAAGGGCAGGAAGTATTTTATATGATTGAAAATTCTGCAAAACCTGTGATAGCTGCAGTTAATGGATTTGCGCTTGGCGGCGGTTGTGAAATTGCTCTTGCGTGTCATATAAGGCTTGCATCTGAGAATGCAAAATTCGGGCAGCCCGAGGTTAATCTTGGTATTATACCAGGTTACGGTGGAACTCAAAGACTAACCCGGCTCATAAATTCGGGCAGAGCTACTGAATATATTCTTACCGGAGATATGATTGATGCCAGCGAAGCATATAGAATAGGCTTGGTAAACCATGTTTATAAGCAAAATGAACTTGTGGATAAAGCTTTTGAGATGGCACAAAAAATTATTTCAAAAGGACAAAATGCAGTCAGATCGGCAATAAAAGCCATAAATATTGTTGGTGAAGTTTCTGGTAAAGAAGGACAGAATTATGAGGCTGCTTTGTTTGCATTATGCTGTGGAACAGAGGATTTTAAGGAGGGAACGAGTGCATTTCTTGAGAAACGAAAACCAAAATTTACGAACTCGTGATTATGAATAGATGAAAATAGGATTCGATAAGAAGAGAATTATTAATATTCTTTTCGGCGTTACTGTTTTTATTTTGGTTGTAAATCTTGTTGTTGGCAAGTTTCTGAAGAACAGTGACGGCAAAAATAAAGGCGAGGAGAGTTCCCGGGTAATAGAATCACAATTTAAAAGTGCTCTTTCCAATCTTGGGATTAAAGAAGATTGGATTAAAAAACAAGTTGGGGACAACACCCCGGTTAGATTTTCTGTTAAAATTCCCAAAGACCTCCCCGTAGTTTTAATAATACAGGAAATGAATTATGTCTTTAACCTGGAAAATGTAGTAATAAAATCGCTTGAAAATAAAATCGGTGGGAAAACCTCATTGGATTTTATCTCCGGCGATGAATTAAAACTTAACGCTGAGCTTAATTATGATGTTAATGTGAAAAGGAAAAGTGTACGTGTTGGATTTCTTGTAAACCGGTTTGATGAAGATAGTGAAACCGATTCGCTTCTGCTCGATTTCCCCGAATATTTTGCTGTCGTTTTGATTCCTTCAAAGTCTTCAGTTGAGTTTATAAAAAAGATAATAGATAACAGAAAAGAATATGTAATATACCTCGATGATACCATAGATGAGCTTGAATATAAATTGAGCAGCGCTTATTCAATCCCCCGGTTAAAGAATTCAATTCGATCAATTGTCGGGGCTTTCCCTCAGTCAGTTTTTTTTCTTATTGATAATAAATCTGATTTGTATAATTCACCCGTTTATACTTTTATAAAAGAAGAGTTTGAAAAGAGGAGAATCCGGCTTATTGAAAAAAGTACATTTAAGGAACTGGCGGATGAGGAAGAAAAAAATATTGCTGAAGTTTTCTACGATTCCTTGAGCAAATTACAGGGTGGTGAAGATAAAATCTTTATAGTTTCCACAGAGGATTTTTTATCTCTTAAATCCAGAATTGCCAGGTATAGAAAATTGGGCTACAGGTTTACTAATCCTTCGGCACTTCTTTTCTGAATTTTGTACAATTCTTATCGTAGATTAATAGTAAAAGATGCAGATGGAATAAGCTGATTAAAAGCTTGAAGCTCTTCTTATAATTCTTTTATCCTTGTTCTTAACTTTTAGCTTTTTAACTTTATTCCATTCTTTAGCCTGGTTTTGTTCCTCTAATTTTTTCTGCTTTCGGGCAGCTAACTTTTCAGCTCTCGATTTGGGTGCCGGTGGAGGTGTTATAGGTACCCCTTCCGGTCTCGGAATCTTAAAATATTTTGATTTGTTCTTGCCTGCAATTGGCTGCAGCTCACCAGACTCGTTTATCAATACTATACAAATAGGGTTCATTGCCGGGGCATATTCTTTTTGATATACATCCTCTACCTTATATCTTTTATCTTTGATAAAATCAATCTGTCCTTTAGTTTTTCCCTTTTTTCGTTGAAGGGTTTTTATGCAGATTAACTCCATTCCAGTTTGATATTTCATCTTTCGCCCTGAATTTTTTTATTGAAATAATTTAAGTTTAATAAAAAAAATAATATTATAAAAGGGACTATGCAACAAAATAATTATCTGTTAATTTCACCGTATAATCCCATTATCTCATCATCTCATCTTCCCCTCATCCCTCTTCTCCTACCCTCCCTTCGCTGTCAACTTCCACAAAAACAGAGTTTGGAAACTCATTTAATTGTTCGCGAACCTTGCTTTTATCACCTACAACGGCAATTAGAGTTTCCTCGGAAAAAATTTCATTTGCTGCGGCTTCATTTACATCATCTTTCGTGACAGCTCTTAAATTGTCAATATAAGTATTAAAGTAGTCTTCCGGTAAAGAGAAAATAACCTTGCCTGTTAAATTTCCGGCAACCTGGGAGTAGGTTTCAAAGTTCGATGGGAATTTTCTTATCAATGAAGACTTTGCAAATTCAAGCTCATCATCCGTTACACCTTCTCCGATTCTTTTTAACTCTGAAAGAATCTCTCGGATTGCATTACCGGTATTTTCCGTTGATACTGAAGTGGAGACATAA
>MGZZ01000062.1 GCA_001802795.1 Ignavibacteria bacterium GWC2_36_12 | reverse complement strand
AAGAGAAGTAGAGCCACCGGAATGAATTTCAGTTTGCTCCAATCTTAAATTTTTGTACTGGAAAGAAGTATAGCTTAATCCAAAGCCAAATGGATAAAGAGGTTCCCCTTTGAAATAGCGGTAAGTTCTGTTGCTCATTTCATAATCAGTAAATGCAGGGAGTTGATCGACAGATTTATAGAATGTTACCGGAAGCCTGCCACTCGGATTATAATCACCGAAGATAATATCTGTTATTGCAGTGCCTGTTGCCTGCCCTGGATACCATGCTTCAATAATTGCGGGAACATTTTCATTCTCCCAATTAATAGAAACAGCACTTCCATTTAATAAAACAAGAATCATTGGCTTACCTAATGAATGAATTTTTTTTATAAACTTCGATTGTGTTCCCGGAAGATCGAGTGTCACCCTGTCACCACCTTTAAATCCTTCTACTTCTACTTTCATTTCCTCACCTTCAAGACGAGGTGATAACCCCATAAACATAATTACAATATCTGCTCTTTTTACTGCCTCAATTGCTCTTTGCTCTCTTCCTTCGTCCGGCACAGACCATATCAATTGCATAAACGAATAGCGTAATTTCTTATAAAATTCTATTTTGATTTTATAAGCTTTCCCGGCAGCAAGATTTAAATACTTATAAGTTTTAACAGGATCGAACTCACCGTCAAATTGTACCAGTAATGTATCCTCAATGAAAATCCTAAAACCATTAAAACCGTAGCCTCCAAGTACATACTTACCGAATTTTTCAGGAACTATAAAGCCTGTCCATCTCACACCGAAATTATCAGGATCGAAATCTTTATCAGGGGCACCATCCCACCACGCAAAATCTATTTTGGAATCAATCCTTGAGAATGCTGCCTCGCCTATGAAATCTCTGTTGTTAAAATATTCGCCTACTAATCCTTTCTGCTTTTTATCTAAAGAAGTATAAAGAAATGATTCCCCGACTACTTCAAACGAAGGAAGGTTTTCTGCAAGTTCACAACCCCGTTCATAAATAACTGTTGTATTCTTAAGCTTATTTTTAATTCCCTGTAATGGAGTGATTGGATCGGAAGGAAAACCATTATAATTACCTAGTAAAACTTCAATATCATTTGCATTGGGTCCAAGGACTACTATTGTATTTAAATCTTTTTTAAGCGGTAATAAGTCGTTTTCATTTTTAAGAAGAACAATAGATTTTCTCGCTGCATCTAGAGCCACGGTTTTATTTTCAGGGGTATCAATTTTATCTAGTTTAGAATAAGGAACATTTTCAGGTGGATCGAACATGCCCAGCTTGAAACGAGCAGTTAATATTCTCTTTACGGCAGTATCAATTTCATTTGCGGTTATTAATCCCTGATTTATTGCTTTTAACAAAGAAGGATAAGCATTCCCACATTCAAGATCAGTTCCACTTTTAACTGCGATACTGGAAGCTTCCTCAGGAGTTTCCACTATTTTATGAAAATTATACATATCCGGCACAGCCCAGCAATCAGAAACAACTAAACCTTCAAACCCCCATTCATCCCTGAGGATTTGCTTTAACAAAGGATCGCTTCCACAACAGGCGTCACCTCGGAACCTGTTATATCCGCACATTATAGAATATGCTTTCCCTTCAATTATACATTTTTTAAAATGAGGGAGATAGGTTTCTCTTAAGTCGTAATCACTTACAATAGCATTAAAAGTATGGCGTAAAGGTTCGGGACCGCTGTGAACAGCAAAATGTTTAGGAGTAGCAATTGTTTTTAAATATTTAGGATTATTCCCCTGTAATCCTTTTACAAATTGTACGCCCATTTCACCAGCGAGGTAAGGATCTTCTCCATAAGTTTCCATACCTCTTCCCCATCGCGGGTCGCGAAAAATATTTATGTTGGGCGACCATAGAGTAATTCCCTGATATATCCCTCTTTTATTTCTCCTGAGAGCAAGATTATATTTGGCCCGGGCTTCATCTGATATTACGGTTGCTACTTTATACATTAGGTCTGTATCCCAAGTAGCGGCTAACCCAATTGCTTGTGGAAAAACAGTTGCAATTCCATTTCGGGCTACACCGTGCAAAGCTTCATTCCACCAATTGTATTCCGGAATATCCAATCTTTCTATAGCCGGAGAATTATACACCATTTGAGAAATTTTTTCTTCAAGTGTCATCCTGGATAAAATGTCATTTACTCTTTCCTCAATCGGGAGATTCGGATTTTTATAGGGAGGATCATTCTGCGATAAAATTGTCACTGGGAAACAGGTAAGAAAAAAAAGAATAATTTTTAGTTTCATATTCATTATAAAAAATGGAAAATTTTTTAAACCTTACTTATGATGGATTTACATTAATATATTCGTTTTAATAGTGCCGGTTTTTCAGTGTACAGTTTTAGAATTAATTCCCCGAACAAAGAATTTGCCCACGCAAACCAGCTTCTGGTAAAATCTCCGGCATCATCTTTATTAAAAGACTCATGCATAAACCCCGTATCTGCATGTGTTGTCTTAAGATAATTTAAACACTGAGCTATTTCATCATCACTTTCGCTTGTTAAAGCTCTCATAATAATACTTATGTGCCAAATTCTATTTACAAGAGTATGCGGACTGCCGACTCCTTGCGCAGCTTTTCCTTCAAAGAAGTATGGATTGTTTTTACTGAACACAAATCTTCTTGTATTCTGATAAACAGGATCATTAACCGGACAGCAACCAAGATATGGAAGGGAAAGCAAGCTTGGAGCATTTGCATCATCCATAAATAATTTGTTGCCAAAACCATCGACTTCATAAGCATATATCTTTCCAAAGTTAAGATGATTGGCGACAGCATATTGATGTAAAGCACTTTCAACTTCTAAAGCTAACGATAAGCAGTCTGAAGCAAATTCATTATCTTTAATAATTTTTTGATACATCTCGGATAACTGCCTTAACGAAACTACAGCGAAAAAATTTGAGGGAATTAGAAACGGGAAAATTGTTGCATCATCTGAGGGTCTGAAAATTGAGGCAATTAATCCAACAGGATTAATCGGGTTTCCATAGCCGTTACCCGGAACGGTATCAGTACTCCATGAGGTTGTGCGGCTAAATGAATATGGTCCTACATCAATTTTGCGTTGCTGTTCATGAAAAGTTTTTAATATTAGTCTCGTTGCTTTTTGCCAGTTGTCATCAAAACAGGAAGAATCTCCCGTTGCCTTCCAAAAACCATATGAAAGTCTGATAGGATAACAAAGAGAATCTATCTCCCATTTTCTTTCATGAAGTTCCGGTTTCATTTGAGTTATGTCCTTTTCCCATTCACTGCCGGTAGGTCCGTTATTAAAAGCATTTGCATACGGGTCAATTAAGATGCATTCAGTCTGGCGGTTAATTACTCCTTTCAACATCTCTTTTAATTTTCCATCTTCAACTGCAAGTGAGAGATAAGACCACACTTGCGTTGTCGAATCCCTAAGCCACATTGCATTTATATCTCCTGTAATTACAAAAGTATCAGGTTTGTCGTTTTCAATTTTGAAATTAACCGTAGTATCAAGAGTGTTGGGATAGCAGTTTTCAAAAAGCCTTGCCAACTCATCGTCATTAATTGATTGTTTAACTTTTACTATGGTTTTCTCAACTATTTCACTTACGAACTTTCTATCTTCAGGTTTCGGACGTTGACTCATAAAATTTTCTTTAATTAGTTTTAGCGGCGAAGAAAAATTAGATAAACCTATCCCGGCAATAGAGATACCGGTAGTTTTAATAAATTCTCTTCTTGTAAACATATAATAATGTTGCTACCCTGATCTTTTATAAAAAAACGAGCGTCAAGTATAAAAATTTTTACAAATACCACATTCCATATTCTATTTCATGTCCAACTTTTGTAATGCATAAGCAGAAGCACCTATTGCCACAGCTTTGCTTGTTCCGAGTTTAGAAATTCCTACTCCTATTCTTTTTTGAGGATCAAACAATATTTTATGTTCAGAAAATGGAACTATAATTTCAGTTTTATCTCCCTGTAGAAATTGTTTTAGCTGGTTTTGATCGTCAAGATTATATGTCTTTAGTGCAAGGCGAGGGAATTTTACGCCTGAAGGGCTTTCATAAGTACCATTCATTTCAGAAATCAAAGCCGGCATAAATAAATCAGATGCCCCTGCTATTCCCCCACCAATTACGATTAATCCATCAAGCAAAGTAATCGCCTGGGAAAGTGAATCACCAACCGATTCTCCCAATTGTCGATATCCCTCCAGTGCGGCTTCTTTGTTGCCAACTTTTTTACCTAATCCTATTTCATAAATATCTTTAGGTGAGGGGACCTGCTCCAAAGGAATACCAGAAAGTTTTGAATAAGTTCTTTGAACTGCTCTTATACTTGCACCTTCTTCAGCATTCGTCTTCGGATTAAATTTATTCCGTAAAAGCCATATCTCTCCGCCACATGAATTATCACCAATATATAACTCATTGTTTCTAACTATCCCGGCACCGAAGCCTGTTCCAAGTGTAACACCCAAAAGATTATTATATCTTTTAGGACTTCCGGCTTCACGTAACAAATTATTAACGTGAGGAAGAAAACCTGCAATGGCTTCTCCATATGCAAATAAGTCCCCATCGTTATTTATAAAAACGGGTAAATTAAATTTTTCTTCGAGCATTGGTCCAAGTGCTACGCCTCCCCGGAAAGCCGGAAGATTAGCAAGGTCCCCAATTATTCCCGAAGTATATTCAACAGGTCCCGGGAATGCAAAACTAATTGCAGATGGCGGTGCCTTTAATTTTGCTTTAACCTGCGAAAATCCGTTAACTATGTTGTTTAAACATTTATTTAAATTATCGGCGTTTGAAGGCAAGGTAATAGGATCAACAATTTCTTTATTTCCCTGCATCGCAGAAAAAACGAAGTTGGTGCCACCTGCATCCAGCGTTAATACAATTCTACTGTCGTTTTCATATTTCATTTATAGGCTCCCGGCTTTAGATGTAAGCATATCTTCTTTTCTGATTGATATAAATGAAGTGTATGCTATATAAAAAAGACAAAGCAAAGGAACGATAAAGCTTGTTAAAATCGAACTCAAATCTGCAACCTGTCCCATAACTAAAGGAACAATAGCCCCACCGGCAATAGCTGTTATCATCAGACCGGAAAGCTCATTTGATCTATCCGGCATACGATCTATAGTTATTGAAAATATCAGAGGGAAGATATTTGAAAATCCTAATCCGACCAGGATAATTCCTATATAAGTTATAACCTCATTAGAGGAAAAGATTACGGCAACACCAATTATCGAAATTATATTTGATAACACAAAAAATTTCTTTGCAGGCATCCGGCTTAAAATTAATGAGCCGGTAAATCTTCCAATAATAATTGGCAAGAAAAAGATTGCCCAGCTAACCCACAAGCTGAATCCTCTTATACCAAAATTTTCATATAACAGAATTGGAACACTCGAGCTCATCGATACTTCGGCTCCAACATAGAAAAAGATCGCTATAACCATAAGCAATACATACCCGTTTTTCAAAAGAGATAAACAGGAAGAGATTGTAGCCGGTTTGGAATCGGGATTTTTGTGTTCTTCTATTTTTAATGGCATAGAAAGAAAAAGGGTAATTAAAATCAACACTGAAAAAACAGGAAATAGAATAGACCATTCCAGACCAAAAACGATTGCAACAAAAGGGGGAAGCAGAAAACCCAAAGATGATCCTACAGCTTTTATAGATTGCGCAAATGAAAGATTTTTAGAATAAGCTCCCTCAGGGGAAACATCGCGCATAACAGGATTTCCAACTACCTGGAGTATTGTTGCACCTGCACAAAGAAGGAGAATAGACAGCAGAACTAAATAAAAACTGAAATATTCTCCCGGAAAAAATTCAACTTTTCCTCCGTACATACCGTTTAGCATTGGAACAATTAACCCAACAAGAGCGACTATTAAACCAAGCATAAGAATAAATTTTTTACCCTTTTTATCCTGGTAAATACCCATAGGAACCGAAAGAAGACCAAACATAATGAATCCAACAAACGGAATAAGCTGAGCCATAGTATAAGATAATTGGAAAGTATTTTTGGCTAATCCTACAAGAGGACCTACGACATCGCCAAAACCCATGCAAAGAAATACTAAAAATATCGGAAGGGTTTTCATTTTCATTCTAAACTCCTAAAATTTATTTTAAATATTTTCTATATTGAAAAGAACTATAAAAGGGGGAATTTTTGATTCCAGGTTTATTTTTTTATTTGAGAATTCCATGTTAAGCCGTCATTCCTGATATTTATTTTAATTGTACCATCATCAGATAGAAGGGATGCTTCAAACATATTTGTTGTACATTCAATTGTAGGAGGCAAAAGGTAACCTGTAACTGTTTGCATATCGAGTCCTAACTTTTTAAGATCATCTGTAAATGTTCCGTTTTTCTCAAAGTAAATTCTTTCCAGATAATAAACCTGTCTTAGAAACCATTTTGCTTTTTCTTCTTTGTTTCCGACAAAAGATATTTTTTTGCCTCCGGCAACTTCATTTGTGAATTGAACAAAGCCCCACATTTCCGGGTAATGCATATTAACAACACCCTGGGGAGACCAAACCCAATTATCTTCAGGAAAAGATTTGTTTGTTCCCGGGTTTATTTGTTTCTGATATTTCTCATTTTTTACTTCGGTCTTCCATTCTACACGTGAAAAATTTATTCTCCATCGATCCATATCCTTTGGCGGAATATCTATGTCGGCAATTTCCTTAAATGCCTCCCAGGGGAATGCAACTTCAACTGTCCAGCAACTATCAACATCACCCGGATTATTCAAACTACCATAAACTGCTACTCCACTCTTTAATCCTTTAATATCCCAACCGTGAACGGCTGCTTTATTAATATCTCTGTAAGGTTGAATAAGCAGCAGATCCCAAACAGTGTTAAGAGCATTCATTTCAAATTCACAATAATTATGAGTATTGCCATCCGGATCGATAAATATTTCAAAGTCATTGTCATAGAAAATAATATCATCACGATTTTTAAGTGTACCCCATATGCCGGGTTCTTCCAATTCAGCAGCAACATAGAAATAATTTTCGTCCCATAACATTTTAGCACGTGTCCGGAACCGGGGAACCGGTTTTAATGATCCTTCGATATCGGCAAAATCATCAGTCCATTCTGCTTTAGCCCAGCTTGATTCATTTAATTTTCCATCTATAATTATCTCTTCACCAGATTTATAACAGGTATATTCTTTGGGAGAAAATTCAAGTATGGGTATTTGAATAGGTTGTGCGACACAAATTACATTCAGAATAATAAGAGAGAATATTATTTTTAACATAGACTATATCTTTTCCATAATCACTAAGTTGAAATATTTCCTTTATAGTTTCGATGCTTCTATTAATTCTCTCACAGTTGATTCTGCCATGCCAACAACAGTATCGGCAGCTCCATAATAGATGAGAACCTTACTATCTAATGTTGCAAATCCTTCCTGATCATAATCTTCTACAATCATCCCACTTGGAAAGACAACATTTTGAACTTGCCCTGTTAACTCATATAGTTCTCGGGGTTCAAGAATATTAAACTTTCCTCTGGATACTACAATCGAAGGATCGTTCAGATTGTTCACTGCTACTCCGGCTTGATAAATGTTAGAACTGGCAAAATGAGTAGCTACACCATGATATATATGCAGCCATCCCTCTTTTGTTTTTACAGGAGGAGGACCGGAGCCAATATTCTCATCCCAATAGTGAAAACGTCCGCTCATAACCGGTTTAACTGTTTTCCAGTTTAAAAGGTTATCTGATTCGGATAAATATATTGTGTTGCCCGATGAAGGTCCTCCTTCAAGTTGAACTTTATTAGGACGATCAAATCGCAAATATTTACCATTTACCTTTTCAGGAAATAATACTCCATTCCGGACATCACCTTCTGAAACAATTCCGATAAATTCATAGTTATCAAAGTCATTTGTTTTTGCAAGTCCAAGCCGGCAGCCGGAATCCATATCCATAGCAAACATGATGAAATATTCGCCGGCAATTTTGGTTATTCTGGCATCATAAATATGATAAATTTTTTCTTTGACATTCTCTATTCCTTTAAATTCTATTATTTTATTATCAACCTTAAAATCAATACCATTTTTGCTTTCAGCTTTTAAAATAAATGTTTCTCTTCCCCTGTTTTGAACACGGAGAAGCAGAAGATATTTATCGTTAAATTTTATAGCCCCGGGATTAAAAACCGAGGAAACATCAACAAGGTGCGGGAGAATGTCAGGAACATCTGAACGTGTGATAATGGGATTTTTTGAATTTCGTTTTAACATGTGTGATTTAATTATTTAGTCATACAATCAACTTTATGAAGAAAGCCAGCTAACCCATAAGTTTTGATTACTTAACCGGAAGACGGAAATAATCTTCAAGAATTAAAGAGGCTGCTCCAACTGCTACAGAATAGTGATGATATTTATCGGCTACTATATTAAGCGTGTTGCTCGTAATTGAGAGAACTCTCATTTCTATGGCTTTTCTAACGGATTCGATCAATATATCCTCTACCTCTGAAACTACACCTGTAATAATCAGGGTATCGGGATTTAACAAAGCAACCGCCGGAGCTATTGTCTGACCAACCACATCCCCTATCTTTGAAAAAGCAATCCTGGCTATTTCATCTCCTTGTTTTACGGCATCTATAAAAATCTCAATATCAATTGATTCGGGAGAGGAAACATATTTTTTTAAGATCTTGCCTTCTATAAATCTACTGCGCATAGTCGATAAAATTTCTTTTAAGGTTGGCAGATGCGGGTACAATTCACCTGCACAAAATGATGACCCGCGGTAAAGTTCACCATCTATAATTATCCCTATTCCCAAACCACTTACATTTCTATCAATCTCAACGAGAATGATAAGAAAATTCCTCCTGGTTTCATTATAACCATTCCATTTTAATCCTATTGCCGCAGCATTTGCATTATTTTCAATTAAAACCGGAAAAGGTAGGCTACTTAGTTTTTGAAGAAGAGGAAAATTCATTTCAGGTAAAACGCTTGTCATAATAACTATTCCATTCTGGTTATCAACAACACCGGCTACAGCCACTCCAAGCCCTAAAATCTTTTCCTTAACTATATTGTTTTCAGTAATTATCTCGTTAACTACTTTAATAATTGTTCCGGCAAACTCATCAAGTGTTTTTCCGGTTTCAAGCTTAATAATTTTTTTTGCAATTATTTTTCCGCTAAAATCCAAAATAACCGAGGCTATTTCTCCAACTTCGATGTCTAAACCTATTATATAAGCTGCCTCCTTATTCAGTCGCCAGAGATAAGGTTTTTTGCCTCCTTTTTCAGTGGAATCGCCTTTCCCGTGAAAGGAAACGAGCGACCGTTCTGATAATACTTTTAAAATGTTGAATATTGTTGAGGGGCGCATTCCCGTGATTTTGACCAAATCGGTACTTGAAATTATCTCATTTTCCTGGATAAGATTTAATACCAATTGCTCATTAATATCTTTAACTACACGCGCACGGAATGAAAGTAATTTTTTTCTGGTCATTGTATATTATACTTTAATAATCGATAAGGTTTTATATTTCTAAAATAAAAAGAACTCTCTTCTTTTAGAAGATAGACTAAATTTTCTTAAAAAATCATTTTACTATTATCTCATCAACAAAAATCCAGGCTTTGCCGCCTGCTCCAACATGCCATTGAGGACACTTACCAATATTTTTAGCAAACACTTTTACATAACGTGCTTCAATTCCATCAAGCTTTTTATTAAAATCTTTAATTTCTTCCCCACCGATATTCTCGTCAACAATGTTTTTTGCTTCATAAATTTTTGTAAAATTAATTCCATTAGTTGATACGTAATACTCAATCAATGCCGGGAAGAAAATCCACGAGCGGGTATTCTTCAAAAAAGATGTGGTAATCAAAGATATTTTTTGAATTTTACCAAGATCGACCACTGCATCTAAATCAACTTCTTCATATCCCTGCCAAGCATCGGAAAGGAAGTTCATAGTTCCTTTAATACCATCAATTAAACCCAGTTCCCCCCCTCCGGTATATGAATGATGATATTGAGTATTAAGCTTAGTTGTTCTTCCCTCCGGTATTTTGTTAAAATTAGCTGTAAGTACTTTGCTGTAAATTCCGTTCTTCCCTGGCTGCTTATCAGGAAGAAAACAAACCGCTTTAACGACCGTTGAACTATTGATAACAATAGAATTAGAATAAATATTCTTACTTGTTATTGGATCAGAACCATCTGTAGTAAAATAAATTATTTCAGTATCGGCAATGCCGAGCCTTGACGGAGATGAATCAACAGAAGATGACAAAGTTATTGAGAGAGAGTCTCTAAAAACTCTGTCCCCCGAAATGATAAAAGGGACAGGCACAAAAGGAATATCGACAAATGACTTTGGTCTATCACTTATTTCTTTCCCCCATTCAGCAGGATTTGATCCCATTTCTAAAACCAGCTCTCCTCCGTTGATTATATCCGAGTGTTTTATGAAGGAATAAGAATAATTTTCTCCATTTAACCTTGCGCTTTGTATGTAATAATTCTGATCTGTTAAATTGTTGGCAACAATAGTAAAGCTTTTTTCTCCACCAGTGTTAATTGTAACCTTTTCAAAGATAGGAGTACCAATAACATATTTGCCGTCGCCGGGACAAACAGGATAGAAACCCATTGCACTAAAAATATACCACGCGGACATTTGACCACAATCTTCGTTTCCACATAAACCATCAGGTTTATCAGTATACAAAGTAGTCAATATCTCATGAACTCTCTCCTGTGTTTTGAATGGAACGCCGGCATAATTATAAAGATAAGCCATGTGATGACTTGGCTCATTTCCCTGGGCATACTGTCCAATCATCCCTGTAATATCTGATTGAAATCTTCCTTTAAGACCTGTATCTGTGGTAAACAATTCATCAAGCTTTGCAATAAATTTCTTGTCCCCTTTCATAAGATTTATTAATCCGTTTACATCATGAGGAACAAAAAAGCTGTACTGCCATGCATTTGCTTCAGTATAATCTCTGGTAACGGCATAGGGATCGAAAGGTTCAAACCATTTACCATTCTTTTTGGGTCTCATTAAAGAAATTGATGAATCAAAGAGATTTGAATAAAATTTTGCTCTTTCAATGAAATAATTATAATCATCTTCTTTACCAAGATCTTTTGCCATTTGAGCTATACACCAATCATCATAAGCATACTCAAGAGTTTTTGATACACTTTCATTTTCCAGGTCGGAAGCCACGTATCCCATTTCTTTATATGAATCCAGACCAAGATGATTCTGCATCGCACTTTTTTTCATTGCTTCGTAAGCTTCTTCAACATCAAAATTTCTAATACCTTTAAAATAAGCGTCGGCAATAACGGGAATAGAATGATACCCAATCATTGTTCCTGTTTCGTTTGCAGCAAGTTCCCACACAGGCAGCAAACCACCTTCTTCGTATTTTGTAACCAGAGCCTCAACCATCTCAAGCGCTCTTCTGCTATCTATAATTGTAAATAAAGGATGCTCTGCCCGGAAAGTATCCCAGAGCGAAAAAACTGTATACATATCACGGTTTTCCACAGAATGTATTTCATTGTCTAAACCTTTATAGCTACCATCAACGTCGGAAAATATATTAGGACTCAACATTGCATGATACAACGCTGTATAAAAAACATTTTTGTTGCTTTTACTTTTACTTTCAACTAAGAGAGATGACAGCGCATTTTCCCACTCCTGCTCGGCTTGATTCTTTATTTCATCAAAATTCCAGGCTGGAATTTCCGTTCCTAAATTTTTTCTTGCACCTTCGAGACTCGTGTACGATATGCCCACCTTAACTAAAATAACTTCGCCGGAAGAAGTACTGTATTCAACAAAAGCTTTAATCTCTTTTCCTTTCCCCTCTGTTTTTCCTTTAACAACATTTCCGCTGTCGACTATTCCAAAAGATTTAAAAGGCTTTGAAAATTCTACGTAAAAATATACGCAATGATTTTTTGCCCAGCCGGTTGAACGCCTGTATCCTTCAATAATTTTATTATCAATAATTTTTATTTCAGCGTCTGTAGTCTTATCCTGGATTCCGTGTACAAGATCAATAATAATATTAGCTTTTTCAGTTTCTGGAAAAGTATATTTATGAAACCCTGCACGTCTCGTTGCCGTCAATTCAACCTTTATATTATAATCATCAAGAAGAACAGAGTAGTAGCCGGGTTTTGTAACTTCGTTTTTATGATTGAATCTTGAACGATAACCGGAGTCAGGATTCTCCTTTGGTCCGGGTTCAGTTTTTAACTCACCGGTCGTTGGCATAAAAAGAATATCACCGTAATCTCCAATACCCGTACCGCTAAGATGTGTATGGCTGAAACCAATTAAAGAACTACTGGAATAATGGTATCCTGAACACCAATCCCATCCCTGGATATCAGTATCGGGGCTTAGTTGAACCATACCGAATGGAAGTGATGCACCGGGGTAAGTGTGACCATGTCCATCTGTTCCTATAAAAGTATTTACATAATCAGTTAATTTTGTTTGCGCAGATAAATTCATACACATAATTAAAAAGATTAACATAATTATTGCTGCATCCACTCCTTTTGACAAATAAGAAGCTAAATGCTTAATTACGGGCTGTACTTTATAATATATTCTCATTTGGTCATTAACATTTTTATTGTTTTAATATAAGGCTTTGTTTCTTTTGACTGAACCGTTAGCCGCGCAAAATACAACCCGCTTGCATACTTTGAACCATCAAATGCTGTTGTATAGTACCCCGGGTTCATAACATTATCAATCAGGGTTGTTATCTCATTTCCGAGTACATCAAAGACTTTTAAAGTTACCAATCCATTCTGTGGGATGTGATATTCTATTGTTGTAGAAGGATTAAAAGGATTGGGATAATTCTGCATAAGTGTGAATTCTTGTGGAATTCCCTTCCTGTCGGTTCCGTTATCAGCCACATCTGTTACCTGTACAACAAGAGCTTTGAATACTGAATCAGTATATGATTTGAGATTGTTAGCAGCGTATACCATTATGCCCGCTTTTGGACCGGAGGCGGGTTGCCAGGCTGCAACTGTAGTAGTAAAAGCTAAATCATTATTATCATTGAGGACCCCAATCATAGTTTTCGAGGCTCCTATAGAATCAGCCCACTGGTTGAAACGACCGATGTAATCCGAGTTAAAATAAGCCATATCCATTAAAAAATTTAAATGTGCCATAATATCTTTTGACCTGCCTATATCAAAACCGGGCTCCCCCCAATACCCTTTAAACATGGCGGCTATATACATTTGTGTTGCACTGCCAAATGACAGAGGACCAAAATATTTTCCAATTTCTTTTAACAGTGTTCTATAGTTATCGTTACCTTCTGCTCTATGCTCTATATCGAGGGAAATGCCATCTAAATTGAGCGAATCAATTGCACAGGCTTTAATGAATGCGGCAAATTGTTTATAGTCCAATTTTACGCTATCATAAGTAGTGAACGGTGTAGAAGTGCTCCATGTCGGACGGTCGTCAACATTCATTAGAACTTTCACACCTCTTGCCTGCAATATCCTGATATCTCTGATAATTTCACTGTAATAATTATACACTACATTTTTCATCCATCCTGTAGAATAATGAACTGAGTCTGCCAATTCCCATAATGTCCCTTCAAACACCACCACTATATTGGCTTCGTCTGTGAAAGTTGTCAAAGGAAAATGATCGGGTCCGCCGGAATCAAAAACATAATAGGCTACCTTATTATTCCCGGCATCCGGAAGGTCTGCTTTTAACTCTTGTAAGGCTGGATTAATGCTGGTGAGCAAAAAAATTAATACTACTATTCTTACAAATACTCTTTTTTTCATAACTTAATTCCTGTTCACTGGCTTACAAATTCACCCTTCTCCAGGCTCCAGTCATTTCCAAAATAACCTGTTAACTTAACACCTTGTTCGTCTGAATTTTTAATATCTGAATTATAAATAACTACATCCGGAAAGCTTAAATAAGGATGATGATACTGAGCAAAATTTGCAAGTCTCATTCCTTCAATACCTGTTCCGGATACGACTCCAACGCTTGAAAATTCACTATCGGCTCTCGGTCGTATCATTAAACATACATAATCATCTCCTTCATATACTTTATTGCCGACTGTAATTTTTTCATCATCAACCTGGACAGGAGAACCTTTAAGCAATTTATTCCATGCTGAATTTGTTTCTGAATTGCCAAAAAGAATTACATTCCTATCTTTATATTTTGCCTGATCAAATTCATCATCTTTAATAATTTCTATCGAGCCGTTTCCCTGGTACCAGATTCTTTCTGCGTCATATCTTGCTTTTTCGAAAGCCCATTTATTTTCCTCTTTATTACCATGGGTCCCATATACAAATACTACATTATGATTTAATGCCTCTCTTATGTTACCACAGCGGGCAGGATATTTATTTTGTTTACCCGACTCATCACTTAAACCCCATTTGCCATTTCTCTTCCTTAGATATATTCTTTCATTATCCGGAATATTTATTTCTGAAATTAATTGATTGTCTAACTCCATAGAAATTGTTTTACCTTTTGAAAGCATTGATGCGTCAATGGCTAATGTTTCTATATTATCAGTAGTTCCCACAAATTTTCTATTGCCGTATTCCAACCGGATTTTAATTCTGCTTAATTTCTGCTGTTCTATTTGATTTACAATTTCAATCCAATAATTTTTTGATGAGATTGCCGGATTTGCAGTAACAAAATCAATCGTTTTAATTCTATCTTTTCCGGAAACCGAATGATGTGCGAAGAAATCAAACATCGGTGCCCAATCAACACAATCGGCTCCCGGTTCATCCGAATTATCCCACCAATGACCTGCCCCCGGTTGTTCATAATAAATATAATCTTTATGGAATTTTGACAGGTTGTCGACCATGGATCTTGCCTGTTCGGGGGGAACGTTATCGTCAACCTCGCCGTGAATTATATAAATACCATTCGGTTCTAAGTTTGTAGTAAAAGCATAGGTATCACTATGTTTTGAAGAACGGGTCAGCATGTTTTTTACTTCAGAAGAATCAGACATAGACAAACTTCTAATTCTATAAGCCCAAATGCTTATCCAGCCTGCACTGGGACCCATAGCTGCAAACTGGTCAGGATAATTTATACCAAGATGCCATGTCCCATGTCCACCCATCGAGTGACCGGTCAGATACACTCTGCTTTCATCAATATTAAATTTCTTTTTAGAAATATTAAGAACTTCAAGCCCATCAAGCCTTCCCCAATTTTCCCAGTTATAACCATACGGGCGACGATTTGTTGGAGCTACAATATATCCCCAATTTTTTCTACCATAAGCATGTGCTTGATTTATAGCTTCTACGCCGGCACCATGCAAACTTAAAAAGAGAGCAGGTTTATCATTTATGCTCTCCGGCGGATTAACTGCATAATACTGTACACTACCATCCATTTTGCTTATAAAGGTTTCTTTGTGCGTATCGTTTTTGCTGACTACGTTTAATTCTATATTTAAAGACGATAATACTTCCTCTTTCGATTGCTTTTTATCAATAATCTCAATATTAATTTCGATTTTTCCTGTATTTTGCTGAACAGGAAGTTTGATATAAAACGGGGTTTTAAAAATTGAAAGAGGATTGATCTTACTAATAGGATAGTATTCCGGGGCAGAACCTTCGTACCATGTTTTAATGAACAAATTCTTATATGAATTTTCAGTTGCATTTATGATTGGGACTGCACCATAAGTATCGACGGTTTCATTTAAAAGAATATCCGGAATGGTCAGGTCCTTTTCATTAAATATTAATCCCCCTTTACCGGGATGAATTTTTACTTTCAGCACACCGCGGTTGCATTCAAATAAAAATTCATTAATTCCCTTTTGTAGTTTTACGGGAATAAGAGAGTAGTCAAATCTTGGTTCCCACGATTCATAAGTGTCTTTAGCCTGATATGGATTACCGGAACGGGGCGAGCCGTTTACGTAAACCATGCTGTTGCCCATTCCTTCTAAAAGAGCAATATCTTCTTTATCAGATTTATAATGAAAATAAACGTACGAATTAACCAACGAATCATCTTTGAACCAACCATCGTCCCCTGCATTTATTTTCCTCCAGTTCCCGATTATTTCATCATCGAATTTAACTTCTGTATTTTCCGAAGGACTTTCCCATTCACCTGTTTCAATTGAAGCTACAACGGCATCCGAGAAAATAATTTGACTGCGGTCTCGGTCAAGTTTAACTGTAATTCCTTCTTTTAAAACTACTAAATCCGTTTGAGATTTAACATTTGCATCAAAAAGAAGATATAATATAAACGTAAAAACAAAAATAGATTTTAACATATTTCCTCCTCTTTTCAATCCTTTACGAGTTTATTTTCCGATATAATAATTTGATCAATTTATTTCTTTTGTAATTTCTTTACGGACTGTTCCATCGTCGTTATGATCGCGAACTGTGGTTTTTAACCTGTTGAGCATTTCTTTAAAATCTTTAATACCTCCTATGGTAAACCAGGTAATGATAAAGAAGGATACGGAAAGATTAATTATGACAAAGGTTTTCCAAAATGACATCCAGGAAGAATCAGGAACATCTCCGGAAAGATTAAAGATCGTTCCAATAATAAAAACAACAACCCAGATAAAGGTCCAGCCGTATGCACTAAGATATATAATCTTGTCTCCCTTGGTAAATTCTTTCCCCATTCCGAGTATTTTCAAACCTTTTAAAGGAACCTTATTTACAACTACAGTTTCTTCTTTTATTTCATACTTCCCCCTGTGAAGCATTTTATCCATATCAAAATCGGTTTTTTTGCCAAGCAAGGAAACAAGTATATAAATTACTGAAGAGATACCCATCGCAATTCCCCAGAAATATTGTCCGTTAATAGGAAAACCAGGATAAATTTGTTGTAGAATAATTCCCACTACAGAAATAACAGAACCAACGATCAAGGCACTCCAAGCTGCAGAGGTTGTTCCTCTCTTCCAGTATAAACCGCCAATTATTACAGCCCCGGAACCACCGACAAAAATTGCAGCGGTAATAGCAAAATATAGAAAGATGTAATCTGTCATCGGGAAGAAAAGACTAAACAAAAAGATAAAAATACAAACACCAAGAATTGCTAATCTTAAAACTCTTAAATGCTGTTTGGGCTCAAAAGTTTTTTTTCTGAAGGGCATAATTATATCCTGAATAAAAATGCTTCCCCAAGAATGCATATAGGAATTATGCGTCCCAATTGTCGCCATCAACATTACAGCTAAAAACGCTCCCATAACACCAACGGGTAATATTTTTGAAAGCACAAGGGGAATCCTTAATTGATTTTGAATAGCACTGTTGCCAACACCGGATAAAGTTTTATTAACACCATCGGCAATAGCACTGAAATCTGCGTTGTGCAAAATTGTATAGGCAATTATTGGAATAAAAACAAGGAACAGCCATCTCGGTATATCCCGCAAGTTACCAAGTACTTCTCCCATTTTTGCTTCGTGAGCACTTTTAGCAGATGAATTAAATCCCTGTGTACCCTGCCAGGATAGTTTAACATAAATAACACCGATTACATTAATAAGGAAATACCAGAAGTTAAAATCCGGCACCTCGCTTGTTTTATAAGGATTGATCAGGGATGCATCTTTAGGCACAGTTGTTACAGCCTGAAAAATCTGATCCCAATTCACAAAAAACAAACAGAATATAATTATAATAAGAAAAGTGAAGTTGGAAAAAACCCCTTGGATGAATTCAGTAATGATAACAGCAATTTGTCCACCGGAAAAAACAAAGTAAACTGAAATAAGTAAAAATGCAGCCATTACAAGTGGAAAGGTCGAAAGCTCAAGTCCGGCAAAACTAAAAGAAAGCGGAAGCCCGCAAAAATAAATTAAGAACCTTGCACTTACTGCAGGAAAAATTCCAAAATTTAACAAACCGGAAATAAAAGCTAAAATCCCTGCGAAAATCCTAAAGTTTCTGCTATAACGTATTTCAAGAAATTGGGCGATAGTCAATGCTCTTGTTTGCCGGAATCTGTAAATCACCCAGCCAGAAACTGTAATGATTAGAAGAACAACCGCCATTGTAAATTCCCACCAACGAAGAGCAAATCCTGCCACATAATTCATTTCCCACTGACCAACTATTGTAATAGCACCAATAGCCGCCATTCCCTGGGAAACAGTTATCATATACCTGCCTGCAGATCTTCCTGCTGAAAGAAAATCCACAACGCTTTTAACAAACTTTTTACTAAGCCGGACACCAAAAAAAAGAACTAAAATACTTAGAAATGCAATGAGCCAGTCAATGAGTGATAAGTTCATACTTGCTTTATTAATCTTAAGGTTTCAGAAGAAGTTTTTCTTTTTAAAAAATAAACGTTAGCTTGTGAATGAAAATAATAATTATTTTTAATAAAAAACATAAATATTCTAAATATTTTTCTTGTTGTATATTTTTTTGAAAAATATTTAATGTAAAATATCTGTATAAAATGGCATTCTAATCAATTTCAAAAAAAGGAAATTGTGATGTTTCAAATAAAAAAATCAGTCGCAATGTTCTTTTTCCTTTCAGCTTTCTGTTTAACATTAAATGCCCAACCTAAGTGGATAAATGGATTCACAAACAGAATCGCAGGGGAAAACATTGAATATCACTCTTGCCATCCCGAAGCAAATTTAGCTTTGTTAATCCGTTGTTTTAATGATAAAGATTATATTGAATGGAATACAGATACTATCGCTTCTAACTATAAAAATAAGTTTGTTGCTTTCGCCTGGATTGCCGGTTATTCAGTTGCTACATCAACATCCCCCCATAAATTCTATCTCTACATAAATGACAACCTCCTGTTTGAGTTTAACACAGCCCCCAATCAGGAACAAAAAGATTGGCAGTTAAGTTTAGAAGACGGTTCTAATCTACACTTTAAGTTTATTAATGTTGATGCTGTTGATGACTTTTTCGGTTATATGGTTCTAACAATTCCTTCTAACTTATTGGATGGACTGAATTATGCAAGAATAAAAATAAAAGGTGATGGAACAAATAGTAAAGACTGGTATATGACTATGCAATATCCTTTAGTTCCCAAAACAAGAATTAATCCCGAAAAAGTTATTACAAAAGATTCTTCAGGTAATTTATTACAACGTGTAAAGGTTTCGGTCGATCATTTCGATTCACCGAAAACTGTTAAGATCATATCAGAAAGGGATACTCTTTCTTCAGAGTTAGAACTTGGAATGAACGATTATTACCTTAACTTTTTCGCACCAAAAATTTCAACTGAAACTACAATAGATATAAACATTGCTGGTTTGACTAAATCTTATACAACAATAATAAATCCAGCCAGAGAAATTACTTTTTACTTAATTCCTCATGCACACGTAGATATTGGATATACTGATCTGCAGACAGAAGTTGAAAAAAAACACTGGAACAATTATGAAAAAGCAATCGGGTATTCAAAAGAATCGGCAAAATACGGCAAGGACGCAGTATTTAAATGGAATGTTGAAGTACTGTGGGCTGTAAAAAGTTATTTGGAAAATTTCCCGGAGAAAAAAGAAGAATTCTACGAAGCTGTTAAAAATGGTTGGATTGGTCTCGATGCAGATTATGCAAATGTAATGACTGCATTATGCAGACCCGAAGAACTGTATCGCTTAGTAGGATATTCAAATGAATTAGAAAAAGAAATTGGAATTAAAATAGAAAGCTCTATGATTTCGGATATTCCCGGTTATACATGGGGAATTGTTCAAGCATTTGCAGATAATGGAATAAAATATTTTTCTGTCGGCACAAATGAATTCGACAGAATCGGGAATACACTTAAAACCTGGGGCGATAAGCCATTTTATTGGACATCACCGAGCGGGAAGGATAAAATTCTAATATGGTTAGCCGGTAAAGGATACTCATGGTTCCATCACTGGAGATTAACACGTGATGATATTTCTCCATTGGCAAAATATCTTGATGAATTAGATGAAAACAACTATCCTTATGATCTGGTCCACGTAAGGTATAACATTGGCGGAGATAATGGGTTCCCGGATTCAAATCTTTCTGAATTTGTTAAAGAGTGGAATGATAGTCATATTACTCCCAAGTTTAAAATTGCAACCAATACACAAATGTTTAAGGACTTTGAAGCAAAATATGCCGGGGTTATACCGACTTATACAGGTGACTTTACTCCGTATTGGGAAGACGGAGCCGGATCGACTGCAAAAGAAACTGCGATCAATAGAAATACTGCTGAACTATTAAATCAATTAGAAATTTTATATACACTATTTAATAGAAGGAATTTTCCTAAAAAAGAATTTGATGAGGCATGGAAATATGTTTTATTGTTTTCAGAACATACCTGGGGAGCCTGGAATAGTATTTCCGACCCCGAAATAAAATTTGTTACCGGTCAGTGGAAAATAAAAAAATCTTATGTAGTTAAAGCTGATAGTATTGCCCGGAAACTCTTGCGTGGTTTAATGAGCAGTGATGAAATGAATAAAGTTGTTGACAACTTTTATGTTTATAATTCTTCATCGTGGCAAAGGAGTGATATTATAAAAATTCCAGAATCTGTAAAAATTATCGGCACTACTGTAATAGATGAAGAAGGTAATTTAGTCCCGACACAAATCCTAACAAATGGCGATTTAGTTTTTACTGCTAAGAATGTTCCCCCGTTCGGGTTTAAAGGATATAAAATTGTAAAAGATAAAAACGGAAATGATAAAAAGTCACCACTAATTAATTATACTCTATCAAATAATCATTACACTTTATCTTTTAATGAAGAAAACTCGGCAATAAATTTTCTTGGTAAAACCGGGGATAACTTTAATTATGTTGATATGAATAATAGATTGGGATTAAATGAATTTATACATACAGGAAAGAATGCAGAAAATCCTATTTACACTAAAGGCGGGAAAATAATCGGCTATGAAAATGGTCCGGTTATTAAATCAATCCTTATAAAATCAGATGCAGAAGGATGTAACGATTTATTACAGGAAGTGACTCTTTTTAACGACCTGGACAAAATTGAAATAGTAAATACAATCGATAAGAAAAAAGAATATGACAAAGAAAATATTAGATTTGCATTTCCATTAAATGTAAGAAATGCTGTTTCAAGAATTGATTTAGCCTGGGCAGTAATTCAACCTGAGAAAGATCAGCTTATCGGCTCAAATAAAAATTATTTTACGGCACAGCGATGGGTTGATATTTCCAACAATAACAATGGATTTACGCTTTCAACAATTGAAGCTCCATTTGTTGAGTTCGGTGGTATGAATGCCGAAGCCTGGATGTCTTCACCGGATAAAGAGTGGTTTTCAAATACGTCATCTTCTTCACTTTGTTATTCCTGGGCTATGAATAATTCCTGGCACACAAATTTTAAAGCATCCCAGGAAGGTGTCGTTTCATTTAAATATTCTATTCAGGCTCACAGTCAATTCGATTATCTCTCTGCTTATAAATTCGGTGTTGAGAGTTCACAGCCACTTCACATTATATACAATGATGATACTGTAAAAAAATACTATCAAACGATAGAATTGGATTCAACATCTTCTCTTGTAATAACAATGATGAAACCTTCTGAGGATGGGAATCTAATGGTTAGAATTTTCAATCCGACTGACAAAACCGATTCTTCCAATATAAGGGTAGGAACCAACGAATACTTATTATACTTAAGCAGCGGTGATGAGGAGGAAAAAGAACAAATTGGAAATAAAATAACTTTAAATCCTTTTGAAGTAGTAA
This sequence comes from Ignavibacteria bacterium GWC2_36_12, assembly GCA_001802795.1. Lineage (GTDB taxonomy): Bacteria > Bacteroidota > Ignavibacteria > Ignavibacteriales > Ignavibacteriaceae > RBG-16-34-14. The sequence continues at coordinate 9,862 of MGZZ01000062.1, read as the reverse complement.
CATTAAAAATTAAAGAAAAATTAAATTGAGAAGATCATGAATAGAAAAATATTTTTCATAATATTTAACATTGCTTTTATAATTATGCAGACTTCAATTCAATCTCAGGTTCAACTAATACCGAAACCACAAGAGTTAAACATCTTAAAAGGAAATTTTATTCTCCCGCATGAAGCTTCAATAAAATCATCTGGTGTCAGCAATAATCTCGTAACATACCTGGAAGATTACTTGCAGGAATTGTATGGAATTAAGTTCATTAAGAATGACCGGAAAGGGACTCCAAAAGTTATATTAGAAATTGACGAGAATTTTCTGAACACAAAACCGGAAGCTTATTTTCTTAAAATAAATCCTGATAATATTACAATTCTCGCATCCAAAGAAGCCGGCTTATTTTATGGTATTCAGAGTTTATTCCAGCTTTTGCCCAAAAATATTTCTGCTGATGAAAAGATAAAAATTCCATCCTGTGAAATAACAGATTACCCGCGATTTTCCTGGAGAGGACTTAATTTAGATTGCTGCCGCCATTTTATGACTAAAGATTTTATTAAACGTTATATCGATATTCTTGCTTACTATAAATTCGATGTGCTTCATTGGCATCTTACAGAAGACCAGGGATGGCGAATTGAAATAAAAAAATATCCTGCGCTGACTGAAGTTGGCGCATGGAGAAAAGAAGCGGATGGTTCAATATATGGCGGTTATTATACCCAGGAAGATATTAAAGAAATTGTCGCTTATGCTCAAAGCAGGTTCATTACTATTGTACCCGAAATAGAAATGCCGGGGCATTCGCTTGCATCACTCGCATCTTACCCGGAGAATTCCTGTACAGGCGGACCTTTTGAAGTTACAAATATGTGGGGAGTAATGAAGGATGTTTATTGTGCAGGAAGAGATTCAACTTTTTATTTCCTTCAGGATATTCTTGATGAGGTAATAGAACTTTTTCCCGGAAAATATATTCACATTGGCGGTGATGAAGTACCAAAGGACAGATGGAAAGAGTGCCCCAGATGCCAAGCAAGAATAAAGGCAGAAGGATTAAAAGATGAACACGAGCTACAAAGTTATTTCATAAAAAGAATTTCAGATTATCTCAACCGTAAAGGAAAAACAGTAATCGGTTGGGATGAAATTCTGGAAGGCGGGCTCGCTCCCGGTGCAATTGTTCAATCATGGCAAAGTTTTGAGGGCGCAATAGATGCCGCCAGGCTGGAACATTATGTTATTTGTTCTCCGGCTTCTCACACATATCTGAACTCAGACCCGGAAGATCTGGATTTGCGTATAGCCTATTCATTTGAACCAGTTCCCGATGAATTATCTGACAATGAAAAAGAATATATAATTGGAAGTGAAGCAAATTTATGGACTGAGCGTGCACCACAGGAAACAGTAGACAGTAAACTTTTCCCAAGAATTCTTGCCTTAGCCGAAGTATTCTGGAGCGATCCAAATAATAAAAACTACGATGAGTTTTATTCACGTATTCAAAATAGTTATGCTGATTTAACGGCACGTGGAATTCAGTACGGTCGGGAGTCCAAAGTTATTATTCCAACAACTACTTACGACGATACAAAAAGAGAGTTTTCAATTAAAGTAGAACGGGAACAAAAAGATATTGAAATCCGCTATACATTAGATGGAACGGAACCAAATATAAATTCATCTTTGTTCGACAAACCTATCGTGATAAACAGAACATCAACAATAAAGATAGCCGCTTTCAAAAATGAACTTTTTATTGGTAAACAATATTCACTTTCCTTCGACTTTCATAAGGCTCTTAACTCTAATCTTTTTTTAACAAATCTATATAATGAAAGGTACAGAGCAAGCGGAGAAAACGCCTTAATAGACGGAGTAAGAGGAACGAATAATTTCCGTGATGGATTATGGCAGGGCTACCAGGGTGTTGACTTCGAAGGAACAATTGATCTTGGAAAAGAAAAAGAAATTTCAAAAGTTATCCCGAGATTCCTGCTTGATAGCAACTCATGGATATTTCTTCCTACCAAAGTTAAAATCACTTTTTCAAAAGATAATATTAATTACTCTGATGAAAAGATAATTATTAATGACGTCCCACAAAAAAATTCTGAAATTGTGCTTAAGGATTTTCCTGCGTATTTCAATAATCAAACGACAAGGTATATTAAAGTGAAAGCCGAGAGTATAAAAAAATGTCCTGAATGGCATCCTGGTGCCGGCGGGAAAGCATGGTTATTCATTGACGAGATAGTGGTTGAATAATTAAAAAGTTAGTAATGAAATTAAAAATTCTTCTAAACATACTCTTTATTTACGCTGTCGTTCAGGCACAACCGAATACAATTACTTTAGTTTCGGGAAATAATAGCAATTATAAAATTGTACTTTCTAATACTGCGTCTCATTGGGATTCACTTGCTGCAAATGAATTTCAGCATTATATAAAGGAAATATCCGGTGTTCAGATCCCAATAATCAACGACTTTTCTCCAATCACAAGTAATGAAATTGTTATAGGATTGAATAACCATTCCAAAGATTTAAACTTATCTTCAATAAAAAATGATGGTTTTATAATCAAAACAGAAGGAGAGAAAATATATTTTGTTGGAAGAAAAGGGAAAGGCACGCTGAATGCAGTGTATACTTTCTTCGAGAAATATTTGAATTGTAGAATGTATTCATCCGGGGTAAAAATTATTCCGAAACAAAAATCAATCATCTTTCCCCAAATTAATGATGTAGAAAATCCTGTCTTTAGTTATAGAAGTGTCCATTATTATGAAGCAATGAATGATGAGTATTGCCGATGGCATAAACTTGTTGACTCAGATGACAAGAAAACCTGGGGAATGTTCGTTCATACATTTCGATTACTGATTCCACCCGAAAAATATTTTAAAGAACACACAGAATATTTTGCATTAAGAAATGAAGTCAGAGTTCCCGGGCAACCGTGTTTAAGTAATCCGGATGTACTTGAAATAGTAGTTGGAGAATTAAAAAGTGGAATGAAAAAAAATCCGGAAGCAAAAATATGGTCGGTCTCACAAAACGATAATTATTACAATTGTCAATGTTCCTTGTGCAGCAAACTTGATGAGACTGAAGGCTCACCTTCGGGCTCATTATTGAATTTTGTGAATAAAGTAGCAAAAGAATTTCCTGATAAAATCATTTCAACCCTTGCGTATCAATATACACGCAAACCACCCAGGACAATTAAGCCGGAAAAGAATGTTAATATTATGTTGTGCAGCATTGAAGCCGAAAGGAACAAACCACTTGACGAAGACATTTCAGATGATTCTTTTATCCATGATCTTGCTGAGTGGTCAAAACTTACAAATAATATTATAGTCTGGGATTATGTTGTTCAATTTACCAACTTAGTAAGCCCATTCCCGAATTTTCATGTTCTTCAGCCTAATATTCAATCATTTTATAAATACGGCGTAAAAATGGTTTTCGAGCAAGGTGCCGGAAACCGTGAAGGCACTGAATTCGGTGAACTAAGAACTTATCTTATTGCAAAATTACTCTGGGACCCTTTCATAAACATCGATTCGGTAACGAATGACTTTCTTAACGGTTATTATGGAAAAGCCGGGAAACAGATTCGGGCTTATATCGACCTGATGACAAAAGAATTAATAAAATCAAATGCGCAATTGTTGATTTATAGCAGTCCTGTTTCTTCAATTAAAGATTATTTAACGCCTGACCTTGTTAAAGAGTATAATCGTATTTTTGATGAGGCTGAACATTCAGTACTGAATGAAAATCAATACCATGAAAGAGTAAAAACTGCAAGGCTTCCATTAAAATATACAATGCTTGAACAAGCAAAAGTAATAGGTGAAGGAGATTCCGGGTTAATTATTAAAGATGAAGATGGCAATTATAAAGCTAATCCTAAGATAACAAACCTGTTAAATGAATTTGTAATCGAATGCAAGAAGATTGGAAATATTTATATTAATGAAAAACAGCTCGATGTAGATACATATTTTTCGAACTACAAGGAATTACTTTCTAAAACAATGAAGAACCCGATTGGATTATTCAAACCTATTAAGTATATAATAGAACCGGGTGTGAAGTATCCGGCTAATGGAGAAAAAACGCTGACTGATGGATTACACGGAGATGTAGACTACCATTTCAATTGGCTTGGCTATGAGGGAGAAGATATTGAGGTTGTTTTAGACCTTGAAGAGTCCACAATAATAAAAAAAGTAAGTGCTGATTTTTTGCAAGTGATTTTATCCTGGATTTTCCTTCCAACTCAAATGGAAATAAGTCTTTCGGATGACGGGGTTGATTTTAAAAACATTTCAACTATAAAAAGTATAGAACCTTTGGAGAAAGATGGACCATTCATCCATACTTTCGCTGCTGAATTTGAACCTGTTCAAACACGTTATATAAAAATAGAAGCGAAAAACATTAAAGTGTGCCCCCGATGGCATGCAGGATATCCATATAAAGCATGGATATTTACGGATGAGATAGTAGTTGAATAACTCGTTCTGGTTATCTGGAAAACATATAAAGAATTATATTTTTTTTAATTAATTGAACTATACTAATTAATGATAAAACAAATAATTCTCATCTTATTCATTTTATTACCTAATCTGAACGCACAAACCGAAATACGGCTTAACGGCGAATGGCAGTTTGCTATTGATTCATTAAACCGGGGCATTGAAGAGAAATGGTTTACTAAATCTTTTAAAAATATAAAGGACTAAAAATTAGTTGAGCGAATCTGAGAGAAAAGAGTCTCTGCATGCAGGCGCTGTTGAAATTGAAAAGGCGATAAAAGAATATTATCCTGAAACAGATCCACTTGTTTTAAAGAAATTGGAAAAATGGAAAAGTTTGAAATTTGGATTGTTGATGCATTGGGCTCCGTCAAGTCAATGGGGTATTGTTGAATCGTGGTCTCTTTGTTCTGAAGATGAAGACTGGTGCAAAAGGAAAATTGAGAACTACACAGAATATAAGCGGCGGTATGAAAACCTGAAGAAAACATTTAACCCTGTTAAGTTCAACCCGGAGAAATGGGCTAACGCCGCTTTAGATGCCGGGATGAAATATGTAGTTTTTACAACCAAGCATCACGATGGTTTTTGTATGTATGACTCAAAGTTCACCGATTATAAAATAACAGACAGGGAATCTCCTTTTCACGCCAATCCCAAAGCAAATATAACCAAAGAAATTTTCGATGAATTCCGTAAAAAAGATTTTATGATTGGAGCTTACTTTTCAAAACCCGATTGGCATTCGGATTTTTTTTGGTGGCAGAAATTTGCTACTCCCGATCGCAATGCAAATTATGATATTGAAAAGTATCCCGAACGCTGGCAGAAATTTGTTAAGTTCACTCATAACCAGATTGATGAATTGATGACATATTATGGGCAAATAGATATTCTCTGGTTAGATGGATGCTGGGTAAGATATTATTCTGAAAAAGAGCTGGAAGATGAAAAAAAGAATAACAACTTTAACATTTGCAGGGTGCAAAACCAGGATATAAACATGCCCCTGATAGCAAAGTACTCACGGGTAAAGCAGCCAGGATTAATTGTGGTTGACAGAGCTGTTCCCGGACCTCAGCAAAATTATCTCACCCCTGAAAATCAGGTGCCGAACAAAACCCTTCCCTATCCATGGGAAACCTGCATGCCGATGACCCCAAGCTGGTCTTATGAACCCGGGTTAGAATACAAATCAGCAAGAAAGTTGATCCATTTACTGGTAGACATAGTAGCAAAAGGAGGAAATTTTTTACTTAATATCGGACCGACTTCTGAAGGAGACTTTGAAGATGATGCCTATGATCGTCTTAAAAAAATTGGTGAGTGGATGAAAATAAATAGTGAAGCAATTTATAATTCACGTCCTGTCGAGCCATACAAAGAAGGTAAAGTTTGTTTCACTCAATTAGATGATGGAACTACTTATGCAATTTATCTCGCGGACGAAAGTGAAGATTCTTTACCTGAAAAAATTAGTTTTACAAAATTCTATCCAGCTGCAGGTGTAAATATTCAGATGCTTGGACGAAATCAGGAGTTAAAATTAAAAAAAACGGCTGCTGGTTTTGAAATCGAAATTCCGGAATCAATTAGAAAAAATCCTCCATGTAATTATGCATGGACAATAAAATTTTCCAAATAAAAAATAAAGAAGCATGAAAACATTCACCATTTTAATAATACTCTCCTTTTCTTTAACCTGCTCTTTCGAATTAGCCCAGGAAAAAATTGAATATACCAAAGAAACTGATCCGCTTGTTCTGCAAAAGCTTCAGCAATGGCAGAATGCAAAATTCGGCTTAATGATGCACTGGGGTCCTTATTCTCAATGGAGCGTCACTGAATCCTGGACTATCTGTTCGGAAGATTGGATCCATAGAAAAAGCGATGACTATAATGAATATAAAATTAAATATGAAGGATTAAAAAAAACTTTTAATCCAACTGAATTCGATCCTGTAAAGTGGTCAAAAGCAGCAAAGGATGCCGGAATGAGGTATGTTGTTTTCACAACCAAGCACCACGACGGTTTTAGTATGTTTGACACAAAGCAGACCGAATACAAAATTACAGACAAAGAGTGCCCATTCAATTCTAATCCAAAAGCAAATATAACAAAAGAGATTTTCCAGGCTTTCCGTGATGAAGACTTTATGATTGGTGCATACTTTTCAAAACCCGACTGGAACAGCAATTATTATTGGTGGCGATATTATGCAACACCGGATCGGAATGTAAATTATGATATAAAAAAGTATCCGGAGCGATGGCAAAAGTTTGCTGAGTTTACTCAAAACCAGATAGATGAACTTATGACGGATTACGGAAGAGTAGATATTCTTTGGCTTGACGGGGGTTGGGTTCGTCCTTATTCTGAAAAGGAAATTGAAAAAAGAAGAATGAAAGCCGACTTTAACACTTTCCGTCTCCAAAGCCAGGATATAAATATTCCTTTGATTGTAAAGAATGCTCGTATTAAGCAACCCGGTTTGATTGTAGTTGATCGTACTGTATCAGGACCTTATGAAAATTATCTTACGCCTGAAAACAGAGTCCCGGAAACTGTTATCCCTTATCCGTGGGAAACGTGTATGCCTATGGCTAGAAGCTGGTCTTATGTTGCAAATGATAATTATAAATCCTCAAGAATTTTGGTTCATCTGCTTGTAGACATTGTTTCAAAAGGCGGAAATTTTCTCTTAAATATTGGACCCGGTCCCGGGGGGGATTTTGATGAAACTGCTTATGATAGATTAAAAGAGATTGGATACTGGATGAAAGTAAATGGTGAAGCAATTTACAATTCGCACCCGGTTGAGCCCTATAAAGAAGGTAAAGTTTGTTTCACTCAATTAGAAGATGGAACTACTTATGCTATTTATCTGGCAGATGAAAATGAATCCCGCCAAGGCGGGATGCCGGCAAAATTAAGTCTCGAGAAATTCTCTCCCTTACAAAATGCCGAAATAGAATTGCTGGGGACTAATACAAATATTATCTGGGAAAAGGTAGATAACGGCTGTGAATTAGAAATCCCCGAATCGGTTCGCAAAAATTTTACTGATGAATATACTTTAATATTTAAGATTAAATAGAAGCGGTTGAAAAGATCAGTGATAATCCGTGTCATCAGCGTTATCCGTGTTCCATAGAATTTCTTACTAATATTCAAATGAAGAACTTTCTCTTTTATGCTATTTCTACTTTATTATCTATTCTTATCATTAATATCAGTTTGCTATGCCAAGATGATTCATTAAAAAATTATGTATTAATTAATCCTTCCGATTCGCCTGAACAAATTATTAAGAAAGCTGCAAACGTAATTCCGTCAAAGCGTCAATATGAATGGCAAAAATTAGAGTTGACAGGATTTATTCATTTCGGGATAAATACTTTTAACGAAGTTGAATGGGGAGAAAGAAATACGGATACCTGCCTTACCGGCAGGCAGGTTACAAATTTCAATCCTACTGAAATAGATGTAAAGCAATGGGTAAGAGTTTTTAAAGATGCAGGAATAAAATTAATAATTCTTACAACCAAACATCACGATGGATTTTGTCTCTGGCCCAGCAAATATACAGATTATGATATTTCAAATACTCCTTTTCAAAATGGTAAGGGAGATATTGTAAGAGATTTATCAACTGCCTGTCGCGAAGCAGAAATAAAATTCGGAATTTATTTATCCCCCTGGGATATGCACGAGAAAACTTACGGAACACCTGAATACAACAAACATTTCATAGATCAACTGACGGAACTTTTAACCAATTATGGTGAAATTTTTGAAGTCTGGTTTGACGGTGCAAATGGTGAAGGACCAAACGGCAGAAAACAAATTTATGATTGGCATTCATATTATAAGCTGATACGTAAACTTCAGCCGAATGCAGTTATTGCAATTATGGGACCTGATGTGCGCTGGGTTGGAACTGAATCCGGCTATGGAAGACAAACTGAATGGAGCGTCTTACCAGATTTAACTATGAACCAGGATAATATTGCGGATAATTCGCAGCAGCAAGCATTAGAGGGAGCCTTTACTCCGCGTGATTTGATGGATGAAGATCTGGGCAGCAGAAAAAAAATTGAAGGGACATCGTCCCTGATATGGTACCCGGCAGAAATTGATGTTTCAATTCGTCCACGATGGTTTTATAATGAAGATGACAATGAATTAGTAAAATCTCCTTATAAGCTCGTTGATATTTATTATAATTCCGTTGGATTAAATGGCGTTCTACTTTTGAATGTTCCTCCCGACAAAAAAGGATTAATTAATATAAATGATATTAAAAGCCTTCAAGGGATGCGTTACATTCTTGATGAAACATTTAAAGTGAATCTCGTAAAAAATGCAAATTTAAAAGCAACAAGCGAAAAAAAAGGTAACGAGGCAAAATTTATTCTTGATGATAATCTTGAAACATACTGGACAACAGAGGAAGGAATTAGTTCGGCTTCAATTGATATAGAACTGAAAAGGGAACAAACATTTAACCGGGTAATGCTTCAGGAAAATATAATCAGAGGTCAGAGAATTGAAAAATTTCATCTTGAATATTGGGATGGAAAAGAATGGGATACATTCGCCAACGGAACAACTATTGGTTATAAACGTTTGCTCCGCTTCCCTGAAGTAACAACAGGCAAAATAAAAATTGTTATTGATGAATGCCGCACCAATCCTACGCTTTCCTCCTTTGGATTATACAAGGCTCCTCCTGAAATAAAGTTTGAACCCTATGGAGGTCCTTTTGAAAACAGCACTTATTTTAAAATATCAAGTGACGATAAAAATGCATCAATTTATTATACACTAGACGGAGGCATTCCAAATGATAATTCATCAAAATTTATTGATAGTATTTATATAAATAAGAGTGCAACTATAAGAGCTATTGCAATTTCTAAAGATGGAAAAGAAAGCCTCCCTTCATCAGTATCTTTTCATAAAGCAAAATATAAAATCGTATTAAATTTTAATTACGATCAAAAATATTCCGGTGGTGGAAAATTTGCATTAGTTGACGGAGTATCAGGCAGCACTAATTTTGATGACGGAAGATGGCAGGGATATAACGGATCAGATTTAGATGCGATTATCGATTTAGGAGAAACAAAACATATTAATAAAATTTCTGCTTCGTTTTTAAGTGACGTAAACTCATTTATATTCTTACCGGAATCTGTTGAATATTCAATTTCAAAAGATGGTAATAACTTTAAGAAATTGGATGAATTGAGAAACGATATTCCCGGAAAAGATACAAAAGCATTTATTCATTCATTTAATT
>MGZZ01000061.1:13425-25764 GCA_001802795.1 Ignavibacteria bacterium GWC2_36_12 | reverse complement strand
AAGGCACAATCTTTAGAATTGAATCAACTAAACCTAATGTTTCACAAAATGATGTATTTACATTTACAGCTCCTGAACAAACGTATAGTTCCGAACAAGCTGCGCTGGATGTTAACAAATTGAATGTATATCCGAATCCTTATTATGGTGTTAACACAGAGGAATTAAACAAGTACAATCGCTTTGTCACATTCACTCATTTGCCGGCTAAAGCAACAATCAGGTTATTCAATCTTGCCGGAGTAATGGTTCGGACAATAGAGAAAGATAATTCCTCGACTTTCCAAAGATGGGATTTGGCCAATGAATCGGGTTTGCCGGTAGCAAGCGGATTATATATCGCTTATATAGATATGCCCGGGATAGGCAGAACTAAAATTTTGAAAGTTGCAATTATTCAGGAACAACAGATTCTGGATAGGTTTTAACAATACATAAGTTTAATTAAGGAGTTTTAATAATGAAAAAAATAATCGGATTAATATTTATGTTATTTATTCTTCTGCCGGGATTGGATAATGCTTATGCAGGAGGAGGTAACCGGACGGGAACGGGTGGCGCCAATCAGCTTCTTATCCCCGTCGGTGTACGTGGTATTGCTATGGGTGAACAGGGCGTGGCTACTTCAAGCGGTCTCGAAGCTCTTTTCTGGAATCCCGCAGGAGTTGCTAAAATGAATAATTCCGCCGCAATGACTTTCTCACACATGAGTTATATTGCCGACATCGGTGTTGAGTACGGAGCCGTTGCAGGAAGCTTCGAAGGTTTCGGCGTTTTATCTTTAAGCGTAAAATCTCTTTCTATTGGAGACATACCTGTTACCACCACATCTCAACCGGATGGTGATGGAACATTTTTCTCCCCGCAAATTTTAACTGCAGGAATATCCTATTCCAACCAGTTGACCGATAGAATTGCTATTGGTTTAACAGCAAATTATATAACTGAAACATTGGGTGATGCCAGCGCAAGCGGTGTTGCTTTCGATGTCGGGGTTATTTATGATAATCTTGCGGACTTCAATGGATTGAGTTTCGGTATTGTTCTGAAAAATATCGGACCCCAGATGAAATATGATGGCGCGGCATTATTTGTACAGGCAGATGTAGATAATTACAGCAGACCTCCTCAATATTACAAAGTTGATGCTGCATCGTATGAATTGCCGTCTGTATTTCAAATAGGCTTTGGTTATAAGCCTAAAATTGATGAATACAATTCTTTGCAGACATCAATTTCATTTCAGAATAATAACTTCTCCGATGACGAATACAGGCTCGGTCTTGAATATGGTTATAAAGAAATCTTTTTTGTAAGAGGTGGTTATTCCTTGGCACCGGAAGCCGTTCAGGATGATTATATATACGGTCTTACTGCCGGGATAGGAATTAATTATGAGTTAAATAACCTCGACTTAAAAGTTGACTATGCATACAGAGACACCAGGTATTTTGATGGCAATCATGTAGTTTCATTATCTGTAGGCTTTTAAAACACAAAAAGACTCCGGTTCATTAGTTTGAACCGGGGTCTTTCTTTTTAAATGCTTCTTAGTCTTTAGCTAAATGGAAAGATGTTTCAGAAATTGCTGTTTGATTTGACGACACATCTTTTACATTGAATATAACCTTGTAGTCTCCTGCTGCATAAGTAGTGTCCAATTCAAACTGCGCTTCAAGAGGAATGTCAATTATCTTTTCTTTAGCTGTTTTATCTTCAACTCTGCTGATTAGAGCTTTAACTGTATCTCCCGCAGGAGTTACCAGATCAATATCGTAAGCTATAGTAGCGCTATAATTATTTTTTTCTTCCTTTTGAACAAACCCCTTTACGCGGGTAGTTGCATTAACTTCCCAGCCGTCGCCAATATCATAAGCAAAAGCCTCGGTGCTGAATGTTTCTATCTTTACCGGCTCTTCCTTACCACAGGAATAAAAAAGTATTGAAGCGAAAAAGAGAATGAATAATTTTTTCATCTAAACCTCATTAAATACGCGGTCTAAAAGTAATTTTTTTATCGCATACTAAACCTCCCTGACCGCAGCCAGCTTGCAAGGTGTGAACTGCGATAAAATGTCAGGCTTCGACAGGCTCAGCCTGACAAAAATCAAACTTTTGAATATCAGTCGTTCTTGTTCTGGAAATCTTTCATAAATGATACAAGATCTTCAACACCTTTCTTCGGGAAAGCATTATAAATAGATGCTCTCAATCCGCCAACTGAACGATGTCCTTTTAATCCGTCAAATCCGGCGGCAGTTGCTTCTGCAATAAGTTTCTTTTCGAGATCTTCCGTTGCAAGGTTAAAAGTAACATTCATTAATGAACGGCTATCTTTTTCAGCATGACCTTTGTAAAAGCCGCCACTTGCATCTATGCAGCCATAAAGAACTTCTGCTTTCTCCTTGTTAAGCTTATACATTGCATCAAGTCCGCCAAGTTTAGTAACCCACTTAGCAACTAATCCAATTATGTAAATGCCGAATGTATTAGGAGTATTGTAAAGAGAATTATTCTCTACGTGAGTTTTATAATTTAGCATTGTGTGCAAAGAATCAGAACTTCTACCGAGCAAATCTTTTCTGATAATAACAAGAGTAACTCCCGCTGGTCCCATATTTTTCTGAGCACCGCCATAAATGAGAGCATATTTATTTACATCAATCTTCTTATGAAGAATGTCTGAGGAAGCATCACATACTAGTGGAACATTTCCAACTTCCGGTTCTTTATGCCATTGAGTTCCGTAAATTGTATTATTGGTAGTGATATGAACATAAGCGGCTTCAGGGTCAAGCTTCAGCTCGTCTTGCTTAGGAATCCTTTTAAAATTTTCTCCTTCTGTTGAAGCGGCGATGTTAACTGTGCCGACTCTTTTGGCTTCCTTCACAGCTTTTTTAGACCAGCTTCCGGTTATGATGTAATCAGCCGTATTCTTTGGAGGCATTAAGTTTAATGGAACCATGGAAAACTGCAAGCTTGCACCACCCTGAAGAAAGAGAAGTTCATAATCATCGCTGACATTAAGAAGAGATTTTAAATCGGTCTTAGTCTCGGCAATTATTTTATCAAAAGCTTTTGATCTGTGGCTAATCTCGAGTATCGACATTCCAACACCGGGAAGAGCAAATAAATTTTCCTGTGCTTCCTTCAGCACATCTTCCGGCAGAATAGCCGGACCCGCGCTGAAATTATATATTCTTTTTTGCATGATGACTTTCCATATTTATTTAGTAATGAATCAAACACCCGATTATAGTCGAGTGCTTAGTATTTTTAAAAATCATATTAAATGAACTAAAAGCCCATCTCTTAATTTAGGTTCAAACCAGGTTGATTTCGGGGGCATAATTTCTCCCGCATCGGAGATCTTTATCAGGTCTTCAACAGAAACCGGGTAGAGCGAAAAAGCAGCTGCGGCTTTACCGGAGTCGACTAATTTTTCAAGCTCCGATGTTCCTCTTATTCCACCAATGAAATCTATTTTTTTGCTTGTTCTTTGATCATCGATGCCGAGAACAGGATTCAAAAGAAAGTCCTGTAATATACTTACATCCAGACCCGACCCTACGGAATCCGACAATGACAAGCTTGCAATAATCGAATCCCTTGCTTTAAGAGAATACCACTGTTTATTTAGATACATTCCAAAACTTCTTCTTTGGGCTGGTTCTTTTAAAGAAGTTTTTTGAATCTCGAACTTTTCACTAACCTGGTTGAGGAATTCTTCTTCGCTCAATCCATTAAGATCGCAAACAATCCTGTTGTAAGGAAGAATATTTACTTCTTCAGCAGGAAAAATTACAGCAATAAAAAAATTATACTCTTCGTCTCCCTTATGATTGACATTGTTATTTGCCATAACTTTTCTTGCACGGCTAGCACTTGCAGCACGGTGATGACCATCTGCAATATAAAGTTTACTAATCTTTTTAAATTCATCTGTAATAGTCTGATTATGCTTATCGGGAAGAATCCAGACAGAATGTTTGACTTTGTCGCTTGCTGTGAAATCGTAAACCGGGTCAAGATTATTTGTTGTTTCTCCAACTATATCATTTATTTTTTTTACGCCCCGGTATGTTAAAAATACAGTACCTGTCTGAGCTTTTGTTGTAGCAATGTGATTAGTCCTGTCATCTTCTTTTTCTTTTCTTGTTTTTTCATGCTTGAGGATAACAGCGTTATCATAATCATCAACAGAAAAAGTTGCAGCAATACCGGTTTGTGCTTTGCCATTCATAATTAATCTGTAAAGGTAAAAGCGAGGCTTATCATCAACTTTTAAAGGTGCTTCTTTTTTAAGCAGTTCAAGATTCTCTTTTGCTTTCTTATAGACTTCTGGAGAATACGGATTAATATTTTTATTAAGTTCGATTTCAGATCTTGTTACACGAAGAAAACTTAGATTATTTCTTTCGGCAGCAGCACAAGCTTCTTCCCCGTTAACAACGTCGTAAGGAACACTCGCAACAAGCTGGGCAGATTCTTTTGAAGGTCTGAGTGCGGTGAAGGGTTTTATTACAGCCATAAGTTTTCGGAATACATCTGAGAAAAAATCACATGGTAAAAATCCGCAAAATATCGGAAAGATTCCATTGGAAGGGAGAGAACCTTCAAGGTTAACCATTTGTTTATACGCTTTAACCTTGAAGGTTAGAGAATGATTTGCTTTCCCCGAAACAATCTTTATTTTTGACGGCATAATAGTTGACGCACGGAGTTATAGCGTTCTTTTTAAGAAGTTGATTCTTTAAGTAGATGAAAAACCTTACGAAAATATTTTTCTTTTTTTCTTTTCTGTTTGTTTATTCCTGTTCACAAACAATACCCAATCTTTCTTATGTAAAGAAAGAAGTTGTTTCATATTATGAATCCGGGGGATATAATAAAGAAGTAGAAGAAGTTGTAAATAATGCTATCGGGCAGTTTAAGTCGGTAGAAACAAGTGATTCTTCGGCTGTTATTTTTGATGTTGACGATACCGCACTTTCATACTATGAGCTTGGCAAAAGCATATCGTTCGGTTATGTCCCGGAACTCTGGGATAAATGGGTTGATGAAGAAACAGTGCCTGCCATTCCCCAGGTTAAAAAACTTTATGATTTTCTGACCCAAAGGGGATTTAAGATAATTTTTCTTTCCGGAAGAAAAGAGTATAACTATAACGGCACAATCAGGAATCTCAACTCAGCCGGCTACACGCAGTTTGATACCCTGATTGTAAGAAGCAGAGATGAATATGAAATAACTGCTGTCGATTATAAAAGCAGCAAGAGAGTAGAATTAACCGCACGGAGCTACATAATTGTTGGAACCATCGGCGATCAATGGAGCGACTTAGAGGGATCGTATCACGGAATACAGGTTAAGATACCGAATTATATATATTGTATAGAATAGTAAAACTTAAAAACTATAAAGATTTGAAGGTTTAACTATGAAAAATAATTATGACGAACTTGAACTTAAGAAATATGAGGAATTATATTCATTATCAAAAGAAATTCTTAAGAAAGAGCATGATAGATTTGTTAATCTTGAAGAAAAAAGTCATAGACAGTTTTCTTTGTTAATTATTATTCTGGGCTTTTTATCATTAAATTTTAATGAATATATCATGATGTGGAATTATTGTAGTGGCCTTTGGGAGAATCTTTTTCTAATTTTTCTATTGGTAACTTTAGTTTTAATATTTATGGCAATAATATTTTATGCTAAGTCAATTTCATTTGGTAAATATAAGAGTACTGTCCTAAACAGTGATCTAATTGAACATTTTAAAAAGAACAAATATATTGATGTGATCTTTTCATTAAGCAAAAGGAACTCAGAAGATTTTTTAATAAATAATTCATTGGCCAATAGAAAATTAGATAATGCTGTAATAGCGTTTTTATTTACTAAAATTATTATTAGTTTTATTGCAATATTACTTTTATTGTATTCGATAATTAAATTAAAGGGTTAAAATGAGCGATAAAGAAGATAATAATTCGGAATCAACTGATACTTCTGATAAAGAACCCGAGCAGCCATCAAAATCCGATTCCCAACCATCTGAAGAAATTGAAGCTCCTCAATCAGATTGGTTTAAAAGAAGTATAGATGATGATCTGAAAAAGTAACGAAGGAAGAAAGTTAAGATGACACAATATGACGGTGAGAAAGAGGATAATTCTTCTAATAAATCTGAGAATGATTCGAGACCCGAATCAACACCAGATGATAGTGTTGAGGCTCCTCAGTCTGAATGGATTAGAGAAGGTTTTGAAAATAACAAAGAAAAAGAAAATCTGAACGATTAGTTTTATCAACTGCGATATTAAATAAATACCGACCACTTCCTTATATTTACTACTCATATTTCAATTAAAATAGACTCATGAATTTTTCCGATATTCCTAAAGCATATAATCCATCAGAAGTTGAAGATAAGTGGTACGGCTACTGGCTGGAAAAAGACTTATTCCGTTCAGAAGTTGATGAAAGCAAAAAACCTTATACAATTGTAATCCCTCCGCCAAATGTAACCGGCAGCTTAACAATGGGGCATATTCTTAACAATACAATCCAGGATATTCTTATTCGTACAAAAAGAATGCAGGGCCATAATGCCTGCTGGGTTCCGGGAACAGACCACGCATCAATTGCTACAGAAGCTAAAGTTGTTGTTTTTCTTAAAGAGCAAGAGATTGATAAAAGAGATATTGGCAGGGAAGAATTTCTTAAACACTGCTGGGAGTGGAAAGAAAAATATGGCGGAATAATAATTCAGCAATTAAAAAAACTCGGAGTAAGCTGCGACTGGCAGCGCGAACGTTTTACAATGGATGATCATTACTATAAAAAAGTAATTGAAACTTTCGTTGCCTTATACAAAGAAGGGAAAATATACCGCGGCTACAGGATGGTAAACTGGGATCCTGTTTCGCGTTCAGCAATCTCCGATGAAGAAGTTATTTACAGAACCGTAAATGGGAAACTCTGGTATCTTAAATATCCCGTTAGAGATTCGGGTAATTTTATTATAGTTGCAACAACACGTCCCGAAACAATGCTCGGTGATACGGGCATTGCTGTTAATCCCGAGGATGAGAGATATAAAAAGTTTATTGGCAGGAAAGTTATTCTTCCTATAGTTAACAGGGAAATTCCAATCTTTGCTGATGAATATGTTGATAAAGATTTTGGTACCGGGGCAGTTAAAGTTACTCCCGCTCATGATATAAACGATTACGAAATGGGGAAAAGACATAACCTCGAGACTATCAATATCTTTAATGAGGATGCAACAACAAATGAAAATGTTCCTGATGATTTAAAAAATCTGGATAGGTTTGAAGTTCGTAAAAAAGTCGTTGAGAAATTTGAAAAACTTGGTTTGCTTGAGAAGATTGAAGATTATCAAACAAGTATTGGCTACTCAGAACGCGGCGGTGTTCCGATCGAACCATATCTTTCTGAGCAGTGGTTTATGAAAATGAATGAGCTTTCCAAACCCGCCCTAAAAGTTGTAAAAGAAGGAAAGATAAAATTTCATCCTGCTCACTGGGTTAAAACTTATGACCACTGGATGAGTAATATTAATGACTGGTGTATTTCCCGTCAGCTTTGGTGGGGACACCGCATTCCGGTTTGGTACTGTATTGGTGATGACCATTGCGAGCCCGAATGCAAAAAACCTATGGTATCAGTAAATGTCCCCGAGAAATGTCCTCATTGTGGTTCAAAAAATCTTAAACAGGACGAAGATGTTCTTGACACCTGGGCATCGAGCTGGCTCTGGGCTTATGATGTTTTTAAAACTGAAGAAGAACAGAACTATTATTATCCGACAAACACACTTGTAACTGCACCAGATATAATTTTCTTCTGGGTTGCAAGGATGATAATGGCAGGACTTCATTTTAAAAAAGATATTCCTTTCAGTGACGTTTATTTCACCAGCATCATTAGAGATGTTCAGGGAAGAAAAATGAGCAAATCTCTCGGCAATTCTCCCGACCCTCTCGATGTTATTAAAGATTACGGCGCCGACGCTTTACGTTTTACGGTAATTTATCTCGCGCCGCTCGGACAGGATGTTCTCTTCTCTGACGATAAATGTGAGATCGGAAGAAACTTTGCCAACAAAATCTGGAATGCAGGAAGATTCCTTTTGATGAACAAGGAGAATATTAATGTTGATGAGAGCTTAGCGGAAAAGCATATAGATTTTTCAGACGAATGGATAACCTCGAGATTTCACCAAACACTTCAGCAGCTTAATGATGCCATGGAAAAGTTTGAGATAAATAATGCGACAAAAATTATTTATTCTTACGTGTGGAATGACTTCTGCGATTGGTATATCGAATTAATGAAAAACAGGATTTATACCGGAAGTGATGAAGTTAAATCTGCCGTTCTCACAAGAGCATTAAGTAATTTTGAAAACCTGCTGAAAATTGTTCATCCTTTTATGCCGTTCATAACAGAAGCACTCTGGCAATTAATTAAGGAAAGAAAAGAGGGAGAAAGCATTTCAGTATCAGAATATCCGGAGTTTAATTTTTCAAAGATAATCCCGTCAGCCGAAAAAGAAATGGAGTTTGTTCAGGATGTTATTTCAGCTTTAAGAAATATCCGTGGCGAGATGAATATTCCCCCGTCAAAGCAGGTTAATGCGTTTATTAAGTCTTCCCAGGTTGCTGATTACCAGGTCGATTACATTAAAAAACTTGCAAAAGTCGATGAGATAAGAATTGACAAAACTCTTAGTAAGCCTAAGGCAAGTGCTTCGGCAGTTGTAAAAGAAACTGAAATTTATGTGCCGCTTGAAGGATTAATTGATCTCGATGTTGAACGAAGCAGGCTGCAGAAAGAAATAACAAGACTCGAAGGAGCAATGGTTGGCATAGATAAAAAACTTTCAAATGAAAAATTTGTAAATAATGCCGCGCCGGAAGTTGTAGAGAAAGAGAAAATGAAGAAGAAAGATTGGGAAACAAATCTTATTAAACTTAAGGAAATATTATCTAACCTTAATTGAAAGGGGAATTTCATGTATCATACTATAAATGAATTCTTAACCGACTGGAAATCGGAGAGCGAAGCAACAATAAAAGTGTTTGCTAATCTGAATGATGAATCGCTCGATCATAAAAACTCAGAGATTGGGAGAACAATAGGAAGATTAGCTTGGCATATTACAGCTACTATTGGTGAAATGCTCGGCAGCGCAGGAATAAGCTTAGAGACACTGAATGATGATAATAATTATCCTAAAAGTGCCAAAGGGATTCTAGAAAAGTATAAACTGGCTTCCTCTCAACTCTTTGAGCAATTACCAGTGGTATGGAATGACGATTCATTAAAAGAGAATGTAAATATGTATGGTGAACAATGGACCAAGGAAGCCGTTCTGACTTCTTTGATAAAACACCAGATACATCACCGCGCGCAAATGACCCCACTTATGAGACAAGCCGGTTTGAAAGTTCCGGGCATTTATGGTCCCTCTTATGAAGAATGGAAAGCAATGGGAATGGAACCTATGGAATGATTCTGTAATAAAAACTTATTCTTTTTTTTCTTATGTTCTGAAATATAATTCGTACTGTAAAGAATTTATAAGGAAAGGGAGGAATAAAATGTTAAAGAATAAGTATTGTTTTATATTTGTCTTAATTCTTCTTTCCGGAGTTAGTCTGCTTAGGGCACAATATGCACCGGAAAATAAAAAATTCGGATTCGGAATTATTCTTGGAGATCCCACAGGGGGAACAGCTAAATTATGGCTTAACAGGGAAAATGCTTTAACGTTCAGCCTCGGAAGTTCTTTTTTTGGTAGTCCCAGGATTGGCGTTGATTACTTATGGCATTTTGATGCTTTTGAAACCGATATTGTAAATCTGTATGCCGGACCGGGTGGTATTATAGGTTTTGGTGAAGGGGATGGTTTCTGGTACAAGAAAAGATTTGTAAGAACTGGTAACGGGATTGGTCTTGCAGGCAGAGGAATATTCGGTATCGATGTAGTTCCGCGAAGAACACCACTGGAAATATTTTTTGAGCTTGGAGTTCTTCTCGCAATAGTTCCTGATTTTGGCTCCGCGGTAGATGCGGCTATCGGTATAAGGTTTTATCCGTAGAAATCTTCTTTGCCTGAACTAAAATGATAGAAGATAATTCGGTTATAAAAAAATAAATTCGATGAAAACTTTAATTTTTATATTTTGAATCACCCGTTAATTTTAATTGGAATAACTTAATTATCTATAATATAAGAAAGGAGTTACTTTATGGCTGTGAGAAAAGGAAGTGCGGAGTGGAACGGAGATCTAAAAGGCGGAAAAGGTATGCTTAGTTCTGAAAGCGGTGCCTTGAGCAATATAGCTTATAATTTTGTATCGAGATTTGAAGAGGGGAACCAAACCAATCCCGAAGAACTTTTGGGCGCCGCACACGCTGCCTGCTTCTCAATGGCGCTCGCAAACAATTTATCTAAAGAAGGATTCAAAGTTAACTCGATAAAAACAGTCGATCATGTTCATCTGGAAAAGCAGGAAGCGGGCTTTACAATAACTAAAATTGTAATTAACACGGAAGGAAAAGTTGAAGGAATTGACGAAGCAACATTTAAGAAGCATGCTGAGAATACTAAAGCGAGCTGTCCTGTTTCAAGAGCATTAAAAGTGGAAATGAACTTGAACGTTAAATTAGTTTGACAATTCTAATAGCCGTAGCACAGGTTGAATAATCTGTGCTACTTAATTAATCCATCAAATCTTCATACTCTTTGTTTTTAGCAATAAAATAGTCTGCATAAGAGCATGTGGGAATAACTTTTAAATTATTTTCCTTTGCATATTCAAGGGCAGCCTTAGCCAGCTTCCCTGCCAGCCCCCTGTTTCTTAAATCGGGGTGAACATATACTTTTATAATATTAATTGTTTTGGAATCATCCATAATGTATTTGGCGTAAGATTCTTTGCCGCTTTCTACCAAATAAAATTTCTCCTGGTCTTTGTCGTGCTTTATTTCCATTTAAAAACAATCTTCTTTGACTATTTTTCCATTAATAATAACAGTACATACATGAGAAGTATATTCGAAAGGATTATCGTCAAACAATACAATATCGGCATCTTTTCCTGTTTCGATAGATCCAACCCGATCTTCAATCCCAAGTATTTTAGCTGCATTAATAGTGATTGTTGCTAAGGCATCTTCAAAAGGCAAACCATTTGCGTTAGCAATCGCAGCTTCAAACAAAACAATTCTTGTTTTTGGAACGTATCCTTCATAACCGCTTTGTAAAGCAAAAGTAATTCCTTCCTTTTTTAGAGTTGCTGCTGTTTCGAGGGAAACATTTTTTGTATCTCCATAATTTCTTACCATTGTAGGATGAAGAATTATTCCCCTAAGCGGGATTTCCTTTATTTCATTTATTAAAATGTAAGACTCCGCTGCGCCATCAAGAATAAGCTTAAAGCCAAACTCCTGTTGAAGCCGGAGAGCTGTCATTATTTCGGGTGCTCTTTGCACAGTAAACATTGCAAGGACTTCACCGCTTAAAACTTTTGCCAGTATCTCAAGCTTCAGATCCCTTGAAGGCTTTTTTTCTTCTTTTGCATTTTTTATTTTCTCTATATAATCTTTAGCTTTGATAAATTCCTCCCGTAATATTGCAACACCTTTCGAACGTGTGCCCGGCTTTTTATAATTACTGCTCACATCCGAACCGAGAGTAAAAGAAACCGTTGTAACCGAATCAACAATAACATCCTTTAATGTTTCCCCGAATGTTTTAACCATCATGGTTTGTCCGCTCGCAAGAGCACCGGGGCCATGCCCTGTATGTAAAGTAGTTATGCCGAGATTTCTTACGAACCCGACCAGCTTTTCTCGCATATTGTATGCATCAAAGGCTCTTAACTCAGGTTGAATGGCATCGGATTTTTCAAGTTGATCCTGATCATGTTCATAATTATAAATACCGGATAAACCAACAACCGAGTGTGCATCTATTAAACCTGGAGTAACTATTTTTCCCGCTATTTTTTTATAATCTGCAGGAACTGTTATTTCGTTTTGTAAGCCAACTTTTTCAATCTTACCATCTTTAATTAAAATAATTCCGTTAACAATCTTTTCTCCTGCCATTGTGTAGATGGTATCGCCCCAAACGGCTATCTGTGCGTTAATATTTACAGAAGAGAAAAAAATGATTACGACAATTAAAGCCGGAGTGAAAATTACTTTTTTGACAATGTCAGTTTGAGCTTGTCGAAAACGGTAATTCTTTCGGTCAAACTTCGACAGGCTCAGTGTGACAGGATAAATATTTTTTAA
>MGZZ01000061.1:0-13377 GCA_001802795.1 Ignavibacteria bacterium GWC2_36_12 | reverse complement strand
CCGCGAAAAACTTCGTATCCCCCCACAGCATATTTTTTGTCCTCAGGATTTGAACGATCGAAAACTTTTTCTCCTTCAACCCACGTTTGCTCAACTTTTGTGTAAACACTTAAAGGTTCACCCGAAAGGATGATGAAGTCTGCATCCTTACCTGGTGTTAGAGAGCCGATTCTGTCGTCGAGCCCAAGCATTCTCGCTCCCGCAAGTGTTAAAGCCTCAAGAGATTTTGCTTCACTCATTCCTGCTCTTACTCCAAATGCAGCGGAACGCAGCAATAATCTCGAATCGGTTATCCAGTCATCCGTATGAAAAGCAACATTAACACCTGCCTGCTCTAAAACGGCTCCGGTTTTATATGAGAGATTTATGGCTTCAAGTTTTCCGCCGGGAGAATCAATCATAATAATTGAGCAAGGAACATTTGCTGCAGCAATTTCTTCTGCTACTTTCCATCCTTCGCTTACATGTTGCAATACTACTTTAAATCCAAATTCATCTTTTAATCTTAGTACAGTCAGTATATCATCGGCACGATGAGTGTGGAATTGGACAATCCTTTTTCCTTCGAGCACTTGTATTAATGTTTCCATTCCGATATCACGCTTCGGCATTTTTTCAGGGTCGCCGGTTGCACTTTTAATTTTCTCTTTGTATTCCTGTGCTTTAATAAAAAGTTGTCTTACTATTGAAGCAGACTTTGAACGGGTTCCCGAAAATGGAGGGCTACCAAGAGAGTTAGTTCCATTAGCCATTTTTAATCCGCCGCAAATACCGTTAAGTATATCATCACAAAAAAGCATATCATTAATTGTTTTTGCATTTTTTCTCATTTTCAAATAGACTGTCTGCCCGCTCATTAAGTGTCCTGAGCCGGGCATAACATTAACGGTTGTTATCCCTCCAGCGATAGCTTTTTTAAAAGTATCACTCATCGGATCAACGGCATCAAGAATTCTTACATCGGGATGAGTTGTAGAAGAACGGTCGCCGCCATCTCCTTCGCCTATATGAGAGTGTGTATCGACAAGTCCCGGCATAATGACTTTACCCTTAACGTCATACACAATTATATCTTCTTTACCGGCAAGGGAATCTTCCATACTTCCTACTTCAATTATTTTTCTGTTACGAATAAGTAAATAACCATTCTTAAACGTTTCACCGGAAATAGAGTATATTTTTGCATTAATAAAGACAGTTGGTTGCGTTTGAGGGAAAGAAGAAAAAGATATTAGAGCAATAAGAAACAATGAAATAAGGATTTTCATTCCTAAGCCTTTGTTGTGGATTATTCAGTAGAAAATTATTGAAATGACGAATAATATCCTATAGTGGAGAGGAGATACGAAATTCTCCAGTTTATTTTTCAGTAAAAAGTTGTTTAATTGCTTAGGTAAATTGAGGTCCTTCCGGAAGCTTCTACCTTTTGAAGGTGGGGAGTTTTACAAAGGGTCTTATTAAAAAAGCAGTAGAAGTAAAGTAGTAATAGAACATGAGACAAAATAAGATGAGTCGTTATTTTATTGTCCCAATTTTTCTTTTCCTCTATGTTTTTGGTTTTTTGTCGTGTGCCCCTTTAGGAGAGGAAGACAAATCTCTTGAAAATAATTACACTAAGAAAGAATACCGTATCGAAATGCGGGATGGTGTTAAATTGTTTACAGCAGTTTACTCTCCAAAAGATACTTCGGAAAAATACCCGGTAATTATTTGGCGGACGCCATACAATGTGGGACCATATGGAGAAAGCAAATTCCCCGTTTACAGAAGATATACCTGGCAACATTTTATAGAAGAAGGATATATAATTGTTTTTCAAGACGTGCGCGGCAGATTCATGTCGGAAGGGAATTTTGTCAATATGACTCCCTATATCAAAGAAAAGGAAAGCAATAAAGATATAGACGAAACCACAGACACCTATGATACTGTTGACTGGCTTATTAAAAACATTCCGAACAATAATGGCAAGGTGGGATTTTGGGGAATTTCGTACCCGGGCTTTTATGCTGCTATGGCTGGGATCGAGGCGCATCCGGCAGTTAAAGCTATTTCGCCACAGGCACCTATTGCTAACTGGTTTGCAAACGACGACTGGCATCATAACGGTGCGTTTGCTCTTGCTGGCGGGTTACCGTTTATGTCGGTGTTCGGTGTTCAAAGAGAAGGATTTGTACAAGAGTGGTCTGAAGAATTTAATTTCGGGACGCAAGATGGGTATAGCTTTTACCTTAATTTAGGACCGTTGCAAAATGTTAATAAAAATTATTTTCATCATAAAATTCCATTCTGGGATTCGCTTATGATACATGGAATTTATGATGGTTTCTGGAAAGCAAGAAACTCCCTTCCGCATTTCAATAATATTAAACCTGCTGTACTTGTAGTTGGTGGCTGGTTCGATGCAGAGAATTTGTATGGAGCTTTAGAAACTTATCGTTCGATTGAGAAGAGAAATCCCGGTAATAAAAACTATTTTGTAATGGGTCCCTGGATTCATGGTGGCTGGGTTCGTACCGATGGGGATTCACTTGGAGATATTAGCTTTGATTCCAAAACAGGTGAATATTATGTTAAAAATATTGAACTTCCTTTCTTCAATTATTACCTTAAAGGAAAAGGAGAACTAAATTTACCCGAAGCATATATTTTTGAAACCGGGTCGAATAAATGGCAAAAATATGATTCGTGGCCTCCTGCAAATTCGAAAAGCTTCAGTTTATATTTAAACGTAAATCACGCGCTTTCGTTTAAGCAACCATCTACCACCGACATCCGACTCCCCGCAATGTTTGACGAATATATTAGCGATCCTGCAAAACCAGTACCATTTACAGAAGAAATAACAACCGACATCCCCAAAACTTATATGATCGAAGATCAGCGTTTTGTTGCACAACGCCCAGATGTTTTAGTTTATAAAACGGAGACTTTAGAAAAAGACATTACATTCGCCGGAAATGTAATTGCAGACTTATTTGTTTCTACAACCGGCACCGATGCCGATTGGGTTGTGAAATTGATTGATGTATTCCCGGCTGATTCAGTTTCATCCAACAGTGTCAATTATCATGAATATGAAATGTTAGTTAGGGGAAACATATTACGGGGTAAATTCAGAGAGAGCTTAGAAACTCCCAAACCATTTACACCGGGAGAAATTACAAATATTAAGTTTGATCTTTTGGATATCAATCACACTTTTAAGAAGGGACATAGAATAATGATCCAGGTTCAAAGCAGCTGGTTTCCTTTATTCGACCTTAACCCGCAAAAGTTTGTTGATATTTATAATGCCGAGGAGAGTGATTTTCAAAAGGCAACACACAGAGTTTATTTTTCTAAGGAATATCCATCCAGGATTGTTTTAAAAGAAATCTATTAAGGAAAAATTAAAGAGGTCAAGTGAGGCTCACCTTTAAGGTGAACCTCACTTAAAACTAAACATTAAACAAAAAGTGCATTACATCTCCATCCTGAACAACATAATCTTTTCCTTCAACACGCATTACTCCGGCGGCTTTGCACGCTGCTTCTGAACCATAATTCACATAATCGTCATAACTTATTACTTCTGCACGTATAAATCCTTTTTCAAAATCCGTGTGTATTTCACCTGCTGCCCGTGGGGCTTTTTCTCCTTTGTGTATTGTGCATGCTCTTACTTCTTTTGGTCCCCCCGTAAAAAAGCTTATCAATCCGAGAGAGTGAAAACTTATTCGTATAACTTTCTCAAGTCCGCTTTTTTTAACTCCGTAAGATTCAAGAAATTCATGTCTTTCTTTTTCGTTTAATCCTATTAGCTCTTCTTCAACCTTTGCAGATATTTTAATCCAGTCACAATGCCTCGATTCGGCGAAGTGAGCAACCTTAAGTACATACTCATTGTTTATATTTAATCCGTTCTCATCAACATTAGTGCAGTAAATAGTTTTTTTAGATGTCATCAAACGGAGCTCATTCATTAATTGCCTGATTGTTTCTCTGTCTTTTTCAGCAAACAGCGATGCCGGGTTTCCTTCATTCATAAATTTCAGCAGAGTTTCAGCATCGTCAAGCATAAGCTTAGTTGTTTTATCTCCCTTAGCCATCTTCTGCAATCGATCAATTTTTTTTTCAAGAGTCTGTACATCTGCAAGAAGAAGTTCAGTTTCAATCACTTCGATATCTCTTAAGGGATCAACGCTTCCATCAACATGAACAACATCGGGGTTATCAAAACATCTTACTACCTGTAGTATTGCTTCTGTTTCTCTTATGTTGCTTAGAAATTGGTTGCCGAGACCTTCTCCTTTGCTTGCCCCTTTAACGAGTCCTGCAATATCTACAAAATCCACGGTTGCATGAGTAACCTTAGCAGGTTTTATAAATGAGGCGAGCTTTTCAAGTCTTTCATCAGGAAGAGGAACAACAGCTTTATTGGGCTCTATTGTACAGAAAGGATAGTTAGCTGCTTCGGCGTTTTGTGCTTTTGTAAGCGCATTAAATAAAGTTGATTTACCTACATTTGGCAGTCCGACAATTCCGATTCCTAAAGCCAAAAAATCTCCAATTATTATTAATAACGATTCAAAATATACGAAAGAAAAATATGCGGAAGGTTGTGAGAACTCTGTAGGGACACATTAAGCTATGTCCCTACATTTGAGAAATTAATTATTCGTAGGTAAGAAAGAATGGTTTCGTCCGAAATCCATCATCTGTTCTGTAAAATCATCGAGATATTCTATTTTAACGTCAACGATCTTTTCTCCTTCATAAACAGGAACTAACTTTGGATTGATAAATCCTTTGTAAGGTGCAGCATTAAGCTTTGCATATCTTTCAAGAACTTCCTTATGCAAAGCAGTATCCACAATAACTCCGTAGGTTTCGATAAAACTCTTAGCAGCATTAAAATTTCCTTCGGAAGTAATTCTCTGGATTTCTTTTAAAAGCTGTCCGAATAATTTTCTCAGTTTCTGATAATCATTAATTACAAAATAAGTTTTACTGTCTTTAATTTTCTTTTCAATTATGTTTTCCGGTTTCCCTTTTTCATAAACCCATTTCGAAATAGCCTGCCTGTTTCTCATATGAGACTCTTCAATATTTTCTCCCGGAACGATTCTTTTTAGCTGAAGCATTAAGCCGTTTCTTATATAGCTGTTGCATTCTGCTTTCCCGGGATCAATGTTGGGCATAACACCTATTTCAACAAGCTTCGGATCAATTGCGTAATATAAGGCTACGAGATCGGCTCTTGCCTCTTCAATTGCAGAAGCATAATTCTTAAGTGTTTGCTTCGGCGTTCCGATGCCCGGATTAATTTGTCCCGAAGCATGACCGATGACTTCGTGAAGATCAGTGTGAAGCTTGCTTCCGAGTGGTCCGTATTCCTTTGCCAGTTTTACTTCTTCTTCGGTGTAGCAAAATTCTTCAAGAGCTCCTTTTGTAGGAGAGTTATCAATAGCTTCTGTAATGTTGCCGAGTGAAACTGATTTTGAGCCATGCTGCTGTCTTATCCAGTTTGCGTTGGGAAGATTAATTCCAATAGGAGTTGAAGGAGAGGCATCTCCCATCTCGAAGACAACTGTTATCACTTTTGCAGAAATTCCTACAACATTTTTCTTTTTATGCTCATCCATAATCGGTGAATTATCTTCAAACCACTGAGCCTGCTTGCCGATTGCCTCTATTCTTTTTGTTGCTTCAAGATCTTTTATAGAAACTACAGACTCATAAGATCCTTTATGCCCGAGAGGATCGCTATATACTTCTACAAAACCGTTAACAACATCTACCCTTGATAATGTATCCCGAACCCAGAGGATGTTGTATTCATCCCACGTTTTAAGATCGCCTGTTTTGTAATATTCTATAAGCTTTTCCAGAATATTTTTTTGAAGCTCATTTTCTGCGGTGGAGCTTGCTTTCTCAAGCCAGTAAACTATTTTTTCGATCGCAGGAGAATACATCCCGCCCACCTTCCAAATATTTTCTTTAACAGTGCCGTTTTCCTTTACAAGTTTGGAATTCAGTCCGTACCAGATAGGACGGGGATCACCTTTCTTTTCCATCTTCGAATAAAAATCTTCTACTTCTTTTTGTGTAAGTCCCTTTCCATAGAAATTACCGGCAGAAGTTTTTATAAGATCATCATCCGGATTAAGGTTAACCTTTTTCCCATCAATGCGGGGGTCAAAAATAACCGGAGTCAAGAATGAAATTAATTGTTCCGTTGTTTCTCCATCATCGAGAGGGAACTTTGAAGCATCGGAATTATTAACTAATTCTGCAAAATATTCTTTTGGAAAATCAGGAATGATTTTCATAGTAGAATAATGATGATGAATTCCGTTTGAGAACCACACTCTCTTTGTATAAACCATAAATAGGTTAAAGTTTTCTGCATTCCTGTTCCCCTTATAACTATCAACAATCGCTTCAAGGGTTTTTCTTACCTTAAGATTGTATTTGTAGTTCTGATCGTAAAAAATATCTCTTCCGGCAAGAGCAGCTTCATACAAATAATAAAGCATTTCTTTTTGCTTCAAAGATAATTCTTCAAAACCCGGGACCTGGTAACGCAGTATTGCAAGGTCGGCAAATTGCTCGGTTTGGTATTTAAACTCTTCGGGTTTTTCCATTTCTTTTAAACAGTTAAATGACACGAAAGTGAAAAGGATAATAAAAAATAATTTTAATGATTTCATAAAACACCCGTATAATTTTACAATAATTAAACATCAATTTAGTTATTCCCGTCAATCCATTAAAGCCGGTTGAGGCAAAAATTTTTCTCTTTATTTCTTTTTATTTTGCTGGCGGGCAGCAAGTACCGAATCTCTTTTTTCGGCTCTCCTTATTATAGTTTCTATGTATGGCTCAATAATGTCTTTCATATCGGCTTGCGTTAAACTGTTTGCTTTAGAGTCAGTAACTAATTTTTTCCAGGGACGTGGATTTTTATAGTCGTATTTTCCATAAATAATAACAGGTGTTCCATAAGCAACAATTTTCTCACCGTCGCTTGTAGTTATCCATTGCTCAGCCCAGTAGTAAATCCATTCGGCATCAGTATCGAGAAGACGACAGCAGGAATGACTTGCCGGGTATCCGGGTAAATCAAACTGGTGTATAGACACACCATCAAAATTATCTATGTTAAATGCCCAGGGTAATATCCAGGTTGAGTCAATAGTGCTTATTGTTGATTTTGATTTCCAGTTTGTATGTAATAATCCTGTTGGTGTCGGAGTGGATCTTTTACCTAAGCTTGTCGGTCCCCATCTAATCAGATTTCCTTTTTCGTATGCTGCAAAAGCCTGTAGAGAATATGAAAAGATTAATAATTTTTTTACCCGGCTCAATAATTCAACCCGCTTAGGAAAAGGAGAGTAAGGCATGATATTATCATAAATAGTATCTGGAACAACAAGGCTGTCTCCTCTCGTGATATTTCTTGAATCGAGCCTGTTTAATGCGAGGATTATTTTTTTCCCCCCGGATCCGAATTCTTCTTTTAATTTTGTTAAGGTTCTTATCCCTTCTACGGGATAAAAATAATATTTGATTTCAATTTCTTTTGGCTTAACTACAACAGTGTCGAGAGCCAAAGGTTGTTTTGGTGCTTTCCTTTCTTCTTCGCAACCGGAAAGAATAAGAAGAGAAAGGGGCAATATGAATAGTTTAGCAATACATCTTGTCAAATTATCCCCCGTATTTTAAGTTCATTTATAAGCTGATTATAACTTTTAAATTGAATAGCGTCCCAGCCAAGGTTTTTAACTGCTTCGACGTATTCGAAAATGTCATCGATAAAAATGTGTTCTCCAGATGGAAGCTTAGTGTACTTTTCGACTGCCCTGTAAATTTTTTCTTCCGGTTTAACAGCGCCAACTTCATGAGACAAAATAAGCTTTTCAAAATTTTTAAGAAAGCTGTATTCGTTCCATCCATACTTTTGATGAATAATATTCGTGTTTGAAAGTAAAACGAGCTTATATCTTTTTTTCAATTCGGGCAGGAGCGAAACTAAATCTTCATTTACTGTAAAAATCTTAGAGTAAATGTTTATCAGGGTTTCTTTATCTACCTTATTATTGATGAACCCGGAAAGTCTGGAAAGAAACTTTTCCTCAGAAACTTCTCCCTTTTCAAATCTCCTATGGAAATCGTAATTCTCTTTATACTGATCTAGAAATCTTTGACCCAGCCCGGTTTCAATCTTTTCCAGCTTGTTGTATGATATATTGTAATCGAAAGGAATAAGTACATTCCCAAGATCGGAAACGATTACCGAATATTTTCTTTTTGTCATAATTAATTTTTTGTATCCGGAAAATTTAATAATAATTTCATTACTAATGATTAAGTTTTTAAAACCTTTTTCTTACAGGTTCGATGCGAAGTAATTATTTTTTTAATAAGATGGATTTATCATTTTGTTAATTGATAAGCTTTAGAAGCAAATAAAAAGCATTCTATTATCGTTATCTCGTTCTTTATAAATGGAATGATTTGTGTTAAAAATACAGTTAATTTTTTGGAATAATTTTCAGAGCAATTATGAATATCATCATATCTTCTTATAGAATTTTTAAAGCCGCATTTTTAATTTCACTTCTGCTTGTTCTACCGGCATTTTCACAAGGCTTCCTTAAAGCTTCAGGGACAAATATTGTAAACGGCAGCGGCTCACCAGTACTTTTAAGAGGAATTGGTCTCGGCGGCTGGCTCGTTCCTGAAGGTTACATGCTTCATACCAGTTCCTTTGCAGATTCTCCTACTGAAATAAGAAATAAAATAAAGACTCTTATTGGAGAAGAGAATGCAAATAACTTCTGGGATTTGTATTATCAGAATTATGTTAACAGGAAAGATATAGATCGTATAGCAGAATGGGGATTCAACTCTATCCGGCTCCCCATGCATTATGATCTACTTACTCCGAGAGATCAGCCGGGAGTTTTTATTGAAAAAGGTTTTGCAACGATAGACAGCCTTTTAGCGTGGTGCGAGGAAAATCATTTGTATCTTATTCTCGATTTGCATTGTGCACCCGGTGGACAGAATGCCCTTAACATCAGCGATTATGATGCTGCTTATCCTTCGCTTTGGGAAAGCGAGCAGAACAAAGAGCGCACCATTGATCTCTGGAGAGAGCTTGCTGAAAGGTATGCAGATAAAGAATGGATCGGTGGTTATGATCTTATAAATGAAACAGCCTGGGATCTTCCTGCAAACAATCAGCCGTTGAGGGATCTTTACATAGATATTACAAATGCAATAAGAGAAGTAGATACGAATCATATCATTTTTATAGAAGGAAATTGGTTTGCAACAGATTTTAACGGTCTGACTCCACCGTGGGATGATAACATGGTGTACAGCTTTCATAAATATTGGAATGTAAACAGCCAGGGGGCAATACAATATTTGTTGAATATCCGTTCTTCTTATAATGTTCCTCTCTGGCTCGGTGAATCAGGAGAAAACTCGAATCAATGGTTTACAGATTGTATAACTTTAATGGAAAATAATAATGTAGGGTGGTGCTGGTGGCCTCACAAAAAAATTTCATCGATTGCTGGTCCGCTTTCTGCTACGCTAACAACTGAGTATGATTATCTTTTAAGATATTGGAGCGGAACAGCAACCGCCCCGACTCTTGATTATGCTGTTAATGCTTTGAATAACCAGGCTCTAAAATTAAATATCGATCAGTGTACTTATAATCGTGGTGTAATTGATGCAATGTTCCGCCAGGTTGCTACCGATGTAACCCTTCCATATACAAATAATGTTATACCCGGACTCATATTTGCCACAGATTATGATTTCGGCAGGAACGGGTATGCCTATAAAGATAGCCTTTACGATAACACAAAAGGCAATGGTGGGGCAACATGGAATAATGGCTGGTTGTATAGAAATGATGGGGTTGATATTGAACAGTGCAGTGATTTTCCATCCAACAGTTACAATATTGGTTGGATAGAATCAGGCGATTATCTTAACTACACTGTAAATGTTCAGCAGCCCGGTTTGTATGATGTTGAAATAAGAGTTGCTTCAAATCAGTCTGGTGGAAAAATATTACTAAGGCTCGATGATGAAAATATCGGGAGTTTTATTGATGTTCCAAATACCGGGGGCTGGCAAAGCTGGCAGTCAGTTTCCCTTCAAAATGTTCCGATAAATAGCGGGACCCATAAGCTTACTGCTATGTTTTTCTTTGGCGGATTTAATGTTAATTATTTTGATTTTGTTTTAACTTCTACCGATGTAGCCAAAGAAGAAAATCTTCCTGATAAATTTGATCTGCAGCAAAATTATCCTAACCCGTTTAATCCTGTTACTACAATTAAATATCAGTTACCCCAAGAGGGCTTGGTTAAACTCGGGGTTTATGATTTGCTCGGAAGAGAAATAAAGACATTAGTAAATGAGAAAAAATCTGCAGGTAAATATGAAGTGAATTTGGATCTGTCTGAAATGGCAAGCGGAATTTACATATATAAATTCCAGGCAAACGGTTTTGTTTCAGTAAAGAAAATGACTTTATTGAAATAATTCTTTAGTTAATTTCAAACTCGCGGTCGACCAATCCGGTGTTTATCTCAATTGAGTTTACTATGAATTCCATAGTTTGTGTCCCGATGGATTGTTTTATTTTAAAGGGATATAAAAGCCCCCCCACTTCCCTGTAATCATCGTATGTTATTTCCTGTTCAAACAGACCCGATTCGGACTGGATATATTTTAATTCTTTTAGCTTCAAGCCGGATGCAGTATCGTAATATTGTGTCCATTTTATACCCGACGGGAGTGTTAAAATAATTTTATAAGCATCCTCGCTCTCGATTTTTTCTGTGCCGTCAAATGTTAGTTTAATTCCGTAATGCTCAATGTCGGTCAAAAGAGTTAGCGTAGATTCAAACTTTAGCTTTTCCAGTTCGCCGCCCGTTACCTGCACTTTTTCCCCCGCAAGGCTCATCATTCCCTTTTCCCCGTCAAAGATTATAACCTGTTTAGTATTGCCAGCTTTTATTTGTTGCTTAAATTTATTTGGAGCTTTCTGATAAGAAATAATAGTGACGTTTATTCCCTGGATAGAGCCCGTCATAATAGTTGTGCGGTCCATAATATTGTAGATTTTATCTGCACCTCCGATAGCAGCCACATAATTATCTATTACTTCCTTTGCCTTCAGGGAATCCTCTGAAACCAAAAGGGTATCGTGTAAAGCTTTTATCCCCGGATATGAATTAATATTAATAATAAATACTATAAGAACTGAAAAATATTTTTTCATAGCAGTGTTAAATGTTTATCCGGACTCAAAAATACTGATAATTACTTTTATTATTAAATAGAAATATTATAGCTTTGTTACTGAAACATTTATTCATATTAATGCAAAAGATATTTATCGTAGGGGCTTGCCTCTTAATTTTTTCAGGTCAAACTGTTTCTCAAACTTATTCAATAGGGGGAAAGATAACAGATAAAATAACGGGACTGCCGTTAAGCTATGCTAATGTGAGAGTTTTGAATTCTTCGCTTGGCACCGCCTCAAATCCTGAAGGGGAATACGAAATAAAACTTGATGCGGGTAATTATCAATTGATTGCGTCTTATATCGGTTACAAAACGGATACAATATCTGTTGAGCTCAAATCCAATTTTGCCGACGCCGATTTTAGTCTCCTGCAAACGGACGTTACACTTCCCGAAATTGTTATTCTGCCGGGAGAAAATCCTGCTCTTGAAATAATGAGAAATGCCGTTAGAAAAAAGAAAGAGCGTGATAAGAAAATATCCGGGTATGAGTTTGAAGCCTTTACCAAAGCGGTAATAAGAACTCCCGGTGAAATAAAGGCAGGCAGCAACACTATTGTTATAGACGTCGGTGGCGAAGATACCACATTAAATATTGCCGGTATAATTGAAAATGAAAGTAAAGGATATTTTCAAAAACCGGATAACTATAAAGAGATAATTACAGCAAGAAAACAAACGGCTAATTTTCCCTCTACGATTAATATTTTAACGGGGGGAAGAGTTATGCAGAATTTTTATAATGACGAAATAAGTTTTCTTGGTGAATTTTTACCGGGACCATTAGCAGACTATTCATTGAACTATTATTATTTCTATATAGAAAGAATAGTCGCAATTGATAATAAAACTATTTTCCAGATTCATATGACCCCGGATGATGAAAGCGATCCGGGCTTCGAAGGCAGCATATATATTCTTGATGAAACATATGATCTTATCAAAGTCGATCTCAATCTTAACAAAGCTGCAAACCCGGGAGGAGTGTTCGATACAGTAAGTATATTTCAGCAATTTGCTTTATATGATGAATCGGTTTATATGCCTGTTGATTACCGACTTTTTGCCAACGTTAACTACCTCAACATTGCCAGGTTTGGTTTTGGGCTGAATACAATTCTTTATGACTACAAAATTAATCCCGAATTTAATGAGGATATTTTTAGTAAAGCCATCGTTACTGTAGAACCGGAAGCTGATAAAAAAGATTCTCTTTACTGGCTTTCCACCCAGACAATTCCCAATACTGAAGAAGAGGCAAAAGCATATAACAGGATTGACAGCATTAAAAATGTTCCCAGAACGTTCTGGGATGATTTTTCAATCTTATCATCAAGAATAAAATTGTCGGATAATTTTGAAATAAGCGCACCGGTTGGAATATATCACTTCAACAGGATTGAGGGACATGCCCTGGACTACGGATTCTTTTTAAATGATGCACTTGATAAAAGACTAAGCTCGAGCTTAAAATTTTCTTACGGCTTTGCCGATGAAAAATTCAAAACCGATTTTTATAGTTCATATCGCCTGGGAGACTACAGGACTTACAAGATACAGCTTAATGCTTTTAACAGGATAAATGTTCTATTTGGCGAATCCGATGATTATAATGAATTGACCCCAACTATTCTTGCTTTGTTAACAAAATATGAATTCAGAGATTATTTTTATTCAAAAGGATTTGACCTGGAAATTTCAGGCGATGTTTTTCCCGTAGTCAATCTTAAGCTTGGGTTTATCAATAGGACAGATAAAAATGCATACAACAATTCAGATTTCTCATTCTTTTCCAAGAACAAAACATACCGTTCAAATCCCGCTATTTATGTAACAAAAGTGAATGCCGTTAAAACCGGTTTCAAATTGGATTTCAGAGATTTTATTGAAGATGGATATTCAAGGAGAAGAATTTCATTAGGAGGATCATACATAACTTTCGAGGGGGATGTTACCTTGTCGGATCCGGATATTCTTAAAAGCAATGTTGATTTTACTAAATATGAATTAAGAAGCGAAACCAGGCTAAGAACTTTCAGGAACTGTATCTTA
>MGZZ01000060.1:1521-6274 GCA_001802795.1 Ignavibacteria bacterium GWC2_36_12 | reverse complement strand
TAGTAGCAGCGAGAACAAGCCACATTGTATTATATCGTTTCTGAAGAATTAAAAATCCTATAACAAAAATTGTGATAATTGTAATAACTGTTTCGCCGCCGAGAGAAGTAACATCCCTCATAGATTCATTTAAGAAATCAGGACCTGCAGGCTCAGAATCGTTTCCCTCCGCTCTGAAATATTTTATTATAGATTCATCAAACTGTTCTGTGGTTCCTTCAGTTACAAGATTCCCGATATTTATAAAAATAAGGACGCTCAAGAACAGAGTTAATAACAGCAGCAACATTTTTATTTCTTTTGTCGCAAACTCTTTTATGAGGATTTTAAATGATATTAATTTTTGAGTGGTCATAAATTTTTAACCGGCATCGGGATAGTATATGAATTCATCCAGCCGGTATTTATCATTTCAGCCGAGGGTAGAAATAAAGATGAGCCTGAATATGTTTTTCTTCTTCGCTCGTAGTATAATAACCATCGGCATTGTGGCTCCATCCTATGGCTTCACCTTGCGGTTCACGAATGTAAGGCAGCGAATAATAATTATTCGTTAATGCCTGTATAACGGATTGTCCTGCTTCTCTTTTCCAGTAGTAAACCGAATCATACGTTTTCAACAATATTTCCTGTCCATTATAAGAAATATCTCCTCCTACAATCAGAGTGAAAGGGAGAGTCAACATATATTTTACAATTATAGTTTTTTTAAGTGATTGAGGATAGCTTGCAACGTATACATTTACTTCTTCTTCTCTTTTAGAAACTATGTAAATATCCCTGGTTAAAGGATCGACCAATATTGTCTCAGCATCTCTTGGACCATCGGGATATTTGAATGTAATTACATCACAATTTTTTAATGTTGCAAAAATTGGTGCCTGGTTTGAATCAACATCAGGTTCGGGAATTCTGAAAACATACTTAGTATCGTACTTAGCATGATTATCACCTGTTTCAGAAATATAAATATAGCTCCTGCCGCTTTCAGGACCAGGACCAACAGCGATGTCTTCCCAATCCCTGTTTGTAACTTCATCTATGTGGTAAACGCCGAGATGTTCGCCATGTGTGTTCACAGCAAAAATTCTTGTACTATCGTCTGAATCATTGTGAGTCCACAAAACCCCGGCATTCTTTCTGCTTGCAACAATTCCGGATGCTTCATTAATCTCATCATATTGGATTAACCCTTTGTCTTCACGTGGTCCGAACGAGGGTTTTTCCGCAGATGAACAGGAAGCGAATAGAAAGAGTAAAAAAAAGATTGATAGAAAAGAATGTTTCCTTTTGATAAAAATTTCGTATAACATTGTTAAGCAGGTTTTATTAATAAATTTTTCGGACTAATTTACATCATACTCCTGTCAAAATCTATTTTTGATTTTCTTAAAAAAATCTTTAACACTAAAGGAACTATTTTATTTTAGCAAGGTTAAACAAACCATAAAATTAATTAAGATAACGGAGTTTAATAATCATGAAAAAACAATCCGTCTTTGTATCATTATTGTTTCTGGCGCTCTCGGCAAATTATCTTTTAGCTCAGCAGGCTGATCAAAAGTCTGTTGCAGTAACAGTTTATAATTCAAACCTTGGAGTTGTAAAGGACCTGAGAACAATAAATATAAAGTCGGGCACATCGCAAATTGCCGTAACAGATGTTGCCCAGTTTATAGATCCAACCAGTGTTCATATTAGCTTGAACGGGGAAGTGATTGAACAGAATTACCAGTACGATCTCGTGAGCCTCGATAAAATTCTTCAGAAGTATATTGATAAAGAGATTCAATTAATTGGAGAAAACAGCGAGCTGATTGAAGGAAGGCTTTTATCTGCATTTGCCGGACAGATTGTCCTGGAGAAAAAAGAAGGCGGTCTTCTTATGCTTCCCAACTTATCCAAATACAGGTTTTCCGTCGGTGCTTTGCCCGAAGGGCTTATCACAAAACCTACGCTTTTATGGACAGTTAATTCTCCCGCTACAGGTAAACAGGACGTTGAAATTTCTTACCAGACTTCAGGAATGAACTGGCATGCCGAATATGTTGCCGTGCTTAATAGCGATGATACAGAGCTCGATTTGAATTCGTGGGTGAGTGTGGAAAATAAATCCGGCACAACATACAAAAATGCCGTGTTAAAGCTTGTTGCCGGTGATATAAATTTGGTTAAGGAACAGCCGATGTATGATTACAGGGTGCAGGAAATGATGGTTAAAAGTGAGGGTATTTCACAACCGCAGTTTCAGGAGAAAGAATTCTTTGAATATCATATTTATAATCTTCAGCGTCCAACCACCCTTGCAAATAATGAAACCAAGCAGATATCTTTATTTGAATCGCCCGGCGTTAAAGCCGTTAAAAAATATTTTTATAAAAGCGGGCAGTATGGTTATTACGGAAACCCGAGCCAGACTGGAAAGGTAAGCGTTGTTGTTGAGTTTGAAAATAAAGAAGAAAATAATATGGGTGTTCCGATGCCTAAAGGTAAAGTAAGAATGTACAAATCAGACGGCAGCACACTTGAATTCGTTGGCGAAGATTTGATTGATCATACTCCAAGGAATGAAAATGTCAGGCTTAAAATTGGTGAAGCATTCGATGTTGTAGTTGAAGATGTACAGACTGAAAACAAAAAAATTACCGACAGAGTTTGGGAACAGGCTTACGAAGTTAAATTCAAGAACAGGAAAAAAGAAGATATAACTGTTGAGGTAGAAAGATTTCTCGGAGTAAACTGGGAAATACTCAACTCTTCGCTTGCTTATGAAAAGAAAGATGCACAGAATATTATATTCAAAGTTCCGGTTCCCGAAGATGGAGAGACTGTCCTTAAATACAGAGTGAGATACAGATATTAAAAATAAAGAGGCAGTTCAGTTGTGCTGAACTGCCTTACCGGATTGTTGCTTATACTAAAATTATTTTATGAGCATCATCTTTCTTGTTGAAATATTGTTCCCGGCAGCGAGTTGATAAAAGTAAATTCCGCTGTTCAGATTTGTCCCGTCGAATTCAACTTTGTGAATTCCTTTTTCCTGGCTTTCATTAACAAGAACAGCAACTGTTTGCCCTAAAATATTATAAATAGTAAGCTGTACCTTGCCGGCATCAGGAATTGTGTATGAAATTACAGTAACCGGGTTGAATGGGTTCGGATAATTCTGAGCAAGCTCATATCGCAACTTTGGTTCAAGATTAATTTCAATTACGCCGGAGTATTCGAAAGAACCATCCAGGTCTATTTGTTTTAACCTGTACTTTAGTTTAGTGAGCGGAGCCGACACATCAAAGTATGAATATTCCTTTCTTTCTGTTGTTGTTCCCGCTCCATCAACAAAACCGATCTTTTCAAATTTCCATTTTTCATTAATTCCATTCTCAACAGCTCTTTCAATCTCGAACCCGGAATTATTTATTTCAGTAGCGGTCATCCACTTAAGGGATACTCCTTCTTTTTCGGCATAAGCGCTAAAGGAAACCAATTCAACAGGGATTTCCTGGGATTGATTAAATGATCCCGGGGAAGGAGGACTTGAGCTTGTCCATGAAAAGCTTGAGAACTGGGCACCTGTTCCGGTAAGTGCTATAGAATTTCCCGGAGCTGGTGTTATTCCGGCATCTGTGCTTGTTAAACCTGTCCAGTCTCCATCTAAAGCGGTAAATACACCGCCGTAACTTATAAATAATCCGGGGATTGGTGAACCGTTATAACTGAGAGCAATACCCCCTTCGGTGTCGTGTAGAACGTCTCCGGTAAATGATATTGTATATACAATAAAGGAATCCATCGTGGCACCAGCCGTAAATTGATCTAATGTCATTACCGAATATTGTGTGCCTGTTGCTTTGTCGTACAAAGTGATTCTGTAATTCTGCGGGTCGGGAATATTCTGGTTTGCCACCATCTCGATAAATTCGCTACTTCCATTTTTTATTGCATTACCTTTATTTAGTGTTCCATCAAGAGTGAAAAATTCATTTAGCCATGCTGCAGTTGATTGTCCAAATGTAGGTATTGGACTCTCAGCAACAATATCTTTAATGAAATATTTTTTGTTTGGTCCGAACCTCATCCATCCTGTAGAATCTACCCAAACGGTATCTGTTTGCGTAACTGTGCCGCCGGCATTCCTCTGATCCTTATCATGGTTAAAGGTTAGTACCTTTGTGCCGTTTGCAAACTCCTGGTAACCTGTAAGTACAACACTGTGCCCGTACCATTTATCATTTGCAGAAGAATACCAGGTAAAATTCATTTCAGCATCTTCCCCGTCTTTCATCATTTGTTTTATGAAGTTAAAATCAGGGGGAACATTACCCGTATCACTATTAAAATTTCTCGCAGTAGAATTACCGGAGGTACTTTTAAGTGTAGTATCTTTGGGTAAAAAGAAAGACTGATACTTAACCTCGATAGGAAGGTTGTGAGCTTCTATAAAATCCATTTTGCCAACAATCATACTGTCTGAATAAGTGCCTTCGTTATTTGCTCTTTTCATTAATCCGCTTAATTCTTCCATAACCTCGCGAAGAGTTTTCCCTCCTAATTTTACAGAATCATTATGCATTTCGAGCCATTTCATGCTGTTTGCTGTAGCGGTAGGAACGCAAGCGTTTAAATCTCCTGCAAACATTGCATTGTCCCCGTGAGTCCCATCATCAAGGTCAAGATTAGGCATATCGGTTCTAACTATTTTATCTTCCATTTCTACAAGAGGTATGCAGGGAGGTTCGGTTGGTACAACTAA
>MGZZ01000060.1:0-1458 GCA_001802795.1 Ignavibacteria bacterium GWC2_36_12 | reverse complement strand
CGGGACTATTGCATTATGAACATAAGTCGAGGGTTCAAATGGATAACAGCTTGGCTGTTGAAATATATGAAAATATGTAATTATTAAAGTGTTCTCCGGTATAGAAGTCTGACCTGGCAAAAACAGATTGTTTAAATTGAATTCCATTGAAACTG
This sequence comes from Ignavibacteria bacterium GWC2_36_12, assembly GCA_001802795.1. Taxonomy (GTDB): domain Bacteria; phylum Bacteroidota; class Ignavibacteria; order Ignavibacteriales; family Ignavibacteriaceae; genus RBG-16-34-14. The sequence goes on along the minus strand of MGZZ01000060.1, from coordinate 1,303 downwards.
TTCTTTGCCCGGTGCCGTACATATTTCCGGGCAAAAATAAGTTTGAAACAATTATATCCAGGGGACCTGACTCCTGTTGAGCACCAATGCTCAGAAACATATCCTGTGGACCCGGCATATATGAAATTGTAGCTAATCCAACGTCATAGTCGTTTTGAAAAAGCGGGTCCATTTCCTGTTGCAGCACTATACTGAAATTCCCCTGGGAAAATGAACGAGTTACAGTAACAAGAAATATTATTGCAGTAAATGAAAAATACCGCAGAATTGTTGTAATACTTCTCATGTAACCTCCTTTTATTGATATTAATAAAAAGAACTTTTTGCAGGAGTAACTTCCCGCATTAAGTTGTTTATTTGAAATAAGAAATTTCAGTCTCTCATCCGGCACGAGCAAAGAATAGTACGCCGGTTTTTAATTTTAAATGTCATCGTTTTGTGAAGCCTGCAACGGCGCAGGCTTCACAATAACGATTTAATTTTTAATAAGAATAATTTCCCCCGAAAGCGCTGAAAATTGCAGCGCCGAAAGCAATTAAGAAAATAACATAGAGAACAATCAGTATCAGGGATATAATTAACAAAACTTTTTGAATAAAGAAAAAGCTTCCCTGTCTTTCAAAAGCTCTTTCAAGAATACCGGAATCGTTTGAACCCAGGTAGCTTGTAAAAGAATCGGCTGCCTCCCTCAAGCGCAATCCACAGATAATTAAAGGAATTCCGACAAGAGCCCCTATAATAGATAAGCAATACAGTGCGCCCATAATTATATAAAATATACCTACGAAACGCATGTCGCCGGACATTTTGCTTACTGTCATCTGCATCATTGGTGAAATTGTAACGGATCCGTTCATAGTTCTTTCTCCGTAAGATGTTGTTATTTATGTTGAATTAAAAGATGAACTAAAAATACAAACCATACCAAACACCGGCTGGAGTTATTTTAACTGCCGGAAGTGGTAACCTGATAATATTCAGTTCGCTCTTTAAAAATCTCAGGAAACTACTATCATCACCAAGTGAAAGTTGTCTCAGATCATAATCCAATCCTATAAAGATTTCCCTTTCACCGAGCTGAGGATACTTTGCAATCCCTTTTGCTGAATGACCTAAAGCTAAACCGAAAGGCTTCAGCCAGTCGGGGTAATTGTTTTGAATATTTGACGGCATATAATGATAGGCATTAACAGCAAGCCAGAAGGTCATTCCTTCATAATCATCAATTATACTTTTTGCACCGTTTCTGTAGCTCTTTTCCTTTAGAGCATCCGATACATGATAACTTATCTTCGGTTGAATG
>MGZZ01000059.1 GCA_001802795.1 Ignavibacteria bacterium GWC2_36_12 | reverse complement strand
AGAAGTACAAGTGTTATATAATGAACTCGGCGACTTTCTTAAAACCAATTGCGCCGGCACTTCTGCATTTATTTACACAGGAAATCCGGAACTTCGCAAATCTATCGGGCTTAAAACAACAAGAAGAATTCCTCTTGATAATGGAAAGTTGGAAGGAGTGCTTCTGCAAATTGATAGCTACAAGGGAAGTAAGAAAAAGAAATGGGAATGAGAATATTTTAGTATGTCGAAGATTTGGTGTTGCATAGAATAGCTTAGAGATGCCCAAAACTTTATATTCTTTTCATATCATTATATTTCTAATATATATAAATAATTCGATATAGATAGCTATTTTATATTGTTTTTTATATATTGGCATTTAGTTATTAACTAAATAATCAGATATAAACAAAAGAATATAATAAATGAACTTTGAATGGGAAATAATAAAAAGGTTTTCGGAAGCTGAGACTACCTGCTTTTCTTACGAAGAAGCAAAGTCTGGGTTTGCTAAAAAAAATCCGACATACATAGCTCAGGTGCTTTCAAAAATGGTTAGTGAAAACAAACTGATAAAGTTGCAGCGTGGATTATATTATATAGTGCCGTTGGAACACAACGGAAAAAATTTTATTCCCAATTGGCATTTAGTTGCCAAATGCCTGATGAAGGGAAAGAATTATTACGTTGGATATTATTCTGCTATGCAGATACACAATATTATTACGCAGCCAAGTTTAACAGAAATTATTGTTACAGATATACAGGTAAAACCGGCTAAATTAGAAATCCAGGGTGTGCGATTTCAATTTGTTTATCACAACAAACAAAGATTTTTTGGAAGTGAAAAAACCTGGATAGATGACTATAGCAAAATTAACTGCAGCGATATTGAAAAAACTATTGTGGATTCCTTAATCAATCCTCACTACAGCGGCGGAATAGTAGAAATTGCCAAAGCAGTTTACGAAACGCGAAATAAAATAAGCAAAGATAAGCTGTTCACCTATTTCACAAAAGCAGGTAGCAAGGTTGCAGCAAGAAGGTATGTTTTCATGTGTGATTTATTGGAAATAAATGATTCACACCATGAAAGTTTATTGCAAAATAATTTAACGGGAAGTATTCTTAGTCTCGATACTTCCCTGCCGGATGAAGGAAAGATAGATACAAAGTACGGGCTGAGAATCAACCGTGATGTGCAGACTATAAAGGAATCTGTTTACACATGATAAAACCGGGAGAGATAGATAAGATTGCAATCAGGGAAGGCGTCAGGGCAACACAAATTCAAAAAGATTATGCTATTTCCTGGATTCTTTGGGGAATATCCCGAAATGAATTTCTGAAAGAAAATTTAGTTTTTAAGGGAGGAACCTGTTTAAAGAAAATCCATTTTGATAATTACAGGTTTTCGGAAGATATGGATTTTACCCTGGTTAATAAAGATGTTGAAAATGATGAGGTGAAGAAAAACTTTGATTCTTTGTTCAAAGAAATTTTTAATGCCTCAAGAATAAATATCGGTATCGAAGATAAATCATTTGAAATTCTCAAAAACTCCGGCAGCATAAGGTTTAAAATTGAATTCAAAGGTCCTCATGGTTCGGATACAATTAAGGTTGACATAACAAAGGGTGAAATAATTTTATTCCCTGTTAAACAAAAACCTGTTCTGAATATATACTCCGACTTACAAGAGGAAGAGGAAATAATTATTAAAGCCTATTCTCTCAAGGAAGTGCTGATTGAAAAAATGGTCGCTTTAATGGGAAGAACAATTTCCAGAGATCTTTACGACTTCCATTATCTTACAGAGAACGTAGGTTTAGAGTTGGAAGATGTTTATATAGAATTTATGAGTAAAGCAGAAAATAAGAAACATAACCCCAGGGAATTTGCAGATAAAGTAAAACCAAAGGAAACTTCCTTTAAAAGAGATTGGGAAGAAAGTTTAATCAGACAAATGAAAAAAGAAGACTTGCCCGCTTTTAATGTGGTGTGGAGAAAAGCAAACGTGAAATTTAAAAAGTTAATGGAGCTTATATAGAATTAAAAGAATTCGCCTCGCCGAGACTGATGCAGATTGATAGTTATAAAGGAAGTAAGAAAAAAAATTATAAATAACTCTCTCTAAATCTCTCTCTTAAAGGAGTTCTTTTACAAATTGATAGCTACAAAGGAAGTAAGAAAAAGAAATGGGAATGAACTGAATAGATAAGATTTTTTATTATGTTTAATTATAGAAAATATATTTCTAATGCATAATGGGAATAATGCAAAATATTTTTGAAAACTATCTTCAATCTATCTCCTCTAAATTTTCACACCACGAAACTTCTGAAATGGGTTACCGTGCAGATTTTGAAATTTTGTTGAAAGGAATTTTTGAGAAGGTTCATACATTCCCACGAATTGATCATGATGCAAAAGCAAAGCAAGGAAACAAACCTGATTTTGTCATCCTTAAATATGACGTACCAATTTTATATATAGAAACAAAGGATATAGGTATAGATTTTAAAAAGATAGAAAAATCCGAACAGATGACCCGATACTTTGGTTACGATAATTTAATTTTGACCGACTATCTGGAGTTCCGTTTTTTCAGAAACGGGCAGCGTTATGAAGAACCGATAAAGATTGCTTCTTACGATATTAAAAGAAGGATCATAACACCCATTCCTGAAAATTATGAACACCTCGCTAAATCCCTTGTTGACTTCACTCAATCTCATAAAGAACCAATTCGAACAGCAGAGCATCTCGCAAAAATTATGGGTGGAAAAGCTCAACGAATACGGGATAATGTTAAACATTTCCTTTCTAATGAATCAGCAAAAAATATTTCCATAACTAAAGTATATAACGCAATAAAAAAACAGCTTGTTCACGATCTCACTAAAGATGCATTTGCTGACATGTATGCACAAACTTTAGTCTATGGTTTGTTTGTTGCGCGTTACCACGATGAAACCCCCGATAATTTTACCAGGAGAGAAGCTCCTGAACTTATTCCTAAATCAAATCCGTTGTTAAGACACTTCTTTGATCATATTGTAGGAACTGATTTCGATAAACGGTTGGAATACATCGTTAATGAATTATGTACAGTTTTCTCGCATGCAGATGTTCAGCATCTTATGAAGCAATATTATGAGGATGATTTATGGGGAAAAACCCACGAGGGACCTGATCCGGTAATACATTTTTATGAAGACTTTTTAAAAGAATATGATCCTGAACTCCGTAAAAAGTTAGGTGCTTTTTATACACCGCTGCCCGTAGTAAGATTTATAGTTCGTTCGGTTGATTATCTTCTTGAAAAAGAATTTGGTCTTGCATCGGGTTTGGCTGATAACTCAAAGTTGAATTCTGATCTTCACCGTGTCCAGATTCTTGATCCCGCTGTTGGAACAGGAACATTCCTTAACACAATTATTCAAAATATTTACTCAAGGTTTGTTAACAACGGGCAAAAGGGCAGATGGACAGCTTATGTATATAACGATCTGCTTCCGCGCATTCATGGTTTTGAGCTTATGATGGCACCATACACAATAGCTCATCTAAAGTTAAGCATGACACTTAAAGAAATGGGCTTTAGACATTTTAATGAAAGCAGACTGGGTGTTTATCTTACAAATTCTCTTGAAGAAGGATTTAAGGAAGAAGATTTGTTTGCAGGGATTGGTTTTGCAGAAAGCATCGCAGATGAATCTAAAGAAGCGTCTGTTATCAAGAACGAAATACCGATTATGGTTGTTATTGGAAATCCACCTTATAGTGTAAGTTCATCTAACAAAGGAAAGTGGATAACAGATTTAATTAAAGATTACAAAAAAGATCTAAACGAAAGAAATATACAACCGCTTTCAGATGATTATATAAAATTTATCAGATACGCCGAACATTTTATCTCAAAAAATAGGACCGGTATTGTTGCGATGATTACAAATAATACGTTTTTAGATGGAATTATTCACCGGCAGATGAGAAAACATTTGCTCGAGACTTTTGATAAAATTTATGTTTTGAATTTACACGGAAATGCAAAAAAGAATGAGACCGCACTGGACGGAGGCAAAGATGAAAATGTTTTTGATATTCAACAAGGTGTTGCAATTTCTATTTTCTTTCGTAAAAATTATAAAAAGGATGAACTGGGTAAAGTATATTTTAATGAATTATTAGGATTACGTGAACATAAATTTCAGAAAATAGATTCATCCTACATTGACAAAATTAAGTGGGAAAAAATTAATTATAGTGAACCATACTACTTTTTCGTACCAAAAAATTTTGATGAAAATGAGATTTATCGAATTGGTTATAGGATTGATGAGTTATTTATGAATTACTCAATGGGAATTGCTACCGCCCGGGATAGTCAGCTTATTAAATTCAATAAGGAAGAAGTTCAAAAATTACTTGAAGATTTTATTAATCTAAATAAAAATGAATTTTTGCTTAAAAATGACTTCCCAAAAGAAACTGAGGATTGGCAATATGCAAATGCAAAAAAAGATTTAGGCCAATCAAATATTAGCTATATTTCTTATAGACCTTTCGATGATAGATGGACTTTGTACTCTGGAAATGCAAAAGGTATAATGGCAAGACCTAGAGGAGAAGTTATGAAAAATTTTGATCTAAATAACATTGCATTAAATTTATGTAAAAATATAAGAAAAGAATATGATCCTATCTTCTTATCAAAGAATATAACTGACAAATCCTTACTGTCTTCTCTGGATAATTCTTACACATTCCCACTTTATGTATATTCAAGTGATGGATCGAAAACACCAAACTTAAGGAAGGGGATTGTTGATCGGATTGAAAAAATTATTGGCAAAATTTCTCCGGAAGAAATTTTAGATTACATCTATGCAGTTCTTCACTCCCCTGCTTACCGAGAAAAATACATAGAGTTTTTAAAGATTGATTTTCCACGTGTGCCTTATCCAAAAGACAAAGTGATTTTCAAAAAGCTTGTTAAGCTCGGTACGGAATTACGTTTGCTTCATCTTCTGGAATCGCCAAAAGTAAATCGCTTCATCACAACATATCCTATCACTGGTAATAATGAAGTTGAGAAAATTAGATTTGAAGCAGATGTTATACAGAGTAAAAAAGCTAAGAGTCATGCTGAACTGGTTTCAGCATCTTCCAAAGAGACCCAGAAACAAGTTCAGGGTGACACCGGAAAAGTATTTATTAATAAGGAGCAATATTTCGGTAAAGTTCCTGAGTCTGCCTTGAACTTTTATATCGGCGGTTACCAGCCTGCACAAAAATGGTTGAAGGACAGAAAAGGTCGTGCACTAACAAACAGTGAGATCGAGCATTACCAGAAAATTATAGTTGCGCTGGTTGAGACTGATAGGATTATGAAAGAGATTGATAAAATCAAATTTATATAAGATTTTTATTAAACCGTTAAAACGGTTATCAATTGATTTTTCTTAAGTAACCCACGACTTAAGTCGTGGGTTAATAAAAGAGAGCTTTTAATATTATAACCGTTTCAACGGTTTATAATTAGTACAAATGATTAGCAATCAATCATATTGAAAATGCAAACCAACAATTACAAACACCTGTTCGAAATAGATAATGATATAACCTATCTCAAATAAAGCTTTTTCAGTTTAATTCTTCTTTCTTCCTCTCCAATTCCCCCATCTTTCATAAAGCTTCTTTACTTTTTCTTTTGCTTCTGTCTGTCTCGGCTTGACTTTATTTTTTACGCCACCTTATCCAGTTCCACTGTTTCCGTATTATGCTCGATGTTATAAAGAAACCTGGCTTTGGGGTTATTCTCTATTGCTGCACCAAGCTGGTAGGGCGATTCTGCCATAAATACCAGGTTCCTGTGCTTATCATAAAAAAGATTGTGAGAACGGATTCGCATTAATTCATCTATCTCTTTTTCACCTTCAAATATTACCCAGCATGCTTTATAATAATTTAAATGCCTCCATTGGCATGAAGCTCCGTATTCATTCAATAAACGGTACTGTATAACTTCAAACTGAAGCTCTCCAACTGTTCCAACAACTTTCCTGTTGTTTTGTTTGAAAACCTGTGCAAGTCCTTCATCGGTTAACTGCAGAATTCCCTTTTCCATCTGTTTTGATTTGAATGGATCTGTCAACCAGAGTTCCCTGAAAATTTCCGGTGAAAAAGCAGGAATGCCCTTATACATAAATTGTTCGCCTTCTGTAAGAGTATCACCGATTTTAAAATTTCCCGAATCATACAAACCTATAACGTCCCCCGGATAAGCTTCCTCAATCAGGCTTTTATCCTGAGCCATAAATGTTGCCGGGTTAGCAAATTTTATTTCGCGGTTTAATCTTACGTGATAATA
>MGZZ01000058.1:2435-33675 GCA_001802795.1 Ignavibacteria bacterium GWC2_36_12 | reverse complement strand
CGAATGAATAATCCAATAGAATTCAATCTTGTTTGATGAGTGAATGTGACTTACGTACCGAAGGTTTAATTTAGAATAAAAGAACACCCAATTATTGAAAAAACCATATGAAAAAAGAAATATCAAAAAATAAAATTCCAATTCCCACCGAAATTGAGCAAGGGTTAACTGCACTAAGATTATGGATGGCACATAAACGATATAGTGAATCGACAATAAATACATACATAGATGGGGCAAAATCCTTTTTAATGTTTACCTACCCCAAACCCATTCAAAGAGTTTCCAACGATGATATGGTGCTTTATGTAAATGAATATATTATTAAACGAGGTCTAAGTTTTTCATATCAAAATCAGGTAATTAATGCTGTTAAGTTGTTCTTTAGAGAGGTAGTACATGGCGATTTAGATTTAGTTAAGTTAGAAAGACCGAGACATGAATATAAATTGCCCAATGTATTAAGCAAGGAAGAAGTCGCATCTATTTTGAAAGCACACATTAATATTAAACATAAAACTATGCTTAGTTTAATTTACGCATGTGGTTTGCGGAGAAGTGAATTATTAAATTTAAAGCCACTAGATATTGATAGTAAAAGAGGGTTATTAATTATAAAACAAGCAAAAGGAAGAAAAGACAGGGTAGCCCCCATTTCCGGAAAAGTTATTGAAATGCTTCGTGAATATTATAAAATGTACAGACCAAAAATTTGGTTGTTCGAAGGACAAAACACTGGTGAACAATACAGTGAGAAAAGTTTACAAAATGTACTCAAGCAATCTTTAGAAAAAGCACAAATAAAAAAACCAGTCACCTTGCACTGGCTGCGACATTCCTATGCAACACCCTTATTAGAAGCGGGGACCGATATTAGGTATATACAGGAATTATTAGGACACAAAAGCAGTAAAACGACTGAGATTTATACACATGTATCAACTAAAAGTTTGCAGAAAATAAAGTCACCATTTGATGATTTATAAAGAAAACATTATTAACTTTAAAGAAATAAAATCTCACTCTTATGAGACCTATACGGCTAATTGCGGTAGATATGTCTTGTTTTGTGAGACCTATAAACGAGTTAGCGGAAACCCTATTGGCGACCGTTCAACCATTTAACTGACAAACATGAGACAGACAACTTGGGACAATATACGGAGCGAGCGGACTACCCGACACGACAGCCAACGCAGAGAAGTTTTATTTTTTGCTCACCCGCATTTTTTGTTTTTTAATTTTAATGCAGCCGCACAAAACACACTTTCATTTTTCCCCAATGACCCAAACCTGACCCCAAAAAGAATGAAAGAGTGTTTTCTCCAATACTTTATTAATTTGCTTCAAATATTTTTATTTACTTTCGACCAATCAAAAATATCAAGCAACTTTAAATCAAACACTTTCATTCATAAATTGCAACACAAAACAACTTACTGATTATGGGAAACGGAAAATTCATAAATGGCAAACTTAATTTTATAGTTTCATCAGAGTATCCATTGACTCCTGCCGAGAAGGTAGCAGCTAAGACTAGTTTGCAAAACGCATCAAACTTCATGTTTGAGGCAACTGGTGGTCAAGTTGAATTTGGTGATATTTATTTAGTTGATAATAGTTTCGGTAAAGTTGATGCAGAAATTCTTCTAATAAACAAACCTGGCGAAACTTCAGGCGGAACGCGAGGTTTATTTGGTAAGCCTAATGAGTTTGCCAAGATTAATAAAGCTTACCCCGCTCCTCCAAATACACCTGATATTGATGAACCCAGTATAATAGTTCATGAATTAGCTCATCATATTTGGGATTTAGGTGATGAATATGCAGGACAACTTGAATCCTTTGTAATCAATAAATTAGTCACTTCACCTAACTTAAGAACCATTCCAGTATTGCAGCCTTTTGTTGTAAATAATTCTTTAGTTGGACATCGGATACTTTTACAATTCAATAATTCACTTACGGCATTTGAATGTTTTGTTCATTCAAATAATTCAACGGAGATTGTTGTGGATAGAGATTGCCCTAATCTACCTACCAATAGCTCATCAAATTTTGGGTACAGACAGGATGTAATTAACATTAAATGTCATCCAGACCCAAATACTTGTATAATGGGCGATAGAGGACGAGTTTTTTTCTGCGGTCAGAATCATTTAACAACTCCTACTGATCAAGAAATTAGACATCACATGTCTTGCTCGCGAAAAATAATATCAACACCCGATTTTACTGCATTGTCTATTCCTTTTATTGCACCAACAAATGCACCTTCACCAGTGAATTTTTTAGATTTGGAAAAGGCAGGAAGATATTCTGTAGTATTTGATATTTCTGGCTCAATGGCTGGAGAAAAATTAGAATATACAAAGCAAGGAGTTAAATATTGGATTGATAATTTTTCTTTAGCAGATGATTATCTAAGTTTAATTGCATACAATAACGCCAACAATATTTTACTCCCCTTAACCAAAGTATCCTCAATCCCGAATGGAACAGCACAGTTAGAAAACGATGTTGATACTTTGGTAGCCAGTGGTCAGACAAATATAAGAGATGCAATTATTGAGGGGGTTAATCAAATAACTTCAATACCAAACCGAGCATACTCACAAGCAGTCTTAGTTTTAACAGATGGTAAGCACAACAGACCAATAGGTTCAAGTTTACTTGAAGCAATTCCAGTGCTTGATGCAAAAGGAGTGAAAGCAATGACAATTGGAATTGGAGAACCATCTAATGTGAACTTTGATGATTTAGATGATTTGGCATTTACAACTAATGGATTGTCTAACTTGGTTGGATTTTCAAATCCCATTGATATTGAAACAGCATTAAATGAAGCTAATCTTTTTTTGACAGGAAGTATTTTAGACTCTGACTTTACTGATTTCGTTCCATCAGCACCTCAAAAAAAATATTCAGGTAAAATAAGTAAACTGTATAAAGTAAAAAGAAATCCTTCTTTAAAGGATATTTGCAAAGTATTAGAATCGCCTCTAAAAATCAAAGACAAACTTCTTCAAATTCCGTTTAATGAGCAATTGTTTAGAATCAAAAACATTCTAATTGAGAAAGGATGTTTGCAAGCAAACTTCACAATAAATTATAGGACAGATGCGGATGTAGATATTTTCTTAATAAACCCTTCAAATGAGTTAGTTGAAATAGATAATGCTACTGTTAGGAAAATTTCTGATGCAGATTCTCACAAGATTATTTTAGTCAACAAACCTAAATCTGGAGTTTGGAAATTGATTTTGTTTGCAAAGAAGCTATCAAGAGTAACTGCGACCACCACAGTGAATATTACCATTGGCGGGAAAAACAAGGAGTTATCGGTTTGGGGTTCCGCATCAAAATCATATTACAAAAAAGGTGAGCCAATTAAAATAATTGCAAACGCAAATTTAGGTTCAAGCAATCTTTCAGGATTAAAAGTTTATGCTAATATCATAAGTAATGAAGGCAACAAAATAACTTTAAAACTGAAAGATGGAGCATTATTAACTGCCGAAAGCGGAAAATATTCTGCCGAATATAATGGACTTAAAAAAGGAAAATACAAAGGTGTCATTTATTTTGAAGGTCAATCAAAGTCCATTCTTTCTGATAGCCTTCATCTTGTTACTCACTCACCAGCCAACACTGATTCATTTAATTTTGCTGTTGCCACTGGAAAATTTAAAAGAGTAATTCCATTCTATTTTCAAAAATCTTAATCTTTATGCCCAAAAACTATGTGTAACATAACTTTAAACCAGCCAACCATTGCTCAACAAAGCGGCAATAATATTCTCAAATTAAGAGTTTCGGGCATTGCTAATGATTGTCCATCGTTTCTTCGCGCTGATCCCGGTGGAAGACCACCGATAAATGAAATTAGGGTTAACCTCGAAATAAGCGTAATAGTAAATGGTCAACCCGATCCAAATCTAGTAGACAGTATAAGTGCGTCTATTAATGACTTTATAGATCCGTCAGGTTTTCAGGCAGTGGCTAATAGTGGAATATTTCAGTGGATGATAGAAACAAAATTATTACCTGCTTTTCCATGCGGAAGCACAGTTAGGATAAGGGCATCATGTCATACAGATCCCAATTGTTTTGTGGAACAAGATTTTGTTATTAATTGTGGTGAATGTCCAAATGTTGAATTAGTGTTAACTGATGTTGCTGATGTTTGTGTAGATGGAAAAAGGACTGCCACCTTTGAAGTTACATTAATTAACCCTGTTAGTCCTTCCTTTTACGAAATTGATTTTGGAGATGGAGATGATGAGCCGATTGTTTTTAATGGTGGTCAAAATCCAATTCCAATTTCACATGAATATTCTGGCGGGAATTTCATTGCAATTGTAACTAGTAATTTTCCTGAAAATTGCCCTTCGTCCAATGATGTTCAAGTCCCAATACCTTTTTGTGAAGACAACTGCCCAAGAATCCTATTAGAATTAGTATCTGTTTCAGATTGTAATCCTGTAACAAATAAGAGAACTGCAACATTTAGAATAACATTAACTAATGTTAACAATCCACCATCATCTCCATGCGTGTACGAATTTGATTTTGGAGATGGCGAAAGTCCCAATATTTTGTTTGATAATACAACTGTTTCTCCTTTTAATATTACACATGAATATGACAATGCAGGCAACTATAGCGCTATTCTTAACTGTACGGTTCCTGTAGGATGTCCAGACTCAAATTCTGTTTTAGTCCCAGTTTCTGTATGTAATAATTGCCCAAGCGATGTTGATTTTGAAATTATAGATAACAATGGTAATAGATTCTCTGTTATTGACGATAATGACGGAATATTAGAAGCTGTTTCAAATAATCCATTTCACCTGCAGATAAATTGTCTGCCTCAAGGTAAATACATTATAAGAGTCACATCTCCTAATGGAGCAGGACTTTCCTTTACTTGGCGAGAGGATGAAAATCCGCCCGTCCAAACAAATTCAAGAGATTTTAATTTCACTATTGCAAATGGTACAAAATCATTGAATGTAGTTATTCAAAAAGATGGTTGTCCACCATTGTCTGAAACTGTTATTATCAGAGCATGTGAAGATGATTGTTGCCCCAAACTCACGGGACTTACTGCATCCTGTATGCCTCATTGCCCACCTTCAACAACTGTAACTCTAACAGCTATGGGAGACCATCTTGATTGTGCTGAAACATTTTCTTGGGACTTCGGTGATGGTAATACAGCAGAAACTAACCAACCAAGCACAATTCACACATATTCTCAGTTTGGCCTGTTCGATGCTGAAGTTGCAATGGTTCGACCTGAGTATTGTGGCAGTCCAAGAGTGCAACGCTCCTCTACTCCAGTAGGGCCTTGTCCACCTTCCTGTTTATGCGCCTTCCTTTCTATAATAACTGCATTCTTACTCCTTGCATTTTTATCGTTAATGCCAATGATAGCCTGTGCTGACCCAGCGACAAAACAAGCCCTTATCATTACTCTGATTGTCGTAGCAATCTTATTGAGCATATTTTGGCTATGGTGGATACTTGATCCATGTTGCAAACCTACATCATGTGAAATGCTTAGAATTCTTTTTTGGGTTCTCTCTTGGGCTTTAATAGTTGTTGGTGCACTTGCTATACTTCAGTTCTGTGTTTCAGCCCTTCCATTTGGTCTTTTCTATGGCTTGTTACAACAGGGGATTCTAAATCGAATCAATGCACAAAATTGCCGACCGGGAGCACCAGACATATTTAGTTGGCCATTTCAAGGATGTCGTTAATATTTTATGGGATGTAATTGTAATAATAAGACTAATGAAACAAACAGCTTAAGAAAAGCTATAGATATTGCCAAATTCGGTACTTGTAGCATTTGTATAAATGCAACAATAGGCGCATTCATAGGTAGTTGGCTGTTTACTTTTCTAATGTTGTCTTATGTAAATGGTTATTACATAAAATTGTTTGCTACAATCCCATCGATGATATTTTCAATTTGGATGTGCCTTCATATTATAGGATATTTGAAGCAGAAAAGTAGAAAACTAAGAAGCTAAAATTATTGCACAAACGAAAAATCTTAAATAATGCTTGACATTACAATTTTAAACAACGCGCAAACAAAAAATCTCCCCTGCTTCAAAAAAATAAAACTTCGCAACCGCCCAGTGCTAAACTGACACAGACGAGTATTGAGTGGTGGACAACATTGAAAAAAGTTTATCGTAACTTGACACGACATCACTTCGGACAGACAGAAGCACATGCAGGTAACAGCGGGTTTAAGAAATGCGGGGGACAGTGGTTAATTGAACAGTTGTATTTCAATCAAACATTTGTGCTGGCGGACAGTTTATTGCTCCGAAATCGCCAACTTCTTAAACCCGCAAAACGTTAGGCCCAATTATTATTAAAATTAAGCTAAACTTTTTGAAACCTTCTGCCAATATTTTATAAACTCATCAAAAATGATTTTTTCTTTCCTAAATCCATCATTTTTTTCATCGGTCCTCGTAACTCTAAAAAATTCCACCCTTTCTTAAGGAGCGTTTAGCACTTCCCCAACTCTTTCCATTGCCCAATCGATTTCTTCTTTCTTAATTACCAATGGAGGGGCAAAGCGTATAACATTTTCATGAGTCTCTTTGCAAAGTACTCCTTTTTTCATAAAAGCTTCACAGAAACGACGGGCACCTTTTGCTTCAGGTTTTAATTCAACACCGATGAACAAACCTTTGCCGCGTACCTCTTTAACGTGTTGGGATTTAATCTGTTTTAATTTTTCCATGAAATACTTCCCAAGGTTATATGAATTCTCAACAAGGTTTTCCTCAGTTAAAACTTTAAGACTTTCTCTGGCAATTGCAGCACCAAGGGGATTTCCCCCAAAAGTAGAGCCATGATCTCCTGGCTTAAATACACCAAGTATTTCTTTATTTGATAAAACAGCAGATACAGGATAGCATCCGCCTGATAATGCTTTACCAATAATTACAACGTCAGGTCTAATTCCATCATACTCAAAAGCAAAAAGTTTTCCGGTTCTTCCCAAACCTGTTTGAATTTCATCTGCAATAAATAAAACATTATTCTTTTTACATATATCATAAGCCTTTTTAAGATAACCTTCAGGAGGTACAATTACCCCGCCTTCTCCCTGTATCGGCTCGACAAGAAATGCAACTGTGTTTTTTGTTATCGCTTTTTCAAGAGCTTCAGCATTGCCATAAGGAATAGATTTGAATCCCGGGGTAAATGGCCCGAAACCGTCTTTGTATTGCGCTTCTGTAGAAAAACCTACGATCGTTATTGTTCTTCCGGCAAAGTTATTTTCACAGGTTATAATTTCGGCTTTATCATTTTCAACTCCCTTAATTTTATATCCCCATTTTCTGGCTGCTTTAAGTGCCGTCTCAACAGCTTCAGCGCCAGAATTCATCGGAAGCGATATTTGGTACCCGGTTAATTCGCTCAGTTCTTTGTATAAAAAAGGTAGCTGATTATTTCTGAATGCCCTTGAAGTAAGCGTAACTTTTTCAGCTTGTTCTTTAAGAGCTTTTACTATTCTCGGATGACAATGTCCCTGGTTAACTGCAGAGTAGGCTGCAAGGCAATCGAGATATTTATTTCCCTCTACATCATATACCCAAACTCCTTCAGCTCTTTCAATAACTACATCGAGCGGATGGTAATTATGAGCACCGAATTTTTCTTCCAGTTCTATATAATCCTGCATAGTCTTTTCTATAGTTAACATAAATTCTCCTTAAGTACTCAAAGTAAGATTTGTGTTTATCTAATTTATCAAAAATGAAGCAGATAATAAAAGGCTTAATAATAGCTTAATCATTATCTCTTGAATCTTCAGACTTCCTTGCCTAATTTAATTTTATGGAAATACTTACAGAGTCATTTGTTGTTAATTCCAAAGGAAATACCGATATAGTAGATATTACGAATGAGGTTCAGGCTAAGATAAACTCTTCCGGTTTTGTTGAAGGAAATGTTCTTGTTTTTGTCGGAGGTTCTACAGCAGGCATAACGACAATTGAATACGAACCCGGTTTAAGAAAAGATTATCCTGATTTTTTTGAAAAGATTATTCCATCAAACATTAATTATTATCATGATCAAACATGGCACGACGGAAACGGACACTCTCATATTCGTGCTTCATTGCAGGGAGCTTCGTTTACTATCCCGTTTACCAATGGCAATTTACTACTCGGAACGTGGCAACAGATAATTTTAGTAGATTTTGATAACCGTTCCCGCAAAAGAAATATTATTGTACAAATTACAGGTAAAAAGAAAAATGAAGATTAAACTTTTCGTCCTTCTGTTTTTAATGACCGGTTTATCTTTCCCCTGGGGAGATAAAGGACACAAACTCATTGCAAATAAAGCGGTCGAGCTTTTAAAAGAAAAAATAAAAAATATAGAACAGTACCAGGATTATATTACAGAGCATTCAGTAGATCCTGATACGAGAAAAGATCAGGATAAAACAGAAGGACCCAAGCATTACATCGATATAGATTTTTATAAGGAATTTCTCGAGGGACGAATGATTCAGGACAAAGACCAATTGATTTCTCTTTACAGTGATAGTGTTGTAACAAAGATGGGTTTGCTTCCGTGGGCGACTCTCGAAACATTAAAAAATCTTACAAAAGCATTTAAAGAAAAAAATAGAGACAAAGTTTTAATATATACTTCCGATATGGCGCATTATGTAGGTGATGCTCACCAGCCGATGCATACGATCTTAAATTATGACGGTCAGTTTACAAACCAGAAAGGGGTTCATGCCAGGTACGAAATTTATATGGTTAATAAATATATCGATGAGCTTTCAGACGGAATTAAGGGTCTTGAAGTAGCTTATGTTAAAGAACCTTTAGATTATATTTTTAATTACATATCTGATTCAAATTCTCTGAGTGAGGTACTTTTTGCTGCCGATAAATTTGCTGCTTCAAAGGCAGGCTCGATGGAAAGTGATGAATACCTGAGACTACTTTGGTTCAAAACAAAATATATAACCGGGATACAGTTTGAAGAAGCTTACAATTCGCTTGCATCGCTCATTTATACTGCCTGGGTTGATGCAGGTGAACCGTCATTTAGTGAGATAAATTAGCAGTTCTGTTATGGAATGACGGGAATAATGGAATGTTGGAATTGTGGAATAATGAGGAAGTACAGAAATTAAATTCCATCATTCCAATTTTCCATACCACCACATAGGGTAGGCTATCTCATCGCAATCACATCAAAATACCTTATTCGGGTAGTAGTTTTCGTAATATCAAATTCATATAATTCAATTCTAAAATGCCAAGAGAAAGAAATTAAGTTTGAAAAGGATTTTTATGAGAAAATATTTGTTACCGTTGTTTATAATTTTGTTCAACGTTCTGCTATTTTCCCAGGTTATAACCTGGACACCGGATTTTCCCACTGACTCAGATTCAATAACAGTTGTCTTTGATGCATCGAAAGGAAGCCAGGGATTAAAAGGATATACAGGAGATGTTTACGCACACACGGGTGTAATCACTAATCTTTCAACTTCAGGGACAGATTGGAAATATGTAAAAACTAGTTGGGGACAAAATACCCCTGAAACAAAGTTAGAGAGAACCGGAACAGATTTATATCAATATAAAATTGTGCCTGACGCCCGAAGCTTTTATGAAGTATCTGCAAGTGAAACAATAGAACAGGTAGCTTTTGTTTTCAGAAGTGCATCGCCCGTCGGCAGCAATTATCTTGAAGGAAAAACAGAAACCGGCGGTGACATTTTTCTTCCAATTTCAGAAGCAGGACTGAATGTCTCAATTATTAAACCGGATAAAGTCCCTTATTTTGCAGATATAAATGATACAATCGTGGTTGAAGCAGCTTCTGCCCAATCTAATAACCTTGAGCTTTTTATTGATGACAGCCTTGTCGCACAAACAGACACAACTTCAATATTTTACAGTATCATCGCTGATCAATATGGAAAAAGAAAGATTAAAGCCGTTGCAACTGATGAAAACAATGAAACAAAAACTGATTCCACATATTTCATAGTTAATACTCCGGTTTCCATTGAAGCTGTACCCAACAGCCTGGACTATGGAATAAACTATATCAGCGATACCTCTGTGTTATTAAACTTATATGCCCCCCAAAAAGAATTTGTTTATGTAATAGGTGATTTTACAAACTGGGAAGCTGATCCTGCTTATTATATGAAAAGAACTCCGGACCAAACAAAATACTGGTTACAGGTTGATAATCTTGAGCCCGGGAAAGAATATATTTTCCAATATCTTGTTGATGGAGAATTAAGAATCGCGGATCCTTACTCTGAAAAGGTAAGTGATCCATCGGATAAATTTATCGGCAACACGGTTTATCCCGATTTAATTTCCTATCCTGATGGAAAAACAACTGGAATTGCATCAGTGCTTCAAACTGCACAAGAGCCTTTTCAATGGCTGGTTACATATTTTGAAAGACCTAAGAAAACCGATCTCGTTATTTATGAATTACTTTTAAGAGATTTTCTTGCAGAGCACAATTATAATCTCTTAATCGATACGTTGGGATATTTAAAGAGATTAGGAGTGAATGCCATTGAACTGATGCCAGTTATGGAATTTGAGGGTAATGAAAGCTGGGGATATAATTCAAGCTTTCACTTTGCTCCCGATAAGTATTACGGAACAAAGGATGATCTGAAGAGATTTATTAGTGAAGCACATAAAAACGGGATCGCCGTTATTCTTGATATAGTTTTGAATCATATGTACGGACAATCCCCTCTTGTAAGATTGTACTGGAACTCTGCTTTGAACAGACCTGCAGCAAATAACCCATGGTTTAATGAAGTATCTCCTAATCCTGTTTTTTCTTTTGGTTATGACTTTAATCACGAAAAACAGGATGTGAAAAATTATATAGACAGGGTAAACAGGTACTGGCTTGAAGAATATAATGTCGATGGTTTCCGTTTTGATTTTACAAAAGGATTTACTAACACTTCCGGTGACGGAGGCAGTTACGATTTGGCAAGAATAAATATCCTTAACAGGATGGCTGATGAAATTAAAAAAGTTGATTCGACTGCTTATATTATTTTAGAGCATTTCGCTCCCAACAGTGAAGAAACCATTTTATCCGGTAATGACATGATGCTCTGGGGAAATTTAAATTATAATTATAATGAAGCAACTATGGGCTGGGTCAGTACATCTAATTTTTCCGGTGTTTCATATAAATCAAGAGGATGGGAAGAGCCGAATCTGGTTGCCTATATGGAAAGTCATGATGAAGAAAGATTGATGTATAAAAATTTGCAGTATGGTAATTCAAGCGGTAGTTATAATATAAAAGACCTTCAGACTGCTTTACAAAGAATAAAGCTTGCTGCAGCCTTTTACTTTACCGTGCCCGGACCCAAAATGATTTGGCAGTTTGGTGAGCTTGGTTATGATGTTTCAATTGACTTTAACGGAAGAGTGGGCAATAAACCTATCCGGTGGTATTATTATAACGAGCCTGACAGGCAAAAGCTGTATAAAACATACGCTGCCTTAACTGCTCTTAAACAATATGATGCTTTTGAAAGTGATAGCTTTACTCTGGTTTCGGCGGGCTCTGTTAAACGATTGAACATCGTGCATGATTCGATGGATGTTTACGTAATAGGTAATTTTGATGTAACTGCAAAGACTGCTAATCATTCATTTTCCCAGACAGGTTATTGGTATAACTACTTTAACGGGGACAGTATTTCAGTTTCGCAGTTAGATGCGGAGGTTACATTAGAACCGGGAGAATTCCATATTTACACAACCGTAAAACTTCCAACTCCGGAACAGGGAATAGTAACGGATGTTGAAAGAATTGAAGATGAATTTATTGTTGAAGAATTTTATCTTGCACAAAATTATCCAAATCCTTTTAATCCAACTACAAATATCAGATTTCAGATAGTGGATCGGGGATTTGTTTCACTCAAGATTTATGATCTTTTAGGAAGGGAAGTTAAGACTCTTGTTAATGAAGAATTAGCAAATGGGATTTATAATGTTAGTTGGAATGGAGATAATGAGTTCGGGGAAAAAGTAAGCAGCGGAATTTATTTTTACAAATTAGAAACCGGTTCTTATACCAGCACAAAAAAAATGATGCTGATTAAATAAACTCACTGGAAAGGATTAATTACTCCTTACAATTTCTGAAAGTATAATTGCTGATGCTGTTGCAACATTTAAGGATTCTGCTTCCCCGATCTTCGGTATAGTAATTTTGGAATCGGATCTCTTTAATAATTCTTCAGAAAGTCCCGCTGCTTCATTACCAAAAGCGATTATTTTTTTGGAGGGGACATTGAATTCATAAAGACTTTCACCATGAAGATCTGCACACACAAGTTTGTATCCTTTTTTCTTCAGCATATCCAGGGAATTATTCTCAACCTCCTCAATAATATTAATATGAAATACAGAGCCCATGCTCGAACGAATAACTTTTGGGTTATAAACATCAACAGTATTATCACTAACCAGGAGAGTTTCAATTCCGAACCAGTCGCAGATTCTTATTATTGTTCCGAGGTTTCCCGGGTCGGCAATATTTTCTAGATAAACAATAGTTTCTGATTTTACGTCTTCAAGTTTTTTATTTGCAGAAATTCTGAACACAGCGGTAATCCCTTGCGGGGTCATGGTATCAGTTAGTCTCAGCAATTCCGATTTTTTCAATACTTCGACATCAACATTCTTAAAAAGTTTTCGTGACCTTGTATTTTCAAAAAACTTTTGCGAGACGAATATTTTTTCACAAAAGAAGTTGCTTCCCAGTCCCTCTTCCACAGTTTTTTTCCCTTCAGCAAGGAATTTTTTTTCTGTTGTCCTGTATTTTTTCCTTAACAAGGAAGAATAATATTTTAATTCGTCTTGTGTCATATTATGTCGTTGTAATTTTGTGATGTATTGTTATCCTGGTCTTTATCGAGTTTTTTAAGGTATTCCCAGGAATAAATTCCTGTGTTGTGGTTATCCTTCCATACTATCTGAATAGCATATCCACCCACAACATCGATACTTTTAATCTTATACATATCGGGGTTAGTTGTTGGTGGTTTAGGTGGTCTGTAAGTTTTAAGAAGAACTGTCTCACCTTTACAATTTGCGCAAGGGCATTCGTCTCTTAGATATTTCAAGCTTATCGCACTTTCCGATCCATCATCCCATTTAATAAACAATTTTTCCTTGTTCAGAATTTTGATCTGTATTGCCTGCATTAAAAAAACTTGTTTTTATAGGGTTAAATATTATTCAAAAGTTAACATAATACCAACAGATAAGGATTATTCTGATAATAATCTCAAGGAAAATTTTGTTATTTTAACATAATTTCTTTACGAGTGGGAAAAACCACAAAGGTATTATGGATTCACAGCTTTACGAAATTATTTTCTTTATAATTTTTTTAATTTTAGCAGGATATTTATCCGCTGCTGAAATTGCTATTGCATCGTTCGGTTCACAAAAACTTGAGGAATTGCGGGAAAAGAATGATAAAACTTTCCCTTTGTTCGAATCAATAAAACAGGATGCAAATGCTTTCTTCGGCACAATCCAGATTTCAACAAATATATCGCTTATTGCGGCATCTGTTTTAGCTTTTATTATAGCTAT
The DNA here is from genome assembly GCA_001802795.1 of Ignavibacteria bacterium GWC2_36_12. Classification (GTDB taxonomy): domain Bacteria; phylum Bacteroidota; class Ignavibacteria; order Ignavibacteriales; family Ignavibacteriaceae; genus RBG-16-34-14. The sequence goes on along the minus strand of MGZZ01000058.1, from coordinate 19,990 downwards.
CCGGTTAATCAATCCCTTGTTTACGGATTCTGAAATCCCGATTCTTAACCAATATTCTAAACTGCTTTCTGTAATAATTGCAATTGTCGCTGTATCATTTTTAACTATGGTATTTGGAATTCTTATTCCCAAAGTACTCGGGTTTAAATATGCTGAACCGATTGGTAAAACATCGATAAGATCTTTAATCTTGTTAACTGCATTATTTAAGTATCCTGTTCGGCTGGTTACTTATATTAGTAATATCCTTCTTATCCCTTTCAAGGAAAAGACAAACTTTTCGCAAACCAGGATTTCGGAAGACGAAATAAGAATACTTATATCGGAAGGGGTTAAGTCCGGTTCTATAAATGAAACTGAAAAAGAAATTATTGAAAATATTTTTGAGTTCAATGATCTGAAGGCGAATGAAGTTATGGTACCGCGCACGGAAATGGTTGCTGTAGATATAAACGATGATGATCAGGAGAATGCAAAAAGAATCATAAAGTCGGGGCATTCTCTAATTCCCGTTTTTGAAGGATCACTTGATAACATAATAGGGGTTATTCATACTAAGGATTATATGAGATCATTTGTTGAAGCTGTTTCTGTATCTATAAAAGGCTTAATAAGACCTGCTTATTTTATACCTGAAACTAAACTCATATCAGGGGTTTTAAAAGAAATGCAGAAGAGGGGAGAGAGAATTGCTATTGTAACTGATGAATACGGCGGCACAGAAGGTATTATTACTATGGAAGATATACTTGAAGAGATCGTCGGTGAACTAAAAGATAATACCAAAATGGAAGTTAAGGAGTTTACTCGTTTGCCGGATGGTAAATATTATATTCTCGGTTCAATGAGCATTGATGACTTTAATGAATCATTTACTATGCCGGTAGCAACATCCGAGGAATATAATACAGTAGCCGGATTTATTGCCGATAGAACGGGAAAGATTTTAAATTCGGGTGAAGTTTATAAATACGAAAACCTAACATTTGAATTGATAAAAAAAATTCGGCAAAAAATGGTTCAATTCAGAGTTTATTCTGATGATGGAAGTTTTGGAGAGAAAAAGTTGTAAGATGGATGATGTAAGATGGATGATGGAAAATGGACTGAGGCAGAAGTTTTTACTTTGCTAAGTTTAAATTCCTTGCAAAGGTTAATGATTTCTACTAATTTTGAAGCTCAAATTTAGATTTAATTCTACATTCTGAATTATATATTCTACATTAATAAGCTGGCTTAGCTCAGTTGGTAGAGCAGCTGATTTGTAATCAGCAGGTCGCGGGTTCGAGTCCCATAGCCAGCTCAAGCTTCTCATTATGATTCTACCTTCCAATTATTTTGAGTCTTTTTGATACATAGTTTTTTTGGATTTTAACGCCTTTTTTATATTTTCCTCATCATAAATTATTCTACAATTCGTAGTAAAGGAAAACTAATTTCGAATTTAGAAATGTGATTTTATTGTTTTGCTATCCGACTATAAATTATTTTTTGATTGAGTGTCCCCTCCACTCAAGTTATTCAACATTCTGATTTAGTTTATAAAATTTGTCCAAGTTATTGGGTTAAGTCATTTATCAATTTTGTCTCTGCTTTATTGAAGCATAAGACAGGATAAATATAATATTGTGTTTTTTATGTGACTTAACATGCGAAGCTGTATTTAAAAGACTTAAATTCATAGATAATGACTGCACAAAAGCCTAATTCAAAATTATTATCGGTTTCAGTGATAATCCCTGTTCATAAGCTTACCAAAGCTTTTGATCAATGTATAAATTCAACTATTAAAGCTTTAAGACCTTGTGACGAAATAATAATTGTTGCTGATGGAATAGATTTAAATGTTTTGGAATTCCTGAGTGAAAAGCCCCAGATAAAAATTTTGGCGAATAAAAAGATAAGTGGTCCCGGTGTTGCAAGAAATTTGGGTGCTCTTTCAGCCAAAGGTGATATACTCTTCTTTATTGATTCAGACGTTACGATGCAACCTGATACTATTCAAAAGGTCATTTCTGTCTTTCGGAATGAAAAAGAGATTGCAGCCATTATAGGTTCTTACGATGATGAGCCGGCAGATAAAAATTTTATTTCCCAGTACAAAAATTTACTGCATCACTATGTACACCAAACTTCGAATGAAAGTGCCTCTACTTTCTGGGGAGCCTGCGGTGCTGTTAAAAAAGATGCCTTCATTTCATTAGGTGGTTATAATGAAGATTATGTAAAACCATCGATTGAAGATATAGAACTAGGTTACAGGCTGGTTAATGCAGGATACAAGATTCGTTTATGCAAAGAAATACAAGTTAAGCATTACAAAAGATGGACTTTTTCACTGCTCATTAAAACTGATTTTCTGAACAGGGCTTTACCATGGACTAAATTAATGGTTCATCATAACCGCTTTCTAAATGATCTCAACCTGAAGAACTCAAGTCGATTTAGTGTAGTTCTTTTGTTTTTGTCTCTTGTTTTTCTTGTTATAAGTTTTTGGATAAAGGATTTTTCTCTCCCCACAATAATAATTTTGTTCTTGCTGTTAACTTCGAACTACCATGTTTACAGTTTTTTCAAAAAAAAGAGAGGACTATTATTTGCTCTGAAAGTTATTCCATTTCACTGGCTCTATTTCTTTTACAGTGGGATTGCTTTCGGTATTGTGATTGTAATGGATTTATTGGAAAGAACTTTCTTCTCATCACCTGGAAAAACGAATATAGTTGCGAATTATCTTAAGAAGCCGGTACAGGAATAATTTCCTAAAGTTTTTTCCCTAATATCAATATATAAATAATGAAAAAGACCTTACCTTCTGATTCCAGGGTTATAATAATAGGGGCTGGTCCCGCAGGGTTAACTGCCGCTTATGAATTAATCAAACTGGGAAATAAGCCTGTCGTTGTGGATAAAAGCAATAAAGTCGGTGGTCTTGCACGGACAGAAGTTTATAGGGGTTACCGGTTCGACATCGGAGGACATCGTTTTTATACTAAAGTTGATGAAGTTAAAAACTTATGGGATGAGGTACTCTCCAACAATTTTAGAGTCGTATCCCGTCTTTCAAGAATATTTTATAAAGGGAAATTTTATAACTATCCCTTAAACATTAATAATACAATAACTAACCTCGGGATAGTTGAAAGCTTTCTTATTTTTTTTAGTTACATAAAATGGAAGATGTTTCCCTATAACGAGGAAAAAACTTTTGAGCAATGGGTCACAGACAGGTTCGGACGAAGATTGTATAATATCTTTTTTAAATCATACACTGAGAAAGTTTGGGGAACCCCGTGCAGCGAAATAAAAGCCGACTGGGCAGCCCAGAGAATTAAAGGACTGTCGTTAAAAACTGCGGTCGTTAATGCATTATTTCATACAAACGGAGTAAAATCACTGATAAATGAGTTTCATTATCCTGCGCTTGGTCCCGGTATGATGTGGGAAACTTTCCAGAAGAAAATACATGAAGCAGGAGGGAAAGTGAAAATAAATTGCGATGTTATTGAGATTAACTGTGAGGAAAACAAAATAAAAAGCATCGTAATAAATAATAATGGGAATACAGAAGAACTTACAGGTGATCACTTCATCTCAAGCATGCCGGTGAGCGAATTTATAAAGAAGATGAACCCACAACCTGCACCTGCAATTTACAGTGCGGCTGAAAACCTTTCCTACAGAGCTATGATTTTAGTAGGAATTATTGTTGATGAGAAAGAACTTTTCCCTGATAACTGGCTCTACATTCATAGCCCGGAATTTAAAGTAGGCAGGATACAAAATTTTAAGAACTGGAGCAGGGAAATGTCTGCCGATGAAAATAAAACTAATATAGGAATGGAATATTTTTGTTCTGAAGGAGATGAGTTATGGGCTTTAAGTGATGATGAACTTATTGCACTCGCAAAAACAGAACTCGAAGGTCTTGGGATTTCTTCTGCGAAAAAAATTGGAGATGCCGTTGTTTTCAGACAGCCTAAGGCTTACCCTGTTTATGATAATGATTTTCTTCATAACCTTAATATTATTAAAGAGTTCCTCGGACATTTAGAAAACTTCCAGACTATTGGAAGAAACGGTATGCATCGTTACAACAACCAGGACCATTCTATGCTTACCGCAATGTTGGCAATCAGAAATTTGCTTGGTGAAAATCACGACCTCTGGAAAGTAAATACGGAACGTTCCTATTATGAGGAGATTAAGGTAAAAAAACAAAGTCCTGCAAGTATCAGCGAAAAAAGTAATGAAAAAATTTATCATTAACTTTCACTGGAACAAGCGGGCAAATGAAATTATTTTCAGGCAACTTCTATCTTATGTTAAACAACTAACTTCGAGTAAAAGAAATGAGTCTTTCTTACAAAAAACTTTATATAATAATACAAGTAACTTAAGGTGAACCAATGTTTGAAATTAGTGTAGCAGATAATAAAGAATCGATTACCAGGGAGTACGATGAAAAATCGCTCCGGGTCGGCAGCATGCCTTTTTATTACCATATTCACTTATATATGCCATGCAACCAGAAGTGTATAATGTGTATGCCGGATGGCTCACATTCCAAAGCTATTCTACCTTACGAAAACTTTGTTCAGTTCTTTGAGCAGATAAAGCCTTATGCTGAACACCTTACATTAATTGGTGGGGAACCATTAATGTACCCATGGATTAATGATGTTCTTAACCTTATCTCACAATATCCGGTTGAAGTAACAATTAATACGAATGCCACTATTTTGAATGAAAGAATGTGCAACAAACTTCTTTCTTTGCATACACTCAATCTTAAATGTTCAATCGATGCTGCAACACCGGAAATGTATTTTAAAATCCGGGGACAGGATCAATTTCATCATGTTAAAAAGAATCTTGAAAGATTTTCTTTAATAGCTAAAGGCAAACCTGAAATGAGACAAATTTTCATTTTTGTTGTAATGAAAGAAAATCTTAATGAAGTTCTGCCCTTCATAGATTTTGTAAAACCCATGACACCTTACAAAATTGAATTCCATCCCGTACGACACGTTAGAGACTGGGTTGTTGAGAACAGCACTGGCTGGATATTTAATGGCAAAGAACAATCATGCGAGTTTTTTGCCGAGGAATATAATAGTGTTATGCAGCAGGCATCCGAAAAGTGCAAAGTAGAAGGAATTGACAGCGAAGTTCTGTTTCTTTAGGAAATTTATGAAGAAAGAAAATTATTTCTGCAATGAACCATGGACGGGGATTTTTAGTGTAAGAACTAACGGTGATTGTATTTGCTGTCCCTGTTATGCCCAGGTAAAAATAGGTAACATCAATGAAACCTCTATCCAGGAAATATGGAATTCACCAAAACTAATTGAAATGAGGAAATCTTTTAGCAAAGGAGAACTTCCTGAACCTTGCATAAATCAATTGTGTCCTGTTGTAGTGGAAAAAAAACAAGATAAATGAGTATCAGAAATTTAATCAGAACTACCGTTCTTAAAACAAATTCCATATTTCCTTTTAATTTTTTGAATAGGATTCCTTATCATATTGCTCTTAAAGTTTTCATCCTCATTTTCAGTTCTTACAGCGAAATCAAGAGTATTTACCTTCGTCATGGTATGTCCAAGAAAAATTGGGTTCCTGCAATAAGTGATATAGATATTACCGTAATAATAGATGGGCATTTATCCTTTGAGGAAGAGTTCAATTTATTAAAACTGTTATGGGATAAGTTTGATAGGTTAAAGAAAATATTTCCTATGCTCGGGGAAGTAGATATTTTAAATGAAAAAGAAATAGAGAAATGGTCCGCCTTTACTATCAGGGGATATGAAACTTCCAAATGGAAACTTCTTTATGGAAAAGAGGTTATCAAAAGTAATTATGTAAATGAGGCAAATATTCTTGCTATCGACTCTCTTAATTTTGCCTTAACGAATTATTTGGAATATTTTCTTCCGAAATTTTACTCAGAAGACAGTTCCGGCTATCTAATTCAAAAGGAACTCACGAGGTTAGCTTTTAAAATTCTTAGATATGCAGATGTTCCATTTGATGAAAGTAGAAATAAAGCCGCTAATAAAATGGAGTTATTAAGTACTGTCATAAAAGGATTGGAGTTATCAATTGACAAACTTAATTACACGGAATTTTCGGAGACTGTCAACCCCGTTTCCTTGGAAAAAATAATAACCAGGGATTCTGATCTGAAATACATTCCCCATATTAATGGATTAAGCAAATACCAGGATAAAATAGAATCATTTATTATCTCCTACACTATTGACTTTATAATATTAAAAGATGACTTAAGCCCGGCAGATATGATTGTTCTTTTAGATGCAATCAGGAATTCATTTAAATCTGAACCTCGCAAACCTGTTATTTTACCTTTCAAAATTTTTGAGTATATGCTGAGAATTTATAATCCTTTTTTCTATTCCCAGTTACATGATCAGAGAAAAGTTCTGTCAGGAAAGGATTCGTTTAATAAAATAACCCAGCCGGATTTCTGCTTCTACCGTAAAACCTTAGCGGATGATGTTGGTAATATATTCTTGTTGCAACGAAATAAGTCGTTGATACAAGATAAGACGGTTCGTCAATTTATCGGAAACGAGTTTAAATCGATTGTTAACAGAACATTGTTTCTTAAGCTTTATCTTGGGAAAGCCATACTTGAACCAATGTTCAACGATAGTTTGGATGAGTGCAGGAAGAATTATCCAGGGCAAATTCAGAAGATGGATTTTATATTAAATAATTGTAAATCGCTTGACGGAGAAAATTTAAGCAAAGATGCTTTTATGTTGCTGAGAACATTAACCGGTGATATATATAATTCACTTGTTTCTTCAGAAGTTCCTGTAAATTGATCAGAGGAATTAATGATTATTAATATATACGGTTTAACAATAGCGGTTAAATGTGATCATGATAATCTTTTGGAGGAACTTACGCGTCCATTTAAATTTTTCCTTTCGGAAGAATCCGGATTTAGTATAGAAATTGCTGTCGAGCAAAAAGATCCTCCGTATAATTCTTTCCCCGGTATCAAAGCGAGTTTCTCAACGCCAAGAAATATTATTTATCAATTCAAGGGGGAAAAAATTATTGATTATTTCGGAAACGGCCTCGTCATTCATAATAAAGCCGAATCGAAGTATCACATTTATGGTTGCGACGTAAACTTCCTGACTGAAGCTTTTTATTTACTGATTATTTCGTTAGTCGGTCAGTTTTGCGATAAGCAGGGATATTTACGAGTTCATGCTCTTGCTCTCTCATTTAATGATACTGCAATTCTTTTGCCGTTACCTCCCGGGAGCGGCAAATCGACAATGGCAATGGCAATGCTTGAGGTAAACGGATTTAAATTAATTTCCGATGACGAACCTATAGTTAAAAACGATGGAAGTATTCTTCCTTTCCCCACAAGAATAGGAACTTTAGACAAAAAGAAAATTCAAAATATACCGGAGAAATTTGTTTATAAAATTGATCGAATGGAATTCGGTCTGAAGCATTTTATCGATTATGATTATTGGGGAGATAAAATTGAGAACAGGCATTTAAAGAAGTGTATAATATTTCAATCTCAGCGTTTGTTAAATGGAGCGCCCTCAATTCAAAAGGCTTCAAAAATAAATATATTATCTTCTCTGGTAAGAGATGCGGTTATCGGAGTCGGGCTTTACCAGGGGCTTGAATTTATTTTCCAGAATTCTCCCTGGGAAATTTTCACTAAAGTTTGGGTTGTGACGAGAAGATTTACTAAAGCCCTTAAGCTCGCTCTGTCGTCGGAAACGTATCGGATTAATTTATCAAGGGACATTGAAAAAAATGTTGAGATTCTCAAAGAGTTTGTAGCAAGATTTTCATAACTGCTAATTCATTTTTTATAAAAAAATTGAGCGCTTCTATCCCAAAAGCTGTAAACAATAACAAAACTGTTCTTTACTTACTGAGCTTTATTCCCACTTATGTTTATTGGGAAATAAATGAACTTCTAAAAAGGGGAATTAATGTAAAAATATTAATGCTTGGTAATTCTCCACGGTCTTCAATGTGGCAAAGAATTTCAGGATTAAATCGGGAATCAGATTCTTATGTAAATCATAAAATAATTATAGAACATTTTATTGATACAAGAGAATTAAACGGGATTGAAGATTATATTAAAATGGCTCAAACACTTTCACAATTTTTAATAAAGGAACCGGTTAACCGGATTCATGTTCACTTTGCTAAAAGAGAAGCACAGATAGGTTTGCAGCTTTCAAAAATTTTGGGGATACCCTTTAGTGTAACAGCTCATGCAAATGATATCTTTGTACCTATGAATATCAGAGAGCTACAATATTTGCTAAGAGAATCACCGTTGATATTTACAATTTCAAAGTTTAACAAAAAATGTCTTGAAAAGTATATTTCTACAGAAGATGCGAGCCGGATTAAAGTTACATACTTAGGGATTGACAATCATAATCTACCGAAACGCGAAAGTTTCAGCAAAGACTATTTTTCTATTTATTGTGTAGCCAGCGGGCTTGCTGAAAAAAAGGGGGTTTTATACCTGGTAAAAGCATGTGAAATTCTTAAGCAAAAAGGTTTTTCTTTTAAATGTTTTGTTATCGGTTCCGATCCTGACGGTAAAATTCTCGATCAGTTAAGGTTGGAAATTGTGGAACTCGGTTTAGGTGAAGAAATAAAATTGCCCGGTGTTCTCTCATCTGATGAGGTTTTGCATGAAATTGCTAAATGTGATGTTTTTGTTTTGCCCTGTGTTAAATCGGAGAATGGCGATATGGATGGAATTCCTGTAAGCCTGATTGAAGCGATGGGTATTGGAGTCCCTGTTGTTTCTACAATAGTTTCGGGAATTCCTGAGCTTATTTCAAATAAAGAAAACGGATTGTTGGTTATGCAAAAAGATCCTGCTGCAATTGCCGAAGCCGTTATTAATATTTGTAATAATCCAGGTGATTCGGAAAAAATGGGAAAGGCAGCACAGAAAACTGTTAAAGAAAAGTTTTCTATAAAAAAGTACGTTGATAACTTAATTTATAATTGGAATTAATTAGTTGTTTTTAAATAGAGTAAAAGATGAGTAAAAAATCTTTGAATATATGGATTGATCTTGCCAATTCACCTCATGTGCTTTTCTTCGAACCTATTATTCCCGAACTGAAAAAACGTGGGCATAATGTTTATCTCACCGCAAGAAACTTCTGTAATACTGTTGATCTTATTGAATCGAAAGGATTAAAAGTAAAATATATAGGAAGTGGTTTTGAATTCGGGAGAATTACACCGGTCAATAAACTCTTTTGGCATATTCGTGTATTCAAATTAATTCGATATGCTAGTTCAAAAAACTTTGACATAGCTGTAAGTCACCTTTCGTCTACTCAAACTGCCGCGGCAAGAAAACTTGGTATTCCTTCCTTTGCATCAATTGATTACGAACACGTTAATCTCAAATCCTGCAGCAAAGTTAAATCTTTTATGATACCCGACCTTATTCCTCCGGATTTATTAACATCCAGGGGAATCCCGCCGGAATCATTAAGAAAATACTCGGGTCTAAAGGAAAGCGTTTATCTCTATAACTATAATTTTAATTCCGCGAATTTATATGAAAAGTTTGGTGTTAGAAAAGATGAAATCCTCGTTACATTCAGACCTTTTTCAGACACCGCACATTATCTCGAATATTCGAATGACGTCTTTCAGGATTTTTTGATTGAAAAACTTGCAACCCAGAATAATGTAAAGATAATTGTTGTTCCAAGGACTGAATGGCAAAGAAAAAAATTTAAGATTAAATCAGAACATTTTCCTAATATAAAAGTTTGTGAAAGCGTTGTGGATGGTCCTTCCTTGATAAGTCTCTCTGACCTGGTTATAAGTGGCGGTGGTACCATGATAAGAGAAGCTGCCGTATTAGGTGTACCTGCAGTTAGTTTCTTTCATGGGCGTATGGGAGTAGTCGATCAATGGTTGGTAAATGAAGGCAAGTTGACTATTATTAAAGGAGCGGGGGATTTAGCCAGCATCTTACCTTTGAAAAAAAGATTAAAACCAGTAATAAATCCCGGGAATGGTACAATCACATCAGTTGTTGATGCTATTTGTAGTACAGCAGAATAAAAAAGATGAATAGCGGAAAGTTGAAAATATTACACCTGACTTCTGTTTTTGAAGTTGGCGGGCAACAGCGCCTAATTTCCGATCTGGTTCGTTATGATTCATCTTTTAATGTTCATTATCTCGCAATACTTAGAAGATCGACCGAAGCTCTTGCTTTTTTTGAAAAAGAAATTCAGGTACTGTTTTACGAGGGCTTAAGCGACAATGAAATTATAGACAGGCTTAAAAATTTTGTTGCAGAAAATTCGATTGATATTCTTTTAGCTCATAACCGTCACACCTGGGACGTAGCGACTGAAGTTCGTAAATATTTTCCCGAAGTAAGTGTTTATATGATTGCGCACTCATTGGATGGTAAAAGATACAATGAGTCAGATTCAGAGAGGGAATTAAAGATTAGATCAAATATCACCTTTACCGAGAAGCTGATCTGTACATCGGATTTTGTAAAAGAAGAACATTTAAAGTTAATACCTGAACAAAAAGAAAAAATCATCAGAATTTATAATGGCGTTGAAGTGTTCAGATCACAAGCATATTCTTTAAGAAAAAGTATCAGAAATTCTTTCGGGATGAACGATGATTCCATTTTGCTTGGCATGGTAGCAAGGCTTGCAAAAATAAAGAACCAGGAATTCCTTATTGAAGCGATTTCAGACCTTATTAAAACCTGTGAGAAAAGTTTCAAACTGCTAATAATCGGAGATGGACCGGAGCGCGAGCACCTACTTTTAAAAACCCGGGAATTGGCTATTGATGATTATGTTATTATTAAAGAGAATAACTTTTCAATTAATAATTATTACGAAGCCTTCGATATTTTTGTCAATTGCTCATTGTTTGAAAGTTGTTCACTGGCGATTCTTGAAGCAATGTCGCATGCCTTACCGGTTATTGCCTCGGATGTTGGAGGCAATGGAGAAATAGTTCTAAACGACAAAACGGGTTTTCTTTTCCCTTTAAATAACAAAAAAGAGTTTGTTGAAAAACTTAAAATGCTTTTATACGATCAGAAACTTCGTACCAAATTTGGGAACAATGGACGTGACAACATCATCGAAAAATTTGATATTCAGAATACTGTTCAGGAATACCAATGGCTTTTTAATTCTTGTAGAGAACAAATTGTTGAAAAAGCTCGAGAGGTTAGAAAAGAGTTATTATGAATGTTTCAGATGTAATGGTTGAGAGTAATAATTTGTTAGATAACAAATTGCATGAGAAAGCATTATTCAGGTATATATCTACAGATAGGAAAGAAGAATTTTTTAACAAGGGTTTTAAAGAAAGACATTTCTTTCCGCATAAAATACTTTATCTACCAAAATCTGGACCGGATGGCTACAGTGTTGCAACAAGAATTTTTGGAGAAGTAAATCCCGCTAATATGATAGAAGTAATTATTTATGCCGATAGTCCTGTGTTGGAAGAATTTCCTGACAGCTTGTTTTTTAATGATGACCTGATCTGGCATCGGCAGCAATTTGGAAAAAAGGGACATATTGCTGTAGCTTCCCTCTTTCTGGAAGGTAAGAATTTATATAGTTTTATTCATTTTTCAGACGTTTATCAAAGAATTTCCCGTTACAGGGAATATAAAACACGGATTGAAAACAGGTTTAAAGGCTGGTCAAATCTTCTACTTAACAGCATTTTGAATTTTGCACTGGAAAATAAAATAGAGAATATATTCACTCCAACTTCAGAGTTAGCACTCGAACATACCGATAAAAAAAGAAATGTAAAGAAACCTTTGTTTGATAGAATTTATGATTTGTCTGTTAACCGTTATTATAAAGCCGAAAAAGATGGCAGATGGTGGAAAATAAATTTGACTGAGAACGAAGATAAAATTGTAATCCCCGAAAAAGGATATTCAACAAATAAGAATGAAAAGACAATATGTTTGACACATGACATTGAGAGAGGGCTGGGTCACTTAGGTATTGATAAAGATTTAGTTACCCGCGCAGATACGAATTACCTTTCTTACATAAAAGAAATGTCGGGAATCGAGAGAAGTTTTAACATCCGGGCAACATATAATATTGTAGGTTGTATTATGAATGACGTAAGAGACCACATAGATATTAATGGTCACTGTTTAGCTTTCCATTCGTTCAATCATAATATTGAAGAAAAGCAGCTTAATAAATGCAGAGAGGTTGATTACAGGATTAAGGGTTACCGGACTCCTCAATCGAAAATAACACCCGAGCTCACTTTTTCAAATCTTGCTTATAATAATTTCGAATGGCTGGCGAGTTCAGTTTCCTCATTTAAGATTAGAGAACCAAAGTTGGAAAGCGGTGTGGTAAAGATTCCGATTTTATTTGATGATTATTCAATGTATAAAGATAAAATAAGCTATCAGGATTGGGAAGACAAGGCAATACAACTTATTGAAGAAAATAATTTTGTTGCTTTCTGTCTTCATGATTGCTATGCATCATACTGGCTACCATATTATAAAGACTTTCTGAATAAAATCCACAGTATGGGAAAATTTAAAACGTTCAACCAGGTTGCAGACGAAGAATTTTTATCCCGAAGTCTTTAATAATCGCTTCTATTTTGATTGGTGAATTTAAAGTCAATAAACATAGTGAAAGATTCAAAAAAATATTCCCGAATGGTGACTTTCTTCCATAATATAGAAGAAAATACCCCTCTTGGTTTTATAGAAGAATTAATGTGTATTGAAAAAAAATATGATATCCAGGTAACATATAATATTGCTCTAGAATTATTTATAAAACAACCTCAACTTATTAAAAGGCTTTTTGAAGCAGGGCATGAAATTTCTTTTTATTTAGATGGAAATGTTCCAATTCCGGATTTGCAAAAAAGTCTGAGCAAGATTAAAACGGGGAAAAACATTTCATCTATTCCTGTGGGGTTTCATTCACCTGAATCTGAATACGATAATGAACCCTTTGAGGTTTTCTGGAGAAGTGGATTTTTATTGAATGCCGAAGTTGATGAGCATACAGAACCATACTTTATATATAAGGGCTTGGTGAGGTTGCCTATTGCATTTGATACTCGGTCGGCTCAACGAAATAAGATTAATTTGGAAAAGTGGGTACAAAAATTTTCATCATTTTTAGATAATAGAAAATATTTTGGATATGGTTTACATGATGATTTTTTCAATCACCGGAAATATCCAGATGCCTATAAGAGCATTATAAAATTAGCAGTTAAGCAGAATGTTTTGATAGTTACTTTTTCTCAGGCTGCTGATTTATTCAGGAGATCGAATTTAGCTCACTATTATAGTATAACCGCTAATGATTGGAACAAAAGGACAAGAGTTTTATATAGAACCAGACGGTTTCAAGAATTAATCAGAAATGAGGTTGTAAAATTAAAAGCTCCAATTATTGCCGATTTAGGTTCGGGTGGAGGTGTTTTAAGTTCATCTTTGAGAGACGTTGCGGCAAAAATCTATTTTATAGACAATGCAAATGGAATGATAGGCGATATTCAAACGGGCTCGTCGGTTCAGCCTATATTAGGAGAAGTAACAGCTACCACTTTACCAGATAATTCGGCAGACTTTATTATTTGCGCACGAGTCATTGAATATATGTACTATCCCGACCTTGTTGCAAATGAAATAAAGAGAATAGGAAAGTTAGGTGCTAAATTCATAGTTACTTTTCCGGCTTATATAAATAATGGTCCAAGCAATATTGGCAACAATACCCCCGATAAAATCAGAAAACACTTTTCATGTGAAGAAATTCTTGAATGGACTAATCAAATTGGTTCAGGTAGATTAATAGGTATTCAATATAAGCAAGCTGAACCTCAAAATGTAAATGAAGAAAAAAAATATAGACAGATTGAGGAAGAACAACCCCAAACATTAATACCTACTAACTGGGTGTTTATTGGTACGATTGAAAATAAAAAATTCAAACGAACAAATTTCAGAAGCATTCCGGTGAATATGTTTAGATTTAACTTAAGGTAAGAATCTAAGGTTTTTGCCCTCACGATTGCGATGCATCATTTCTCTGTGGCGTCAGAAGCTCGCTATAATGGGAAAGTTATCTTGCTTATTCCTTATTTTATTTTTTTAGTTTTATCGTCTTTGTGGATTAAAAATTATAGTGATAATTCACAGCCTCAGGATTTAATTTCACATTCCAAGGTATGACAAATTATATTCCCAAAGCTTCAGTTATAGTTCCTGTTTACAATGCTGAAGGGACAATCGAAGAGTGTGTTAACTCAATTCTTGATCTCGATTATCTCAAAGAAAAATTAGAATTGATTTTTATAGACAATGCTTCAACGGACAGCACAGAAAATATTCTGAAGAAGTATGCAAAAGAAATTATTATATTGTTTGAAAAGAAAAGGGGACCCGCAGCCGCAAGGAATAAAGGGCTGCGAAATTCTTCCGGTGATGTTATTGCATTTACAGATTCAGATTGCGTGGTTGAAAAAGATTGGCTGAAAAATCTTATTCAGCCTCTTAAAAATAAACAGGTAGGGATAGTTGGTGGAAAAATTCTTGCAAAACAACCGTGTAACAATATTCAAAAATATGGCGAATGTATTCATAATCATTTTGATTCAATAAATTCTTATAAACCACCGTATGTAATAACAATGAATTGGGCATCAAGACTTTCTGTCTTGAAAGAAATGAATCTTTTTAATGAAGATTTTATACGATGTGAAGATGTCGATTTGTCTTACCGGATTTATCTGGCTGATTATAAATTGGTTTATTCTGAAGATGCGGTGGTGTATCATAAAAATGAAGATTCGTTGGCTGGTTTAATATCGGAAGGTTATCTGCACGGTGTATATTCTGTTCAGGCTATAAAGCTTTACTATAGTTTATTAGCAGAGCTTGGTCACCAGAGAATCAATATAAACAGTTATAAGATGATAATAAAAGATTTCAAGGATTCTGTTTTCGGGCAGGATAAAATGAATGCTCTCTGTTCAGCTATTTTTAACTCCGGTAAAAAAATAGGAAAGTTGCTGGGTTCATTGAAGTATGCTCACCTTGATATTTAACAAAATAAAATAATACGGCTATAACTATGCAAAAAGAAAAGCAGTGGGAAGGTTATTATTCAAATTATTTTAATAAAGCTTCTGAAAAAGGGATAAATGCACTTGAGATACTAAACTCAGAGTGGTATGATGGAAAAAAGACAGCGGAAGAATCTGTCTTACCTTATTTAAAAGCTGATGATGTAATCCTTGAAATTGCTTGCGGAATCGGAAGAGTAAGCAAATACGTTGCTCCATTTTGTAAACATTTGTTCTGTTCCGACATAATTGATGAAGCTTTGACCGAAGCAAAAATTAACTTGAAAGATTTTAACAATGTGTCTTTCCAAAAAATTAATGGCTATGACCTGAGAGTATTTGATGATAATTACTTTGATCTTGTATATTCATTTACAACTTTCTTTCACTTTGATTTTGAACTTGTCCTAAAATATTTTGAAGAAATAAAAAGAGTGCTTAAACCGGCAGGTATCGCAATTATCGAGTTCAAAAGATGGCAGGATAAAAAAGATGTTACCGAGCTATTAGAAAAAATTGAAGCCCAGGGAGGAATAGTAACATATGAAAAAGAGCTTGATAAGTGGAGATATGTTTCAAAGGAAATATTAAAAGTGATATGTGATTATTATGACTTTCAGATTCTTGACGATAATGTAACCAGTTTTACATTTCGAAAATCAGATAATATTTAACGAATAAGAAATCTATGGATAGAATCACAATACTAATGCCCTTAAAAAATTATCATCCTGTCTTTTTGGATAAATCTATAGAGTCCGTATTTAATCAGACTTCTTCAGCCTGGGAGTTATTAATTATTGTAGAAAAAAGTGATTTGAAAAAGTTTCAGAAAATACTTGAACACAGGCTAATTGATCCTCGAATTAAAATTATTGTAAACAGGGGATACAAACTTGCCGGTGCAATTAACTCGGGAATGAATTGTGCTACAACAAGCTTTGTTGGTATTCTTCTTTCTGATGATATGTGGGCTCAGGGTGCTGTTGAAACATTACTTCGTTACATATCGGAAAATCCCGAAATAGATTTCTTTCACTCTTCAAGATTAAAAATTAATGAGAATGACGATCAAATTAGCCGGGTTTATAAAAGTAAGGAATCTTTTACTGTTGAAGACTTTAAGCTCGGTTCACCTGTAAAGCATCTTTTATGCTGGAGAAAAGAGAAAGCACAATCATTCGGCGGTCTTGATGAAAAGCTCAATTCAGTCGGACCTGATGATTACGATTTTCCCTGGACCATGGCTGAGAATGGTGCAAGATTTAAAGCGATCAGTGAATGCCTTTATTTGTACAGGGAACATCTAAAAGCTTTCAGGTTAACTACTCATCTTCCTCTTAGCGTTCATAAAAAAGAGATTATGAGAATATTAAAAAAGCATGGGGTAGAAAAAGAAATTATTAAGGAAAGAATAGCTCACGGGGAGAAAACTTATTTACAGCAGTGTATATATAGAAATAAGGTAGAAAGATTTTTTAAAAACTTTGCTTCTTTGTTAAGATTTAACCCTGGTAATTAATTGTATCCGTATTCTAACTACTACTAAGTTTTTATGCTTAAGATAATATCGGTTTATAGAAGTAAGTTAACTGAAAGCGAGAAAGAACGAGGCACCTTTAGCCCTGTAGACATGTCTTTAGGGAGGTGGATTAAGATATCTGAAGCTTTAGCAGGAAGGGGATATAAAGTAGATCTTGGTATTCCTGATGATGCATTATCTCTTCACACAAACGGTTTTGTAAATAATGGAAAATTAAGAATGATTCCATTATCTGAAATTAAATGGAAAGAATATGATGTTGTTAAAACCGTATTCCATAGAGGGTTTGAAACGCTTCAGAAATATGGAGGGTTAGACCATCCCTTTATTATTTCAAAGCTTGGTTCAGTAGTGGGCAACGTGGAAATGGAGGGAATTTACTTTTATGGAGACGTTCACAGAAAACTTTTTGAGACCCAGGAAAAGATAAATAAAACAAGCAGATACATTACTGTTCTTAGCAAAAAAGCAAAAGAGTTGTGGCAATCTATTTACGGCAAAAGAAATAATCTTCTGTTGGTTCCCGGCGGTGTTGATTCTGATATTCCTCCCCTTGGAACTAATCCATATCCATCTGATGATAAGACAATATGTGTCTTTGCAGGAAATATTTATGACAGGCTTTCTCAGCCCGAAGCAAACGAGGTTCTTGTAAATAAATTAAACGTGCTTGGAAAATTATTATCGTTACAAGGTGCTAAGTTGTATTTGATTGGACCAGGAGATACGACAAAACTTGATTCAAGCTATGTTACTTATTTGGGAGAAGTTCCCCTCCCTGAATGTTGGGATTATTTCTACTATGCCAACATAGGGA
>MGZZ01000058.1:0-2426 GCA_001802795.1 Ignavibacteria bacterium GWC2_36_12 | reverse complement strand
CGGCGGGCAAGTTTATGCATAATAATGAAAGCACTAAGATTTATCATTACATACGTGCCGGTTTGCCTGTTGTAAGCGAATCGGGATTTCCTAACGATGATGTTGTTAGAGAATCAAAATTAGGTTTTGTAACTGATAACGGTGATATGGAGTTAATGGCTAAGAATATCATAAGAGCCGCCGCTTCTGAATGGAATAAGGATTATGCAAAAGAGTATATAATAAAAAATCATAGCTGGGATAAAAGAGTTGAGGTTTATGATAGGTTATTTAAAGATTATCTTCATTCAAAAAAAATAAAAGTTGTAAATAAAATTATTTGAAGCTCATGCCGATCTATTCTAAGAAACATATAAATCTTTTAAGAGAACTTATTGTCTCGCAGTATAAATTAAAGGACCAGAGCAAGTTTTTAGGTTTTATATGGAGTTTTCTTAATCCCCTGATAATGCTTAGTGTCATCTTTATGTTTTTTAGCTTACTGATGGGGCACAGTATTGAAAACTATCCTGTTTACCTTTTAATAGGAATTGTCCAATACACGCATTTTTCAAACAGTACATTTGCTTCAATGCGGATTTTATATAATATGAAGCAACTGACAACCGAAACCATTTTCCCGAAAGAACTTCTCGTCATAAGCTCAATAATCTCAAACGTTATTGAGTTTGCCATATCATTGTTGATTACAGTTCTTGTAGCTTTTGTATCAGGCGTTCATTTTACGTGGGATATATTATACCTGCCGCTTATTTTTATTCTTCAGCTTATGCTGGTAAGCTGGATTTCTCTTTTTTTATCGTGGTTCTATCTTTATGTAAAAGATATAGATCATATTTACCAGGTTTTTCTTAGAGTTTTGTTTTTTATAACTCCAATTTTTTATGATCTTTCAAGCCTTGGTGAAACCGCTAAAATTATAGCGTTGCTAAACCCGTTAACCCATTTAATTAGTTTTTCAAGAATAGCAATTATTCAGGGCGGAGAATTCCCGCTAACAAGTTTTGCAATTTTGTTTTTAGTCAATTCAATCCTGATTTACTTTTCCTTAATACTATTTAAAAAATTCGAACCAACTTTTGCTGAGAATGTGTAAAATGCCGGGAGTAGTAATTCTTAAAAATATTTCGAAATCTTTTTCTGTTGATATTTCACGTCCTTCCACCTATACTGTAATAAAAAATTTATTTAGCAGAAACGGGCATTACTCCCGTTCTTTTAATGCGCTGAAAGATATTAATGTTGAAATTGAACGCGGGGAGAGTGTCGGGCTTATCGGTAACAATGGGGCAGGTAAAACAACTTTATTGAAAACCATTGCCGGGTTATATAGACCCGATAACGGGGAAGTAGTTATTAATGGGGAAGTGAATTTTCTTGCCGGTTTTGGAATTGGAATGGTCGATGAACTGAGCGTTACTGAGAATATATATTTGTACGGGGCTATTTATGGAATGGATAGAAATAAAATTCATCAAAACTTTGATGATATTGTAGAATGGGCAGAACTACAAAATTTTACCGGGGCAAAACTGAAAACCCTTTCAACCGGGATGAGAACGAGACTGGCGTTTTCCGTAACCAGGTTTATTGCAGCAGATATTTATTTACTGGATGAAGCTCTTTCAGCAGGTGATAAAAGTTTCAGGCAGAAATGTGAAATGGTTTTTGAAAGCTATAAGCCCGACAAGAAAACTTTAATTATTTCCACTCACAATATGGAGTTTGTAAAGAAATTTTGTACAAAAACTTTGTGGCTTCATAAAGGTGTCCTGATGGATTTTGGAGATACTGAAACGGTACTTAAAAAGTATTTGGAAATGAAAAACAATAATTGAGCAGAATGAAAAAAATTCCCAAACTGATTTTGATCAATCTTTTTGTTTTTATTTTGCTTCTTGTTCTTATCGAGGCACTACTTCATATTATTCCTCCCTTCGATAGGTTCATAACTTATGCGGATGCAGAAATAAGGGGGGAAAATGATTTTCCAAACGGCGAGTATACTTATGTTGGTAACAATATAGGTATGATAAGCAAATTCAAAGTACACGTAAAAAATAATTCACTCGGGTTTCACGATAAGGAATATAGTTTTATTAAAAAGCCGGGTGTTAAAAGAATTATTGTTCTGGGAGATTCACAGGTAGAAGCAGTGCAGGTTGATCTTTCAGGGACTTTTCATAAGATATTAGAAAAGAAACTTAATAATGATGGATTTAATGTTGAGGTAATTGCTTTAGGTAAATCCGGATACGGAATTAAAGAGGCAATTGATTTGTATGAAAACATTGGAAAGAAATATGATCCCGATATAGTTATCTGGTCGTTTACAAACAATAACGATATCCAGGATACTGATAGAAAATTTGGGAGGATAATTGTAGACAGAAAACTAAAAGATTTAGCGGCTATTCCGGATTTTC
>MGZZ01000057.1 GCA_001802795.1 Ignavibacteria bacterium GWC2_36_12 | reverse complement strand
CTGATTAAGCGTTATGCCGTTTGCCAATACTGTATCACTTCCTGCTATTGTTGTTTTGTTTCCAATATAATTGTGCTTATATGTTCCGCTAAGCATAAGAAACAAGGAATGCATATTGCTAAAGTTGATTGTTGAAAATCTTACTGCCGCAAAGTGTACATACTCCTGTTCTAAATTCGGATTACCGGTTGAAAGCTGAAGTGGATTAGAATTATCAAGAACATCCTGAAGCTGTGCAGCCGAAGGGGCATTATTAAAAGTTCTATAAAAAATATTAAAATTCCTGTCGCGCGAAATATTATAACGGAATATCAGTGAAGGAAGAAACGAATAGAATTTCCGGTTGAGATTAAAGCTTACAGGGAATTCCTGTTCGCCTTCCAGGGAAGCAATGTTGTAATTTAAATTAGCGTTGAGTGAGACTTTGTTTTTCTTATAACGATAACCAATTCCGGCAACGTTTGTCGTATAATTTCTTTGATAAGTATTGCTTAAAGAAGTATCCAACAAAGAATAGGAATTAGCAGGCACATAAAAGTTATGAGTTTCTTTATCATTCTTTTCCAGCGAAACTGAATGAGAAGCCGAGAACATCAAAAAATTATAATCGTCAACCGGCTGTGTATAAACAATATCCGATGAAACAGTTAATCCTGAATTCAAAATGTCGGCAGATTGATCGAGTGTATCGGAATCTGTAAGATAACTATAATAAATACTTTCGGATAATAACCTCTTTGTCCCGTCATTCTTTTTGTAAGTCGTATTCAGGCTTAAAGAGATTGAGCTACCGGTTAAACTGAGCTTGTGCCTGTACATCAGTAATGAAGAGAGATTAATCCCTTTTAAGTCCGATGTAGTTGAATTGCTTGTATAATTAAGCTGCTCTTCTCCTGCATTTGTATAACCGGTAACAAAAGATTTCGTATTATTTTTCTGAATTGAAAAACCGGGAATGAATCTTATTTGATTTGATGAATCGACCTGGTAATCAAGATGCAGGTTTATCCTGTGATTCGTATTCCTGCTTTCCGACACTGAATTTTCAACATATCTTTGCCCTGCATAAGTAGAAATAAAATAATCCTTACTAAGAAGTGATGCTATATTATTATCGGTATTGTTAAAGAAGTAGCTGCTGCCAAACTCAAAATCATCATTCCACTTGTCGTTATAATTTATTCCGAAGGAACTGGTTTTTGTATCCCCATTTTGCAAAGCAATTAAAGATGCCGGTCCACCACCTCCAAAACCTGGTCCGTCCATCCCGCCGGAATTACCTCTTCCTCCCTGCCCTTCTCCGCTCATAACTCCCAGCAAATCCATAATGGAGAAGTTTTGCTCATTTGTATTGTTTAATTGCCCAACTATACTTATTCGCCGATCATTGTTAAAGAAATTAACATTGCCGCCCGCATTATATCTATCTTCTGTTCCGTATCCGGCAAGCAGTTTCCCGAATGTTCCTTTTTGAATATTTAACCGTGTAACAATATTTATTGCTTTACTTGTGCTGCCGTCATCAAACCCTGTAAACAGCGATTGCTCGCTCTGCTGATCGAACACCTGGACTTTTTCAATTATATCTGCCGGTATATTTTTAAGTGCTGCACTGGGATCGTCTCCGAAAAAAGTTTTACCATCCACATAAACTTTTTTAACTTCCTCGCCTTGTGCTTTAACTTTTCCATTCTCTACCTGTATCCCCGGAGCTTTTACAAGAAGATCTTCTGCAACTGCATCTTTGTTCACTTTAAATGCATTGGCATCATAAACAGCTGTATCACCACTTTGTGTAACCACAGGAAATTTATCTATAACATTGACTTCACCAAGCAGAATGCTGTCCGCTAATAAATTTATTTGTCTCAAGATCAACTGATTTGCCGTCTATACTAATTTTTTGTCTAAAGTTCTGATAACCGAGATATTTTATCACTAAGGCATATTCACCGGCTTTAAGATTTTCAATTTTAAAGATACCTTCTTCATTCGTTGTTGTTCCTTTCATTATAGAATCAGGAAGATGATATAACAACACATTTGCAGACGAAAGGGGACTTTTGTTTTGCGAGTCTTTTACTTTTCCTGTTATAAAAATATTTTGAGGGAAGATTTGAACTGAAAGGAATAAAATTATTCCAAAAATGTATTTCATAATTCTTAATCATTGTTCTTTTCTAAATTGATGAGCATGTAATCACTGGTAACATCGAGCTTATCTCTGCTGCTTCTCAGGTTCGTCAATCGTCTGAAGATAAGCAAGCAGAAAATATCTTAAAACATTATCCAAGCTTATAATTAGATCATTAATTTTTTTCAATATTTCCGATACATCCGGTTGTTCTTGCTCTGTCATTTGAATACTCTGTTATATGTTTTGTTAATTAATCGTCACAATTATTTGACGATATATTTATTTAAAACCTGCGGAAAAAGGGAAGAGAATAATAATTAGATAAAGGATCAACTGATGCGTTGTTTGTCCTTAATTTTATCACACAGATTATGATAGAAAAGACTTCAAGGGAAAATTTCTAAAATATCAGACAAATAAAAGTCGACTCATCAAGAGTTTTTAAAAATAGAGTTAAAGTTTTAGATCCATAAAAAACCTGCATTATGAGAGGGTTCGAAATGAAAGTTAATTTTATATTCGTATCCGTTTCCTAAATTAGGGGCATAAATTGTATAAACAGAATTTACTTAACTGAAGAATATTTCCAGAAAAATAATGACCAGAAAAAATACTAGTCGCCATTATTTTGTCGTAATCAACTTGTCCTGAATTGGGTTGAAATCCCCACAAGTCATCAAAATAATAACCTGAGTTTCTTCCGGTAGTTACATAGCCTAAATCTCCAATGGAAAATCCAATTGCCTCAACTCGTCCGGATGCTTCAAGTGATGTTTTCTGTACCCACGAATCGGATACGGGATTATATTCCCAAACTGCTGTTCCGGCTGTACCTGCGCCACCAGTAGCTATATATCCTTTTCCATTAATCGAAAAAGCAACTTTGTTTGTACCGGTAATACTTGTGTAATCATCATCATAATCTTCTTCAGTTACATCTGCTATTGAACGTTTTTTAACCCATTGATCAATGGTAGGATCGTACTCCCAAAAATCATATTCATATACACCATTGTTGATACCTGTACAAATGTAACCTTTGTCTTCGATTACAAAAGCCACTGCGTCACGTCGTTTTGCCCCGCTTAGACTAATCCTTTGACTCCATTGACCAGTCGAAGGGTCATATTCCCAAATATCCTTCAAGTAATTACCATCGTATCCGGTACCAACATAACCTTTATTATTTATTGCAAAAGCAACAGCACTATATCTTGCAGTACCGCCAAAATTGGCTATTGAATCCCAAGTGTTAGTAACGGGATCATATTCCCAAAAATCATTTAACCTGTTAGTGCCATCGAAACCGGTTCCAATATAACCTTTTGAATCCGTCCCAAAACCCACAGCTCCATTGCGTGGTATACCGGGAAAATCAGCCTTCCGCGTCCAATTATTTAACTGAGGGTCATATTCCCAAAAATCATTTAATCTATTTGAACCGTCATAGCCGGTACCGACATAAGCTTTATTTCCGATTGTAAAAGCTACCGCATCTGTCCGGGCAACACCCTCAAAATCAGAGAGTTTAATCCAATTACCGATCAAGTCTTCCTCTTCTTCATCCTCTTCTTCTTCACAAGCCGGTATTGATAAAAGAAGAATTGAAAAAACAAATGCTTTCCACAAAATACTTATTAGTAATTTTTTACCTGTTTTTTTTAACATAATATTCACTCTCATCATTTAGATTAATTGATACTTTGCTTTATAAACCGGTAGCAAAATTATTCTTTGATTTGGTATCAGGAAAATTTTGTAGATGTATCTGAGGAAATAATAGACAAACACAATTATTTAGGCGATTCTCAAAACGGCATTTTCAGAATAAGTTTTAATCCTCTTTACAAACCTGCCTGCCGACAGACAGATCATAAATTCCTTTGGAACAGTAAGTAAGATTATCAATCACTTTGAATAGTTTGTCTACAATAATAGGCTATTGGTATATAATTTTTTTTTCTCTCAAAAAAATCTCCTTGATTTGTAAAGTGATATTTAAGACTTACGCAGAAATATTTATGAATGAAATTATTAAGTCAGTAGTAAGCTCTCAAAAACTATCCTTATTAATTATTTTCATCACAAGTTTTTTTTTAAATACGTGCAAAGAAAATCCGGGAGAATTTACCCTGGGAGAGGAATTCATTGAGTCTCAAACGTATATTACTTTAATTGATACTTTTTCAGCGAACCTTTCTACTGTAATTTTAGACACCGTTATTACTTCCGGCACTGAGAGTATGTTAATCGGTAATTATCGCGATAATGTTTTCGGAAAAATAACAAGTCATAGCTATTTCCAGATTGGAATTCCCGACAGTTTAGAACTTTATGATGTTCAAAATGATGATATTTATGATTCATTGAATCTTATTATCAGGTATAACAATTACTTTTTTGGTGATACAACACGTCTCCAAAGAATTTCCGTTCATCAACTGACTGAAAAGATTGAATACGAAGAAGGAGGCATCATCACCAGTAAAGCTACTTTTGGTTATAATTCCGATCCCATTGGCTCAATTACTTATCTCCCTCAGCCAAATAATTCGATAGATACACTATACATTAAAATAAATGATAACATTGGTTTAGATCTGTTCACAAAATTAAGAAACAATTCTGAAATTCTATCCGACAATGAATCTTTTATAAATTATTTTCGTGGCTTGGTTCTCCTGTCAGATGATGCTTATGAAGGTTCTATTATAGGATTTAACGTTGATACAGAAGATATAAAATTAATATTATACACAAGCCGAGTGTCCCAGACAACAGAAAAGATTAATTATGATTTTGAGCTGGAGAATCCGGATAAGCAATTTAATAACATTCTTCACGATTTTTCTTCCACACAATTAAATCCATTAATTGAACAACGAAACAAACTGCCAAATTCTGAAACGAGTAGTTTGTCATTTCTTCAAGGTGGAATCGGGTTGGTTTTAAGAGCAGAATTTCCTTCGTTGCAGGAAATATTACTGTTTAATAGAGGTTTAGTAGCTAAAGCCCAACTTTCCATCACACCTTTACAAGGCAGTTATAATGATTTCGATCTACCTCCGGAATTAATTATTTATGAATCGGATAAACTAAATAGAAGAAATGGTTTGGTATATAACTCCACATCAACTTTAACTATAGATGATGTTTACCAGGAAGAAACCAGCTATTCGTTTGATGTTACCGAATACGTGAAAGATGAATTAGCGGATTCTTATGTAGACCCTGAAAAAGGACTTCTAATAATCCTTCCGTCTGATGTTCTAAATACTACATTCTACCGATTAATTGCAGATGCCAAAAATCAAAAAACAAAACTCAAGATATATTATTTATCATATTAAGCTCCTCCTCTAATGAATAAAAAGAATATTTTTATCCGTGCAATAATAGTTCTCATCTTTGCCGGTTCATTAAATGCCCAGGTTAAAAATTCCATATACTCGATGTTTGGAGTGGGACAGCTAAGCGATAATAGTTTCGGAATAAATAAATCTCTTGGCGGTACAGGAATAGCATTCCAATCTGGTAGATCAATTAATTATTTAAATCCTGCATCATACCTTGGTATACTTCCAAACTCATTTAATATGGAATTGGGTGCCTATGGAATCTACAGCAAATCTGAAAACGCAAATACATCTCAAGCGGATGGTGACATTAAATTCAGTTATTTTTCAGCTGGCTATTATTGTACAGTATGGTGGGCATTAAGCTTTGGAATTGTTCCTTTTAGCTCAGTGGATTATGTAGTTAATTCCAACGATGAGGTTGGTGGTGAACTAACTTCGTTTGAAAAAAAATTTACTGGAACAGGTGGTTTGAACCGAGTTTATGTCGGAAACTCTTTTAATATTTTTGAAGGATTATCTGTCGGATTCAATGCATCCTATATATTTGGTCATATTACACAAACAGAAACTGCTTCAAGCAGTGGTAGTTTTTCAGGATATGAACTAAAAAATGAACGCTCTGCACAAAGCTTGTATTTAGATTATGGAATACAATATTCTGTTACTAATAACCATTGGTTATATACAATCGGTGTAACTTATGGAGCCAGTAAAAAACTAAACACAACCGATGACCTTGAGTTTATTTATAATGGAGAAACAAATCCTTTGGAACAGGATGAACAACTAAATATAAAAATTCCTCAAAAACTTGGTTTTGGTATTTCCGTTAAAAAAGGAAATAATTTTAGAGCCGGTTCTGATTATGAATTGGGAAAGTGGTCTACTATTAATTTTTCCTATCCAAATCTGGATACTAAAAACAGCAACAGGTTTTCTGTTGGAATAGAATACTCTTCAGGTGAA
>MGZZ01000056.1:3395-6526 GCA_001802795.1 Ignavibacteria bacterium GWC2_36_12 | reverse complement strand
GGAAGAGTTTCTTTTTTTATAAACCTTAATATGAATCCCTGGTTAATTGTAATCCTTATATCATCTGCAGCATAATTTTTAACAAGGTGAGCTAATTTTCTGGCTGTATCTGTTGTTAAATTCCCAAGCAGCACTTTTATACGGATACCATAAAATCCCTTTTGTTTCTGCTCGAATACATTTGTCTTTAACCATGTATTGTATTCTTTATCATCAATTTTTATTTCCTTTGGTTTGGGATATTCCGGTAGAATCGGTTCAGGCAGTATATATCTGTCAACCTTATAAGTTTTATTTTTAAGCGCCGAATGTTCTTCCCCAACAAGTTTAATAAACTCATCAAACCCGTTTTTATTTATTAAAAATTTTAAACGTGCCCTGTTCCTGTTTGTTCTTTCTCCATGCCTGTCAAAAACCCTGACTATTCCTTCGATAAAAGGAATTATCGAATCCTCATGAAGAAATTCATAAGCAAGCTTTGCGTGATGCGGCTGTGAACCAAGACCGCCGCCTATTACAACTTTGAAACCTCTTACCTCTTTCCCATCCTCATATTTTATTTTGGGTATAAGCCCTACATCGTGTATGAATGTGTAATTGGTATCTTCTTCGCTTGAGGAAAATGCAATTTTAAATTTTCTTCCCATCTCCTGGCAGATAGGATTCCTAAGAAAATATCCAAATGTTTCATAAGCATAAGGAGATACATCAAAAGGCTCTTTAGGGTCTATCCCTGCAACTGAGGAAGCCGTAATATTCCTGACTGTATTTCCGCAAGCTTCCCTTAGAGTAATATTGTCTTCCGCAAGCTTTGCCCATAATTCCGGAGTTTTATCGAGACTTACAAAATGAATTTGTATATCCTGCCTGGTAGTTAAGTGAAGATTTCCAGTAGAATATTCATCTGAAATATTTGCAATCCTGAGAAGCTGTTTTGCAGTAAGCCGACCAAATGGTAGTTTAATACGTACCATCTGAACACCTAACTGTCGCTGTCCGTAAACGCCACGTGCTAATCTTAAACTCCTGAACTTCTCTTCATCGATTGAACCATCACGGTAGAGTTTAATTTTTCTCTCGAGATCAAAAATTTCTTTTTGAACTACCGGGTTTTCTAATTCTGTTCTAAAACTTTGCATATTTTAGCCTCTTAAATTTTTTAAAACAAAAAAGCCTTTCTCATCTGGAAAGGCTTCGTCTTAAACTCTGATCTTATATACTAAAGACCAAGTGAGCCTTTCCATAAGGAACACATCATACAACAGCACATACATTTATTTATAAAATTGGTCTTCATAGTTTCGCAATAAAATAAAAAAGGTCTTTCACTTTTTTTTGTTTTGAAAGACCTTTTAAAAACTTGTTTTATGTAATTATCAAATGTCTTTCAACATATTAAACAACAGCTACAGCACATCATAGTGCAACAGTTTATGTTTAATATGTAAAGACTTTTCTTCAATCGTCTTGTTGAGTTAATTATTGTTGACGAACCTTATATGTGAATATAACTATTTTTTAAGCTTATGCAAGCAAAACCTCAGCATTTTCCCACAAAAAAAGATTTGAGAGAATATATATGCAAACCTTTGAATAATTTATTTAAGAAATTCATATACATTAAATTACCTAAACTGAAATTTCTTTTAATTGTGAAAGGAGTAAATCCTCTCCGGCAAAACCATTATTTACAAATTTCACTTCATTTTCTCCTGAAGAAATAATTGCAGTAGCCGGAACAGTCTTTATGTTAAGTTTTTTAACGATACTTTCTTCATTTAAAGCATTAAAAGAAACCAAATTGAAATCGCTGTAAGTTTGTTTCAGCTTCGATAATGCAGGATTCTGCATACTGAAACATTGCACGCATTGTTCTGTCCAGAAATAAAGAATAGTTGGTAAATTGTAGTTAATAGCATTTTGTCTAATAGAAATATCTGACAGAATATTAATTACACCCTGCGGTTTGCTGATCAGGAATCTTCTGAAAAGAAAAAACGTTCCTGCTAATACTACCAATAAAATTAAGAGTCTTTCAAACATGCTGTTTTCCCGAATAAAGAATTCTGAGTTTACTTAGCTGGTAATAGATAAAGCATCCTACACAGAAATTTATCGTAAGATTAATAAAAGCAAGAGCAACAACTATTATTGATAAAAGCCAGCCTATAAAGTATTGATCTGTAAAATTCAGTAACAAAAATGATATTACCAGAACTACTCCGCCTAAACCCTGTGCAAAAAGATGAGGAGTATTGGACTCATTTACAATTTGTGGTTTTATTATTCCCAATAGTTTAACAATATAAAAATATGTCAGCTTAAAAAGTCCGGCTTTAGGAAAAAAAGTGCCTGTCAACATCACAATTGAAACCAAAGACACTAACCAGTTCAGGTCAAAAAGAAAAGCGAGGGACACTAAAACAACAATAGCTCCCTGGTTAAATTTTAATGATGATCTGTCCAATTTTTCTTCTCTTGATTTACCATTATCTAAATTATTTACTGACATTTCTTATTCTTTACTAAAATCATCGAATGACGTAATTAATACCTCGGCATGCTTTTATCAATCCTCTGAGCCCAGGCATCTATTCCTCCAACGAGATTTTTAACTTTTTTAAATCCGGCTTTGCGCAGAAAGTCAACGGCTCTTGCACTTCTTCCACCCACTTTGCAATAAGCAACAATTTCTCTTGAAGAATCAAGTTCATTCATACGATTAGGAAGATCATTCAGAGGAATTAAATACCCGTTATTAATGTTATTGATTTCATATTCATGCGGTTCCCTCACATCCAGCAGAAAAATGTCTTCTTCGTTATCTATTTTTATTTTCAGATCCTCAACGGATATTCTATCAACATTCACATCTCTTCCATCTTCATAAGCAATTCCGCAGAATTGCTGATAATCAATTAGTTCGTGAATAGTCTGGTTCTTACCGCAAATTGGGCAGTCCGGATTTTTATGAAGCTTGAGTTCTCTTGTCTTGAATTTAAGAGCATCAAAAAGTATTAGGCGTCCCACCAATGAATCGCCTGCGCCTATAATTAATTTAATAGCTTCCAAAGCTTGCAGTGATCCTATAATGCCGGGAAGAACACCAAGAACCCCACCTTCAGCACAAC
>MGZZ01000056.1:0-3380 GCA_001802795.1 Ignavibacteria bacterium GWC2_36_12 | reverse complement strand
GAGGCGGAGGGGTGGGATATAAACACCTGTAGCAGGGTCCATTCTTCGAATCAAAAACTGTTACCTGTCCCTCAAAACGAAATATACTTCCATAAACGTAAGGCTTACTCAGAAGAACGCATGCATCATTCACCAAATAACGTGTTGGGAAATTGTCTGTACCATCAACTACAAGGTTGTAATCTTTTATAATCTCCAAAGCGTTTTCCGAGTTCAACATGGTTTCGTAGGTTTCAACCTTAACATTCGGATTTATCTCTTTTATTTTTTCCTTAGCAGATTCAAGTTTCGGCCTGCCGACATCGCTGGTTCCATGTAAAAGCTGTCTTTGAAGATTCGTTTCATCGACAACATCAAAATCAACTATACCGAGTTTCCCGACACCTGCTGCTGCGAGATACATTCCCAAAGGAGAACCTAAACCACCCGCACCGATCATTAAAACGCTTGCAGCTTTTAATTTCTTTTGCCCTTCCATTCCAACCTCAGGCATTATCAAATGCCGGCTGTATCTTAATATCTCTTCGTTGGAAAGACGAACATTTTTTTCTTTTACTTTAGTTTCTATTTCCTCAGCAACGGCAACGGAACCGCCGGCAATAGATGGAACTATGCTGATAACATCAGTTTCCTTTATTTCGGTTTTCTCATTCTGGAGATAGCGTATATCTTCATCATTAACGTAAATATTAATATAGCTTCTCAGGCTTCCCCTTTCATCGAAAAGATGCTTCTTTAATTGAGAATATTTCTCAGCAACATTATTTAACACTTCACCGGCAGTTCTTCCATCTACTTCTACAGAGTCCGTTTTCTCCGCGTAAGCTCTTAATGGTGTGGGGATCATCACTTTAACGGGCATATTTTATCTTTCCTTCTATAAGTCTTTGTTAAAAAATAATTTCACTTTTTAATACTGAAGTTTTTTCTTCACTATTAATCACTTTCATTTTCTGATTATCGAATTCCGATCTGTCTTCCTTTAGTATCCAGGAAGTTAAATTATTTGCTTCTCCCTTGTTGATAGAAACAATTATATATATGAACCAGGGCAACGCATGATCTATATCGAACTGCGAGGGCTGAGCAGGATGATCGGGATGGGAATGATAAAAACCGAGCAGCTCAAGATTCCTTTCCTTAGCTAATTTTTCAGCTGACCTGTATTGAGCAGGAGTTATCAAAAATCTATTCTGGCGACTTTCTTCTTTTTCATTTTCAAATTCAAGAATATCAAGGATTGACCTGCTCTCATCGCTATAATTGCCGAAAAGTGCACCGCAACATTCCTCGTTGTACGTTTCTTCTCCATGAATTTTTATCCTGTTAAGAAGATCGCCGGATATTTCGATCATAATTCATCCCAGAATTTTTCACTCAAATATTTTTTCCCATCATCAGGAAAAACTGTAACAATTATTCCAGATTCCAATTCCTGTGCTAATCTTAATGAGGCTGCCATTGCAGCACCGCTTGAAATACCGACAAAAAGTCCTTCTTCACGGAGAAGCTTTTTTACCATTTCATAAGATTCAGTTGTCGATACTTCAATTGTTTTATCAGATAGACTCTCATCATAAATACCGGGAATAATAGCTGTTGGAAGATGTTTCAGTCCTTCTATTCCATGAAGCGGCGCATCCGGTTGGAACGAAACTGTTTGTATTTCGGGGTTGAGTTGTTTTAATCTTCTTGAAGTACCTACAAAAGTACCCGTTGTACCGAGACCTGAAACAAAATGAGTAACTCTGCCACCTGTTTGTTCCCAGATTTCGTTTGCAGTTTTTGTATGAGCCTGCCAGTTTGCCGGATTATTATATTGATCCGGATAAAAATAGATTTCCTTATTTTTTTCATAAATATCTCTTACGAGCTTTTGTGCACCATCTGTACCTTCGAGAGGATCGGTCAGAATTAGCTCGACTCCATACGCTCTCAATATTTTTTTTCTCTCTTCACTTGCGTTTGAAGGTAGGGCCAGTTTCACTTTGTATCCTTTTACCACAGCAATCAGTGCATAAGAAATTCCAGTGTTCCCGCTTGTAGCATCAATAATTACTTTCTCTTTCTTGAGCTCACCCGATTTCTCACCTTCAAGAATCATATTCAACGCTGCCCTGTCCTTTACTGATCCGCCCGGATTGTACCATTCAGCTTTAGCATAAATTTCCACATCCGGATTTATCCCTTTAGTTACTTTACTAATTTTCAGAAGCGGAGTATTTCCAATTCTGCTTAGTATTGAGCCATTCGAACTATTATCAATTCCGGATATTATATTATCACCTAAAACTCTAAAGTGATCCGGGCTATTTTTCACTAAACTATGTTTTCTCTTTGTAAGTGTTTTCATCTTTTTTCTTTAAAACAAAAAACCCGCTGTTTTTAGCAGCGGGTTTTTAATGTTTTATATCAAGATCTTTTAAGTATTAAAATTAGTTATACAATACCGCTGCTTGTGATAAGAAGGCATACAACAACAGCAACAACATGCTGCGGCAGAATATATGGTCTTACTATTCATTTTTTTAATTATAAAAATTTCTTCGTAAATATTATCTAATCCTGATAAAAAAGTCAAGTTTGAAATATCCCCACAAAAAATATGACTTCATCTACTAGGCTGATTCCTCTTTGTTTCTCAAAGCAAAATAAACATAGCCACTAAAAATGATTGTCATAACAATCTGGATATAAACAGGTGTCGCAAACAGATCTTCATCAAGAAGAGCAAAATTGAGGAGGAGAATTTTAATTATATAATAATAAACTTTACTTAATAAAATACTGAAAACAGCCACAAGAAATTTATTCGAGAAATTCTTAGATAACTGGTAAAACAGAAATACGTTTAGTAACAGTTCGGCAGTTATAAGCCCGGATTTTATCAATGAAGGATGAGCAGAAACCAAAAAAGAAAAAACAGGCAAAGTAATTGCAATCAGATAAGCATTAGTTCTGGATGTATGTATAACAGCAAGTATAATTACCAATCTCATAGGTTCAATTAAATAGACGGGGAAGCTAAGCAAGTGTGAAAAAGACGGAATCAGGTAAATAGCGGTAATAGCTAATAAATCAAAAATGTATGTTTTAATTCTACCTTTATCTATAAAAATGCTGTTTACGTTTTCCATCTTATATTTGCCTGTTTAATTAAACTGGATTTAATATAGCCCTTTTAAAATTATCTTTCAATTTATCTCTTACCTTCCCATCCAACCGCCATCGACTGTAACTACACTGCCATTTAAATAATTAGATGCATCGGAACAAAGGAATACTATGGTACCCATCAGGTCCTCCGGTTTACCCCACCGAGCAGCAGGAATCCTGTTCAGTATTGCCTGATTTCGAACGGGGTCTTCTCTTAATGCTTT
>MGZZ01000055.1:10192-13746 GCA_001802795.1 Ignavibacteria bacterium GWC2_36_12 | reverse complement strand
TCCGATACATGATAACTTATCTTCGGTTGAATGCCTCCTAAAACTTCAGGATAAATTTGCTGTAATGCCGAGAAACCTGCGCCAAAAGTATTTGCGAGGAGATCTCCCCAGCTAAAGCCCCATTTTTCAAAAAAAGCATCGGCAATTTCTATCTGAAACATCCACAACCAACTGGTTAAAGAACCATACCAGACTGAATTTTCACCGCTGAATCCAGCCCATCGGTATCCTCTCGAAAAAAGCCCGGCTGCAAAATAGGCATGAAGAAAATGACCATACTTATCCATCCATTTATATTTTTGAAAATCTTCCGAGAAATCTATTGAGTGAAATTTCGTGGTTGGCCAGTTGTACCAGAGATCCTTTAATCTGGAATACCCGTATACATCTCCCATCAAAACTACTCCCGACATTCCCGCCAACCGGAGAGTGTTTATTTCAGATTCATTTCGCCAGATTGTGCCGTCTTCGAGAAGATAGCTTGTTTGTTTGTTAAAATATCCTGCCGGGGTAACTGAATTTAAAGAATTATTCATCAGTAAATAAGATAACTGATGCTTACCTGTGAGCGTTTGAGCCTGGGCTAAAGAATCGGATGGACCTGATAGTGCCGGTATATTTTCTTTTGCTAAAGAGATCGATATTACAACAAGAGAAAATAAAATTGTGGTAGATAATATTCTTATAAAATGACTGGTTGTGATACTCATTTGTAAATATTTGCTGTAAATTATTTTATTATAAAGAGAATCGCAATCTTTTACAGTAAAAATTTCCCGGTTTAGATTATATTTCCGTTAAGTTTATGACTTTAAAAGAGAAATTAGAATATCACTACAGGGCTTTTGATAAATCCCGGCTTTCTCCCGATCCTCTTCAGTTTCTTCATTTATTCGAAGATGAGAAGGATATTGAAGCTATGGGATTCATTGCTTCTATTTTTGCGTACGGTAATGTAACCCAGATCATAAACATACTTAACAGGTTTGTTCGGTTAGCAAATAACAAACCTTATGCCTTTATTCTCAACTTTGGTAAACAGGATTTAAGAGCAGGAACACTAATTCACCGTTTTTATTCACTAAAAGATGTAAGTGATTTTTTTGTTTTGATGAGTAAAGCTTACCGTCAGTATGGCTCTTTGAAAGAACTTTTTCTGAAGTATTATGATCCCGGTTCCTCTAACCTTAAAGAAGCGATTTCAGGTTTCTCCGGGTATTTTATCGAGAACTATAAAAAGATAAATAATAAAAAAGTGCTCAGCATTGGCTCTAAATTTATGTTCCCGGTTCCTGAAAAGGGGGGTGCATGCAAAAGAATGAATCTGTTTCTCAGGTGGATGGTAAGAAAAGATGATCTCGATTTCGGATTATGGAGAGAAATTCATACAAGCAAACTTGTTATTCCTGTCGATACTCACGTTGCGAGAATTAGTCGTTCTTTGAGATTAACAAAAAGAAAAAATGTAAGCTGGAAAATGGCTGAAGAGATAACTGAAAAATTAAAAAAGTTCGATCCGTCAGATCCTGTTAAATACGATTTTGCAATTTGTCATATCGGGATGAGAAGAATGAAGTTTTAAATTTCCGCCTTCGCTTCACTTTGGCGGACAAGCCGGATTGAAGAATGCGGATTTGGGAATTTTATTACTTGCCAAATATGAAACGAAAGTTTTTGACTTTGAAATAAAATAGTTACTAATTACATATAGTAATTTCTGTCTACTGCGAGAGGGGAGAATTAGGTGTTGATTACGGGGCGAATCCCTAAAGTACCTTCCCGAAGCGGACTACAGTAAAAGAATTAATCATCTACACCTTTTGTAGAAAGCAGCATGAGGCATTTCTCAACATCCTTCCATAGTCTTAAGATAATATTCTTTTTAATTCTTATATAAATAAAATGGTGTTAACCGCCTTTACAAATCTATCAGGAGAAAAAAATGTCCACTAACAATGATGGTGAAAATCAAAATGTAACTGCTGCCGGAACACAACAACCAGAAGGGATCGGGGGATGGCTGCTTTTATTTGTTATCGGAACATTCATTAGTGCATTATGGAATTTTATTATTGCGGCTCAATCAGGCGAATCCTCTTTTTTAAGCTCTACCCAAGTGTTTGTTACTAATCCGGCAGTAGCAGTACTTGTCGGGTTTCTTGGCCTTGCTACAGGCATAGTGTTAATTGCCGTCCGTAATAATTATTCAGTATGGATGGCGCGCATATATATGTTAACATATCTGGTTGGTAGTTTCATTGTAGCAATAACCGGTTTGGAGGCTCCGAGCGGATATTATATTGTTAATGAAGAAGGGGTAATAATAAAAGGAATTGTTTACGCTATCGTATTCAATTTAATATGGCAGAGTTATTTTATAAAATCACGAAGAGTAAAAGCAACGTATAAAGTGCAAACCATTGTTGAAGGAATAACCCAAATTCCGGTAGGTAACTCACTAACATCTATATTTAACAGGAAAGCTTTTGGTATAAACTATTTCATAGGTTTAGGTCTCTTCATCGCTATGGCTTTATCCGGGTTCTTGTGGTCGGTTTTTTATAGTATTTGGTGGGGTTCGACTTTTGAATTTATGTCATCATACTTTTTTGCATTTCGTATTCCGGCTTTAATTCTCTATTCCGTTTTGTTTGTTCTGTTATTACATATGGTAAAAAATGATTGGTTAATTGCATTATTTGTGGGGCTGGGAACGATGGTTATTTCATCACTTATGCGTCTTTTATATAACGGAGTTTCATTTGGTTCAATAAAGATAATTAGTAATATCGAGCCTGGGAATTTATTCTTTTTCTTTTTCTGGTCTTTTATACTTACTGTATCAATTATATTAGCCTTAAAAACGTGGGGATTAAAATGGTGGTCTTTAGCTTTGTGGATATGCATAGGAAATTTAGTAGAAGGATCGCTAAGTCAGATAATTTCTTTAAGTCTGCATGAGGGATATTCTTTTGATTTTGTTTTTATACCATTGAGTTTTATTGATGGATTATTGCTCGGTACAGCTTTTTATTTGTGCACATATTTATTCCTGAAGCAAAGAAGGGCGGAAGTGATTTAAATTTTTATTAGGTAGAGTTGGTATAACAAAGCAAAGTCCCGGCACTGCGGGACTTTGCTATAACTTTATTTAGAGATTAATTATCTCTTTTCAATCGGGGCATAAGGACGTATTGCTTCTCCCGTATAGATTTGTCTCGGGCGGTATATTCTTGCACCGGGAGTTTCTCTCATTTCTTTCCAATGCGCTATCCAGCCGGGCAAACGACCAAGAGCAAACATTACTGTGAACATATTTGTGGGTATCCCTATTGCACGGTAAATTATCCCGCTGTAGAAATCGACATTAGGATAAAGTTTTCTCTCTATAAAGAATTCATCCATCAAAGCAATTTCTTCAAGGCTCTTTGCAATATCTAAAAGCGGGTCTTTGATTTTGAGTTCATTAAGAATTTTATCTGCTGCCGCTTTCAGAATTTTAGCTCTCGGATCGAAGTTTTTATATACTCTGTGCCCGAAGCCCATCAATTTAA
>MGZZ01000055.1:0-10177 GCA_001802795.1 Ignavibacteria bacterium GWC2_36_12 | reverse complement strand
CCTTTGCGAGACTGATGTACTTCTTGTAATCACCTCCATCTTCCTGTATCTTTTCCAGCATAGTAATTACCTGCTGGTTCGCACCTCCATGCAATCTTCCCCAAAGAGCGCTTATACCTGCAGAGATGGAAGCGAATAAGTTTGCTTCACTGCTTCCAACCATCCTGACTGTGGAAGTACTGCAGTTCTGTTCATGGTCTGCATGTAAAATAAGAAGCAGGTCAAGTGCATCTTCGACAGATTTTGGAACTTCATAAGGCTCGGACGGAACGGCAAACATCATCTTGAGAAGATCCGCACTAAAGCTTAAATCATCATCAGGATAAATGTATGGCTGACCAATCGACTTTTTATATGAGAACGCAGCAATTGTTTTTAGTTTTGCCAGAAGCCTGATAATGTTCAATTCAATATCTGCTTTGTAGCCGAATTCCTGGTAATAAGCGGATAGTGAATTAACCATCGAGGAAAGAATTCCCATCGGGTGTGCATTGGAGGAGTAGCCCTCGAAGAATTTTTTCATATCTTCATGTATCAAGCTGTGGTGGGATAATTTATATTTAAAATCATCAATAACAGATTGACTAGGCAGATAACCGAAGATCAGCAGGTAACATACTTCAACGAAATTCGATTTTACTGCAAGTTCTTCTATCGGGTAACCGCGGTATCTCAATATCCCTTTTTCCCCATCAATAAAAGTAATTGCACTTTGGCAGGAGCCGGTATTTGCGTAACCACTGTCTAAAGTGATAGCCCCCGTAATATTTCTAAGCTGGCTTATATCAATACCGACTTCTCCTTCGGAACCTGTAATTACGGGAAGCTCATATTCTTTGCCATTGAGCATTAATGTAGCAGTTTCGGCAAGTGTTGTTTTTACTTTATCCATTTTAATTCCCCTTTATAATAATTGTTAATTGGGATTATTTAGTTAGATAAGATTCAGGTTAAAATGTTTCTCCTTTCAATAACCTTTAATTTATATCGATAAAAAGTTAAACAGAAAGAGAGATAATAGCAACAGTAAAATTTTTTTTAGAATAGATTGGGACTGTATTTAAACACCTGTCGTTAAAAATTTTAATAATATTAAATTATTCTGACTTGTTTACCCCCACCGGAAATAGATTCCTCTACAGCCTTAATTATTTTAACGTCTTTCAATCCCTCTATCCCGGTAACTCTTAATGGCTTACCGTCCCTGAAGCTGACAGCCATTTCATCCATTTGAACAGCCTGCTGGTTCCTCTCGGGAAAGCTTAAAGGTCCATCCGGGGTTGTTCCTTTAATTCCTGTATAAGTCCAAAACGGCTGCAGGTTAAACCAACCATCTTCTGCAGTCACAAATAAATCTGTAGTAAAGATACCAAAACTACCCGCTAAGCTGGCAATTGTCCCACCTGGAAAAAGAAGCTGAAATGAAACAGATTCAGGCACTTCCTTAAATATTTCAGGTCGGGAATTATATGCCTGCGCTGTAACTGATAAAGGCTCTTCCCCTGTAACTAACCGTGCTGCCTGTAATGCATAAATCCCAATATCTTCCATGGGACCGCCGCCCATTGCTTTTATTGTTCTCCAGGCACCGCCTCTGTTCATACGAAAACCTGCTGCGCCATTTATCAATTTTACTTTTCCATAAACTTCATCACGTCCCAACCTTATAATCTCTTGAGTAGTTCTTTCAAATTGCATGCGGTAACCGAGAGAAAGTCCCACCTTATTATTTTCACATGCTTTTATCATTTCTTCGCATTCCCTTGCATTCAGTGCCATAGGTTTTTCACAGATCACATGTTTACCTGCTTTTGCAGCACGGATGGTGTATTCGGCATGCATAGAATTAGGAAGTACAATGTAAATTATATCTATATCATCGTTATCAGCTATTTCATCAAAGTTTTCATAATTATAAATATTTTTTTGAGGGATGTTATATTTTTCCGACCAGGTTTCTTCTTTTGAAGGCGTCCCCGTTACTATCCCTGCCAGGTAACATTCTTTAGTTTCCTGCAATGCAGGTGCTAAAAGATCTCTACTATAGTACCCCAGACCGACTAAAGCTATTCCCATCTTTTTATCAGATTTGGTTTTCTTATTTAATAAGGAAGAGCCGATTAAAGGTGAACTAAGTGCTAAAGATGCTGCGCCAGCAGAAAGCTGCTTTATAAAATCACGCCTGGAATGTTTTTTTGTTGATGAAGATTGATTTATTTTCATTTCATGTTTCCTTAATTATTTCATTCCGGATTTAAAATACTTATTGGATCGTTTTATACGTATAATCCTCGGCTTTGGTTTATTAAAGTGAAATTAGTTTTTTGCCCTGTAATAAACAAGCAAGTGATCGCACGCGTCTTTTCAACAGGCAGGCTTCAGGTTCCGTTTAATTAAGTCTCACAGGCTAATCTTATATTACCAACCAACTGTCATTGAAGGTAAGGCTTTTTAAAATTCTGTATCATACTCACTTCAGCAATAAACATTTCTTACTTATTTTTTGTTTTTTTGTTTTTAATTCGTAGAAATAAATTCCTGAAGCAAGATTATCTGCATTCCAGTTTACTTTGTATTCACCCTTATTTTGATATCCTTTAAAAAGTCTTTGGATCAATTCTCCCTTTTCATCATAAACATTTATTTCAACTTGTTCTTCTTCCGGAAGAAAATATATAAATGTGGTTGAGCTATTAAACGGATTAGGGAAATTTTGCGTTAATGTAAAATTATTTACAGTAGGAGAAATTATTTCAGTTATTCCCACTATCAAACTCATTTTAATATTTATTGTTACTGTACTATCGGGCCAGATTTGGACTGAAGTATCCGGGCTAAAGTACCCTTCCTTTTCAAATCGCAGAGTTTTAAATATTGAAAAATCGTAATAGCTAAAATAACCTAATGAATTTGTTTCAATATAAACGGGTTGAAAACCGTTTTGTGGCACTTCAACATAGCCATAAATTACTTTTACTCCTTCTAAAGGATTGTTTAATGAGTCCGTTACATAACCATCAATGTTTCCTTTTACGTTTAGAGTATCATTTTCAAAACCGATTGTTGGAGTATTATCCAGGTAGTAAAAATATTGCTGCCAATATCCATCCGAATAAATTCTTAAAGAAATTGATTGACCTGTTTTCGGCGTTGGGGCAGAATACGCGCTTGCATTTCCGAAATATAATCTGTCCATATAAAAGATTCCTTCATCACTATATAGAGTTAAAGTGTCATATATTGGATCGATTTCTAGTTGCTTTTGCAAGCTATCTTGTGTAATAACAGTATAATGAGCGCCATCTAAATAAATTTCATCATTAAAATATGCAGTGTCCGTTTTACTTGTTAAAAACCATCCGTTGAGTGAAAGTTCTTCCCCTGGACCCGAAGGATGAAGTTCTAATTTCCACCCTGTAGAATCGAACATAAATTCATTCATATAAAAAATCATTACCGGATTAGGAATTATGTAATTAACAACTGCTAATACAACAATCAGAGACAACATTAAACTCAGCTTTTTCATTTTCCCCTCCTTGCCCATTTAACAATTAAGTCTGTTTCGGGCATAAAGTTTTCTTTGGTGATATAATAAATATTGTATGTTGAATTAGAATCTTTTTTATCAGGCTTTAGTGAAAGATTTGTCAGCTCAAATTTCTTCGTCAGTAAAATTTTATATTCAGCTTTCTCCAGAGGCTGTTTCCAGCTTTGTGTTGATGTAAGAATATATTTCATTTCTTCGGAAGTAAGTTTTTGCCGGTATGATACTTTTATTGTTGTTTCGGAATCAGGCAACACTTTTATGCTGAAATGGATTCCAGTAGATGATCTTGTAAACGGCATTGCTTTAATATCCTGTTCAAAAACAAAGATACTATCCGGATAAGAAGAAGATAGGTTAACCGGGAACGGATAAAATAAAGCTCTGGTTAGTTCATTTTTATTTTTATTTTTGAATGTGTAATCACCATTAACAATAGTATATCCATCATATATTTTTATTTCAATTGCTTCTTTAGAAAATAGAAGGGGTTGCGGTAAGATTGTATTATTTGATAGGGCAATCTGGAAAAGAAAAATAATATTTAAGAGCCCCTTCATTTTTAACTTCCCCTTGGTTTTTTTATTACATATCCAAGTGAATAGAATGTATGAAACTTAAGTTTTAATTCTAATATTATCAATCCGGCACCTGGTATCTGGTATCCCGTATCCGGAACATTGTAATATTGGATTTCTTTCTTGCATTTATACCTATTATTTCTCAATTTCAACATCAATTAATCTTAAATTCTTCCATATTTTTCGGAGTTACATGTATGGCAGAGAATAATTCAACCAGCTCAAACTTCAAACCTTACATCTCACCGGAAGCATCTGTTCCCGAATTTACCCTGAAATCAATCCTTATGGGTGCATTCTTTGGAATCTTGTTCGGTGCTGCAACAGTGTTCTTAGCTTTGAAGGCTGGGCTGACTGTTTCGGCATCCATTCCGATTGCTGTCCTGGCAATTTCTATTGGCAGGAAATATTTTAAGACAACAATTCTTGAAAATAATATTATACAGACAACTGGTTCTGCGGGCGAGTCAATTGCAGCCGGAGTCGTTTTTACATTGCCGGCTTTTCTTTTTATGTCTATAAACGAAAATGGTGCAAGCGTCGGTGCAGACTTTTTTAATTACTGGACGATTTTAGCTCTCGCAATGTTCGGAGGTATTCTCGGGACTTTAATGATGATACCTTTACGCCGTTCTTTGATTGTACAGGAACATCATACTCTTCCTTATCCTGAAGGGACAGCCTGTGCTTCCGTTTTAATAGCGGGTGATAAGGGAGGAGACTTTGCTAAAACCGCTTACCAGGGATTATC
The DNA here is from genome assembly GCA_001802795.1 of Ignavibacteria bacterium GWC2_36_12. Classification (GTDB taxonomy): domain Bacteria; phylum Bacteroidota; class Ignavibacteria; order Ignavibacteriales; family Ignavibacteriaceae; genus RBG-16-34-14. The sequence goes on along the minus strand of MGZZ01000055.1, from coordinate 5,298 downwards.
TGTTGCGCTTGGATATGCTTTGCTTCAAAGAGTTTTTCATGTTATAAAAGATGCACCTGCGTGGGTATCGGCTCAGACAAACAAATTTTTTCCTTCTGCAACGGTTAATGGAGAAATTACTCCCGAGTATTTAGGAGTTGGATATATTATCGGACCAAGAATAGCCGGTGTACTTGTTGCCGGTGGTGTTTTAGCCTGGCTCGGGTTGATTCCTCTTATTGCAACGTTAGTACCTCCTGATGTTATCGCTGAGCAGTTAGTTAAACTTGGATATTTAAAAGATTTACTTACTGCCGGAGGTCCGGGTAACTGGGATCCCCAGCTTCACACTTTTACAAGCTATCCCGACGCTATTTACCGCGCTTATGTAAGGCAAATTGGTGCAGGTGCCGTTGCAGCCGGGGGCTTAATCACTTTAATTAAAACTTTTCCAACTATCGTTTCTTCTTTTAAAGGAAGCGTTGCTTCTTTAAAAAACAGGGGCGGCGAAGTAAAAATAATCCGGACGGAAAATGATCTCTCATTCATAACAGTTATTGTAGGAAGCATTGGCTTGGTAATATTGATGATTTTACTTCCGATGATTCCGGGCGATACAATTTTCAATAAGTTTTTGATCGGCGTTCTTGTAATTGTTTTCGGATTTTTCTTTGTAACTGTATCGAGCCGTATAGTTGGTATAATCGGCTCCAGTTCAAATCCTATTTCAGGAATGACTATTGCAACATTAATGGGAACAGCACTCGTTTTCATTGCAGTCGGCTGGACCGGAAAAGTATTTGAGCCGATGGCGCTTGTTGTCGGCGGTATGATTTGTATAGCCGCTGCAAATGCCGGTGCAACTTCACAGGATTTAAAAACCGGTTATATTATTGGAGCAACTCCTAAATACCAGCAGATTGCTCTTTTTGTCGGGGCGATTGTTTCATCGCTTATTATCGGCTGGACGATTCAGCAGCTCGATTCGCCGACTCCTGATATGAGAGCAATGGGAATTGTTCACGCTATAGGCAGCGATAAATTTCCTGCACCGCAGGGTACTCTAATGGCAACTTTAATAAAAGGCTTGCTTTCATTTAACCTCGATTGGCAGTTTGTTTTGGTCGGTTCTTTTCTTGCTGTTACTGTCGAGCTATGCGGAGTCAGTGCACTTTCATTTGCTGTTGGTGCCTATCTTCCTCTTTCAACAACATTGCCGATATTTGTCGGCGGAGCCATAAAAGGTATCTCTGATAAAGTTGCTAAGAGAAAAGGGGAAAAAGTTGAGGACAGTGAACTCGGGAAGGGTAGTCTCTTTGCAACCGGTCTTGTTGCAGGAGGCGCTCTTGCAGGTGTTATAGTTGCTCTTCTATCAGTCAATGATAATGTATTTAATTTCTTTAAGTCAATCAGCACCGAAGGATTTTTAACAGGTATTCTTGGTGAAGGCGGTTATGCAATACTTGGCGTTATATTCTTTGGTCTTATGGCTTCGATTCTTTATAAAGTATCGAGGAAGCCGCAAACAAAAATTGAAAAAACCGCAGGCTGATGATATGACTGACACAAACAGTTCTTCTCTTTTAAGAAAAGAACCATCTGCTTTTTACAGGTGGATGGTTCTTGTTTTTATAAGCCTTGGAATGTTCGGCAACTATTATATTTATGATAGTATAAGTCCACTTGCCGATCTCCTGAAATCACAATTAAATTTTTCAGATTCCGATATCGGTTTGCTTAATGCTATTTACAGTTTTCCAAATATAATTATGGTCCTGGTTGGGGGAATTATAATTGACAGGTTCGGGACAAGAATCTCTGTCTTTATTTTTACTGTTCTGATAATGATCGGCGCTCTTGTTACTGCAATACAGGGCGATTTATTCCTGATGGCAGCAGGAAGGTTGATCTTCGGTTTAGGTGCCGAATCTATGATTGTTGCAATAACCACTATTATTGCACGCTGGTTCAAAGGTAAAGAATTGTCTTTTGCCTTCGGGTTAAATTTAACGGTCGCACGACTGGGATCGTTCCTTGCTTTAAATTCGCCAAGCTGGGGCAGGAGTCTTTATGATTACTGGCAATCGCCTTTGTGGATAACTGTTGGAACAGGTGTTTTTGCAGTAGCCTGTATAATAGTTTATTACTTTTTGGATCTTTATGCCACGAAGAAATATAACCTGCCAAAAGAAGGTGTACAGGATAAAATTGTTTTGAAAGAGATTTTTAGTTTTGGAAAATCTTTTTGGTTCATAACAGCCCTTTGTGTTACATTTTATTCTGCGATGTTCCCCTTCCAGACTTTTGCAATTAAATTTTTCCAGGAAGCTCACGGAACAACACGTGAAGTAGGTGGAAACCTTTCAAGTATGTTAACTCTTGCCGCAATGTTTTTTACTCCTTTGTTTGGTCTTCTTGCAGATAAGATCGGAAAGCGGTCACTTCTTATGATGCTCGGTTCTATTCTGATCATTCCCGTTTATCTTATGATGGCTTACAAAGTTGATATTACCGCTCCTCTTGGATTGACCGGTTCGATTTCTTTAAACTTAGATTTCTTCGATATACATTCTCTAATTCCGATTTACCTTCTTGTGCCGATGTCTATGATGGGAATTTCATTTTCATTAATTCCTGCGATTATGTGGCCATCAGTTGCTCTTGTTGTAAGAGGAGCTAAGCTTGGAACTGCTTACGGGCTCATGACAATGATTCAGAATATCGGTTTATTCGGATTCAATTTGCTGATTGGTTTTGCAAATGATGTTTCCGGCGCCAGTGCTTCCAACCCTTCAGGTTATACATTAGGAATGTGGATATTCTCTTCTCTTGGATTCTTCGGTTTATTGTTTGCTTTCCTCTTAAGAAAAACAGAAATTGGTCCTCACGGGCATGGACTGGAAAAGGGGATGAAGAATAAAAATTGAAAAGTGAAGATAATTATTTATTAAATGGTTAAGGGTCATAAGATTCTGCACTCCTAATATTGCAGTTCCATTTAACTGATAATGTTTGTATGTTGAATGTGATAGTGTCGAGGTGTTATGTCTTCTCATAAATTCTGCGCAAGGTTTGTAACTTCTGTTCTCTTTTTTTGCTCTATAGTTGCAACAACTGTTAAAGCACAATCTTTCGGTTTCGGCTGTCTCGGTTTTGTAGGCGGTTATGGAGGCTTCAGTTACCAGGAATATAAACCCACCGGCTTAAATGATTATATAAATGTTTTTAACGGGATAAGAAGCGATTCCCTGGTTTCGCCAATGGAAAATTTTGGTAAAGCCCAGGGTTACAGGGTAGGCTTAAATTTTTTCAGAGCCAAAGTAGAAAGTTTTGTTCTAACGACTAAAGGATATTATCAATCTGTTTCCGAAGAACATGAAGCCCTTGAAAAACACGCTTCCGGTACACGTTCAACAACGATGAAACTTGAAATGAGAAATTGGGGAATAGGAGTTGATCTCGGTATTTCTATCACAAATTGGATTAGCTGGAAAGTAGTTGACGGCGCTTTGAATTTTAACAATATAACTCTAACCAATACTGAAAATTTAACGGGTGCAGAAACAATAGTAAAAAAATATAAAACAAAATCTACTAACCTGGGATACTCGATCGGAACCGGTTTTATTCTCGAAGTTATTGATGAATATCTTAGTATCGAAGGAGTAGCTGCTTATACAAGGCTTTCAATTGATAATCTTCAGATGGATGATGGGACGTTACTTACCCAAAATGAAACGACTACCGAGCCGATGACTAATTTTATTAATGCCGGGGGATTTAATGCTGTAATTCAATTGAATGTAGGATTTCCGTTATAGAATGAGTGACGAGTAGATGAAAGTCCTAATAGTCATTCAGCCATTCAATCTTATTTAATATGAAACATAGTAAACTCGACACAGCCTCAATTATTGCAATCAGAGATTGCATGGGGGCGAAGAAAAAAGAGAAGATACTTGTTATAACTGATGAACAAAAAAGGGAAATAGGTTTTTATTTATATGAAAATGCACTAAGACTCGGACATAAAGCACTTTATGTTGAGATGAAATCGGGGAAACAGAATGGGGAAGAACCGCCGGATGAAATTGCTGAACTGATGCAGAAGTTCGATGTTGTGTTTTGTCCAACCGCAAAATCTTTAACTCACACAAACGCAAGAAGGGCAGCTTCGGCAAAGGGGGTACGAGTTGCAACTTTTCCAGGAATAACAGAAGAAGTTATGATAAGGGGAATGAATGCAGATTATAAAAAGATTGCCGCACTTTCAATTAAGCTTAAAAAGATTCTTGAGAAAGGAAAAAGAATAAAAGTAACTGCTCCTGCCGGAACCGATATTTCTTTTGGAATTGCAGGAAGAACCGCAATAGCAAGCAAAGGTCTTTTTCATAAAAAAGGAGAGAGCGGAAACTTACCAACCGGCGAGACATTTTTAGCACCAATAGAAGGAACCGCAAATGGAGTTTTTGTTGTTGATGGCTCTATGGCTGGTCTTGGTTTGATTAAGAATGCAGGCATTAAGATAGAAGTGAAAGATGGTTTTGCTTCAACAATTACAGGCGGGAAATTAGCATCTGAATTAAAACTTATGCTTGATGGTGTTGGAAAAATGGCACGGAATATCGCTGAGTTTGGGATCGGGACAAACGATAGTGCAAAACTAAGCGGGATTCTACTTGAAGATGAAAAAGTGATGGGAACAGTTCATATTGCTCTTGGAAATAACGTATCTATGGGGGGAAGTGTAAATGTTCCTCTTCATCTCGATGGGGTTATTAAACAACCAACCGTTTATATGGATGATAAGTTGCTGATGAAAGATGGAAAGCTTTTGATAAGATGATTTAATCATATCACTTATCTTTCCTTTTTTCTTCATACTCATTTCCTTATTTTTGTAATAAACAATCAAAAAAATCAGGAAAATCTTTTAATGCCCTTATTACCTATAACGCTTTTTGGGGATAAAATACTTCGTAAAAAAACAAGCAAAGTTACAGAAGTTGATAATAAAACAATCGAGCTGATAAAGAATATGTTTGCTACCATGCGTAATGCGAATGGGATCGGGCTGGCTGCCAACCAGGTTGGCGCGGATAAGGCAATTTTTGTAGTTGATATTTCGGCTGTTGAAGATCATGAAGACAGCAAACCGATGACGATTATTAACCCGAAAATTATAGAAAGATCCGAAGAAAAAAATGTTATGGAAGAAGGTTGTTTAAGCGTTCCTGAAATTAAGATTGAAATTGAAAGACCCGCGGAGATTATAATTACATACCAGGATGTCAATCTTAAAGAACACACTATTAAAGT
>MGZZ01000054.1 GCA_001802795.1 Ignavibacteria bacterium GWC2_36_12 | reverse complement strand
CCAGGTCTTTTCAGGAGAATATCATTCTGTATTTAAAGGAAGAGGAATGGAATTTTCCGAAGTTCGTGAATACCAGTTTGGCGACGATATAAGAAACATTGACTGGAATGTTACTGCGCGGTTCAGCCATCCTTTCATTAAAATTTTTGAAGAGGAAAGGGAATTAACGGTTATCCTGCTTGTGGATTTAAGCGGTTCACTTCTCTTTGGGACGGTAGAAAAAACCAAGCAGCAGATTGCGGCAGAATTAAGTGCAGTACTTGCTTTTTCAGCTATGAAGAATAACGATAAAGTCGGTTTGATTTTGTTCACTGATAAGATTGAAAAATTTGTCCCGCCGAGAAAAGGTAAAACACATGTTCTGAGATTAGTAAGAGAGGTCCTTTCTTTTGAACCGAAAGGGAAAGCGACTAATCTTAAATCTGCTCTCGAGTATATGAACAACGCAATAAAAAAGAAAAGTATAGTTTTTCTTATCTCGGATTTTATGGATAATGGGTATGAAAAAATATTAAGGATAGTCGGTAAGAAGCATGACCTTGTTGGTATTGTAATCAATGACAGAAGAGAATTTAAATTGCCTAAGATAGGACTCGTTAAACTTACCGATTCTGAAACAGGCGAGGAGAGGTGGATTGATACAAGTGATACAAAGGTGCAAAAAACCGTAGCCGGTGTCAGACAAAGAATTATTCAGAACAGGAAATCTTTATTTCTTTCAAGCAGGCTTGACAGTATAGAAATAAACACAGGGGAGAATTACGTAAAACCGCTTGTTAAGTTTTTCAGGACTCGTGAAGGAAGATGGTAAGAATAAGTTTAATTCTAATATTTCTGCTGTCTTTGTCTTTTAGCAGCCACTTACAAAGCTTAGTTGCAAATGCTTACACGGATACAACGGATTATCTGGTCGGCGATTATATACATCTTTCAATTAAAGTTAAGCACGACGAAAGAATAGAAGTATATAATCCTTTTACAAAAGAATTGTTCGGTAAACTGGAGCTTATTAAAATAGAAGACCCGGTATTGTCGGAAGAAAACGGTAAAAAAGTAGTAGAATACAGGTACATTGTTTCGGTTTATGATTCATCCGATGTTTCAATTCCTCCTATTCCGGTAGGATACAAAGCTGGAAAAGATACAACTACATTAATAGCTTATACTAATCCCGTTAATTTCACAGTTCATACCCTTGAAGTGAAAGCAAATGAGGAAATAAAAGATGTTAAAGAACCTATAAGAATCCCTCTCGATTGGAGATTACTGCTTCTTTACATATTAATTGCACTATTCGTTATTGTACTTGCCCGGTATTTATACTTAAGGCATAAGAAAAAACTTGAGGAAGAAAGCAAAAGGACAAGACCGGCTCCTAAAATACCTTCATATTTAACTGCGTTGAATTCTTTACATGAGCTTGAAGAAGAAAAGCTATGGCAAAAAGGATATGTAAAAGAATACCATTCAACAATAACAGAGATTATCAGGAGATATTTCGAAGATAGATTTTATCTCCCTGCACTTGAACTAACTACAAGTGAAGCTATGAGAAAACTGAGAAACAGAAATGATGCTTATGAAATATTACTAATCACTGAAGAATTTCTTAACAATGCCGATCTGGTTAAGTTTGCAAAATATAAACCTATAGCTTCTGTTAATGAAGAAATGATGAAACAGGCATACCAGATTGTGGAAAAAACATTACCGAAAGAAAGAGGAGATAAAATAGAGGTAATCAATAATGTTGAATAATGTAACCTTTGCTTATCCCTGGATTCTTTATTTCTTGCTTGTCATTCCTCTTATGGCGCTCTGGTATTGGTTTAAAGGAAGAAATTCGTCACCATCAATTAATTATTCTTCTTTAAATATTTTTAAAGAACTCAAGCCTACCTGGCGCGAGAGATTAAAGTATATCCCTAACATTTTAAGAATGCTTGCTGTTGCTTTGCTGATTATTGCATTAGCAAGACCGCAGAACTTTCAATCCGGGGAAAACATTTACTCTGAAGGGATAGATATTACAATGGTGCTGGATATTTCCGGAAGCATGCTTGCAGAGGATTTAAAACCAAACCGCCTCGAGGCAGCAAAAGAAGTTATCGATGCTTTTGTCCAGGCGAGAACCTCAGACAGGATTGGATTAGTAATTTTTTCAAGGGAGGCTTTTACTCAATGTCCGTTAACAATTGATTATTCAGTTTTGAGAAATCTTTTAGGTGATATTAAAACCGGAATGATTGAAGATGGTACTGCAATCGGCAATGGAATTGCAAATGGCGTTAACCGTTTGAAAGACAGTAAGGCTAAAAGCAAAGTAATGATACTTCTAACAGATGGTGTTAATAATGCTGGCGAAGTTGATCCGATTTCTGCAGCGCAGATTGCAAAAAAATTTAATATCAGGGTTTACACTATTGGAGTAGGAACCCGTGGAGAAGCTCCGTATCCCGTTCAAACACCTTTTGGAATAAGATATCAAATGGTTCCCGTTGAAATTGATGAGAATGTTTTAAAAGAAATTGCGAAAACTACAGCAGGCGAATATTTCAGGGCGACCGATAATAAGAAGCTGGAAGAGATTTATAATACAATCGATAAGCTTGAAAAAACAAAACTTGAAGTCACTTCCTACCGAAATGCAAAGGAACTTTATTATTCCTGGCTCGGTGGAGGATTAATATTGCTGATACTCGAACTGGGATTATCTAGAACAATTTTAAGAAAATTACCGTGAAGAAAGAAAGAATGGCTGCATGTTTGCATGGATGCATGAATGGAAGTTTTAAAGTTCTACCATGCACTCATGCATTCTCGCTTTAGAATAATTATTATAAACTGAGCTTATAAAATTAAATAGACAGAGATTTTAATTTATGTTTCGATTTGCAAACCCTGAATACCTTCATGTTTTATATGTTATTCCGGTTATTATTTTGCTTTACTGGTTGTACAGGAGAAACCGTGCAAAACTGCTCGAGCATTTTTCCGAAAAGAAACTTCATAATGTTTTATTCCCATCATTCAGTGGATTTAAGAACACAATTAAGTTCAGCATAATTATAATCTCGTTAATCTTTTTGATTATAGCAGCAGCTAATCCCCAGGTAGGAACAAAGATGGAAGAGGTAAAGCAAACAGGAATTGATGTATTTATTCTTCTCGATGTTTCTTTAAGTATGCAGGCAGAAGATATAAAGCCGAACCGTCTCGAGAAGGCAAAATTCCAGATAACAAATTTGATTAATAGGTTACGTGGAGACAGAATAGGGCTTGTAATCTTTTCCGGTGAAGCATACATACAGATTCCATTAACTACGGATTATTCTGCAGCGAATCTTTTTCTCTCGGCTGTTGATTTTAATTCTGTTCCTCAGCCCGGCACTGCTATTGCTTCTGCAATTACTTTAGCTTTGAACTCTTTTGATAAGTCCGTTAGTACACAAAAGGTTATTATAATAATTACCGACGGTGAAGATCATGAAGGCGATATAAACAAAACAGTTTCAGATGCAGTAGCCATGGAAGTAAAGATTTTTACAATAGGACTTGGCTCTATCGGTGGATCACCTATCCCGTTGTATAATGCAAGAGGAGAACAGGTTGGTTTTAAAAAAGACAGGGAAGGCAATGCTGTTTTAACAAAACTCGATGAAGAAACGTTAAAACAAATTGCTTCGGCTGCAAATGGTGAATATTATCGTGGCTCAAATTATGAAGATCATCTGGATAAGATTTACGAGGAGCTTTCGGAACTTGATAAAACGGAATTCGGGGTAAAAAAAGTAACTGATTACGAAGATCGTTTTTATTATTTTTTAGCTCCTGCGATTCTTTTATTGCTTGCAGAATTTTTTATTAGCGAGAATAAAAACCAGTGGGTTAGTAATATTATTAAAAGGATCGGTTTAAATAACGGGTAATGAGATGAAAATTATTTTTTGGATGCTTTTGTTTCTTAGTCCAGTGTTGTTGGCACAGCGTGGCGTAATCAATGATGGTGTTGATAAATATGATCAGCAGAAATACCCCGATGCTGAAGTGAATTTTAAGAAAGGTATAGAAAAAGCTCCTGAAAGTTTCGAGGGGCACTTTAATCTTGGTGACGCATATTATAAACAAGGGCGGTACGACGAATCGCTTAAAGAGTATTATTCCTCTCTCGAACTTACTCAGGAAGCTTCTCATAAAGCGAGTACATATCATAACATCGGGAATTCGCTTCTGAAAGCAGAAAAAATAAAAGAGAGCATCGAAGCTTATAAGAATTCATTAAAGATTAATCCAAACGATCTGGAAACCAAATATAACCTTTCGTATGCATTGTCTCTTTTAAATGACCAGCAGAACCAGCAAAAGAATCAACAAAATAATAAGGATAACAAGGATAACCATGACAACAAGGATCAACAGAAAAATCAGGATCAAAACAAAAACCAGGATAAGAACGAACAGAATAAACAGAATAACGAAAAGAATAAGCCTGATCAAAACCAGCAAGCACAGCAGGATAATTTAAAAGCGCCACAAAACCAGATGTCAAAAGAAGAAGCAGAAAGAATTCTGCAGGCTTTGAAGAATAACGAGAAAGATATCCAGAAGAAATTAAGAAAGAAAACCGGTGCGGTTGTTAAAAGAGAAAAAGATTGGTAAGGATGGATTTTTTATGATTAAAATTGCAAAAAATACCCTTTGGTTATTAATTCTATTCAGCAATATTATCTTTGCACAAGCGTTCTTAGCATCAGTCAGTCATTCGAAGATAAGCATTGACGATCAGTTTGAATTATCTTTTACTTTTTCAGGAGATAACTTAAACGGCTTGAAAAATTTCGTTCCCCCCGGTATGGACAATTTTATGATTCTTTCCGGTCCAAGTCAATCTACCAGCATGGAATTTGTTAACGGAATTTCCTCCGCATCAAAAACATATACATATTATCTGAAAGCCAAATCGCTTGGTAATTACAACATCGGCAGTGCCTCAGTAGAATATAATGGTAAAATTTATAAAACTGATCCGCTCTCTGTTGAGATTGTAAAAGGCACAACTCCTGTAGATAAACAAAAAGACGAACCTTCGGTTGATTCCGAGATTGCTGAAAATCTTTTTGTAAGGGCTACAGCTGACAAACAAAGAGTTTACCAGGGCGAGCAGGTAACCGTAACTTATAAATTATACACCCGGCTTAATATTGCCTCGCAAATGTCCGTTTCTAAGCTTCCACAATACCAGGGTTTTTGGGCAGAAGAACTGGAAACCTCTAAGAATATTCTTTTTTCTACTGAAGTAATAAACGGTAAGCAGTTCAGGGTAGGTATTTTGAAAAAGGTTGCCTTATTTCCAAATCAATCCGGCGAACTTTCCGTAACACCTTTTGAGCTTAACGTTCCGGTACTTGTTCAGAAAAAGAAAAGAAGCAATAATATTTTCGATGATTTTTTTAATGATCCTTTTGGAAGAGGAGAGACTGTAGATTACTCTGCTAAATCAAATAAGCTGAAGGTTAATGTATTACCATTACCAAAGGAAAGAATACCTGAATCTTTTAACGGGGCAGTAGGGGATTTTACTTTGAATTCGTCAATTGATAAAAGTAAAACGAATACGAACGAACCGGTTTCACTAAAAATAGATATTAAAGGCAATGGCAACATAAAACTGGTCGATATCCCCGAGGTTAAGCTTCCGCCCGGATTTGAAAAATACGATCCTAAAATATCCGAACAAATTAACAGGACGGGTAAAATCGGCGGTAAAAAAACTATAGAGTATTTAATCGTACCAAGAACACCCGGTGATAAGCAAATTCCAGGTATAGCTTTCTCTTTCTTTAATCCTGACAAAAAATCTTATGTCACTTTAAGTTCCAACCCGTATACTATAAAAGTAGCACAAGGGGAGCGTGTGTTTGAGCCGGATATAAGCGGGCTTAATAAAGAAGATATAAAACTTTTAAGCAAAGATATTCGTTACATAAAAACATCCGGCAATGATATAAGTAAAAGAAGCGAGTTACTGATTTTCCGTTTTGGTTTTTGGGCTGCTGTTGGAATACCATTGGTTGCTTTGATAGGTTTTGTTGCTTTTAAGAAGAGAGATGAAAAATTAACCGCCGATGTACAATTATTACGATACAGGAAAGCGCAAAAGGTGGCTAAAAACAGGTTAAAAATAGCTCAAAGCCTGATGATTAAAAAACAGGATAGAGAATTTTATACTGAGCTTTCGCAGGCTCTTTTCGGTTATCTTGAAGATAAACTGCATATTCCAAAAGCAGAATTTTCTGTGGACAGGGCAATTTTTGAATTACAAAAAAGAAATATTGCTCAGGACGTTGTTGACAGAGTACAGAAAGTTTCCCAGAAATGTGAGTATGTAAGATTTGCACCGGGTAGTAATGGAACTGATACAATGAACGATATGTACAACGAACTTTCTGATCTGATTATAGATATTGAAAAATCAATTGTGGTTAAGAAAAATGCATAACTTTTTTCGTAA
>MGZZ01000053.1 GCA_001802795.1 Ignavibacteria bacterium GWC2_36_12 | reverse complement strand
CAAAGACGAGGGTTTATAATTTGGAAAAGGATTAAGCTTTCCAATAAAAGTTTGGGCAGATATACTGCCCAAACCTGTTGTTACAATAAAAACCGCAATTATTTTTTTCAACATTAAAAGTTAAATCCCTCTTGGTAAACCCCTTGTACTTTCAGGAACGGCTCCCCAACCAATTAATACTGTGAACCGTAATGTATCTGAGAGAGGGTGATTCTCCCCGCCTTTAAATACAGATGTTGTTATGTAGCTAAAGTCGAATCCATAAATATCATACCTGATACCTGCACCGAAAGTGATAAACTTCCTGTTACCGTATGCAGGGTCTTCATAAAAAAAGCCGCCGCGTAATGCAAAAAGGAAATCGCCGGGCTGACCATACCAGTACTCCATTCCCATCGAAGAAACTATATCACGTAATTCTTCGGAGAAGGAATCATCTCCCCACGCCGTAATCAACGCCTGGTACCATTCATCCGAGTCAGTTTTTATTGTCGTATCATCTCCGGCAATTGTAGTGGTTGTTGTTCTGCTAACAAGCAGCTTGCTGAAATCAAGTGTTAAAAGAAGCGAATTAAAATCCTCATCAACTAATTTATAAGCAAAACCGAGCCTGAAATTAGTAGGAATGGGATCAGCCTGTGATTGGTTTATGTAATAAATCTTAGGACCCAGGTTACTGAGGTTTACACCAACACTTAATCTATTCCCAATATCTTCATCAATCAGAGGTAAGACTAATTTTTCAGGGCGCCACATTGCTGCAATATCAAAACTAATCGAGGTAGCAACACCTTTCCCCTCCTGGGCGCCAACTTTAATACTATTACCGGAAAGACGGCTATGGATAATTCTGAAATTAAATCCTAATCCCCAATCGGAACTAAGTTTAGTAGCATAACCCAAAGTAAGCGCGGCATCAAACGAGCGGAAAGTGCCAAGAGGTGTAGGATCATTTTCGCCCGTATAAACGAATTCACCAAAATTCATATAAGTTATACTTGCAGTAACGCTTCCTTCCAATTCTTCTATGTACTGCCTGTAAGTAAGGTAATCGTAAAAGAGATCGAGATTGAACTGCGGAAGCCAATTACTGTGTGTAATGCTCAATTCTGTTCCGGTTAAAAAAGCTATTCCGGCAGGGTTCCAGAAGATAGCAGCGGAGTTATCAGCTAATCCGGCTCCGGATTCACCAATTCCACCGGCCCTGGAATCGGGCGCCAATAGAAGAAACGGGACAGCAGCTTCACCCTGACCATAGGTAGCTTTAGGCAGAACAGCAAACATTACACTGACCAGCAAAAGCTTAAAAATAAATTTCATATTAACTTCCTCCGATATTAAATAATCTTAGTTTTAAAAACTCTTTTTCTATTTATTAGCCGATATAATATTTAAATATAAAGATATACTTTATAAAACAGAAAGAAATGCCATTATCTTGTCACCGCAAGCTTACCAAGAACACTTTTCGAATACTGCCCGTCAACTGTTTTTACTTTTAGTTTATATAGATAGGTACCGTTGGCAATCAAATCACCATCATCGTCTCTTCCGTCCCAGTCAACAGAAACAAACTTTTCTCTCACGCTGTTTTTGTTCAATATTTTAATTAGTCTCCCGGCAATAGTATAAACTTTTACTTCAACATCTATTATAGAATTGAGATTTTGTTGAAAAGTAAATGTAGTTGATGAAGTAAAAGGATTCGGATAATTATAAATATCTCTTATAACCAAATCGCTACCTGAAACAACTGTAAAATAGACAGTTTCGGAAGAAAAATTATTGAATACATCCCATGCTTTAAGATAAAGCTTATGCTCGCCGTCATCGAGATTTTGGAGTGCATAATTAACCTGTCCTGATTTTCCGCCTGCATCAAGATCGCCGGTAAAATATTTAGTAAAATCTATCGGTTCACTTTCTTTATCATTCAATATTCCTTCCAGCCTGTGCCCTACACCGGTACCGGTTGTATTAATTCCACTTTCATCTGAAAGTTTAACGATAAGTTCTGAGTTAGGGCTTATCAGGTAAGAATCCTGGTAAGAAGTATCATCGAAATAAATCTCGATTTGTGGTCCCGAATTATCGCTGGCAGGAATTGAATCTGTCCCACCAACAACTACGCTGTTTGTAAAACTTATCCCGTCTTCATCGTTTCCGAAAAAGTAAAGCAATACTTTCCCATTCTTATTTTCATAAGAAATATCTTTCGGTACAACAATGGTTGTAGAGAATCTACCATTTTTAATGCTTACTCTTCCTCTGAAGATCAATCCGCCAGATGTTATAACAGGATACCTTATCTGTTCAAGGGAATCCTTTCCTTCAGAATCATAAACAGTTAATAATCCTTCTCCATTAAAATCATCCCATTTATTTCCTTCGGCATCTTTAACAAACCCATCAACTTTTACCGTGCTCAAGGCTTTAAGCTGAACATTTGTTTCGAGAGTAAGACCATTGATCGAATCGATCTCTCCAAAATATTGAGGTATTGCCAATCTCATAGTCGGATCGGCAAAAAGGAAATACCGCCTGTCATTAATGGATGAAACATTTTTTGATAAAAATAGTGCTTTGCCAATCGAGATATTAAGATTTAGGGTATCTCTTTCAGTCGCAAGCAAGCTATTGAAAAACCGATATAAAAAATCATGATTTGGCCTGGATTGGGCGAGTCTTGCTGAAGTAAGGGAAGCAACTAAGCCAGCATCTTTATAAAAAAGCATGGCTTCTGCGCCAGATTGAAAATTCGGAATATCGAAATAACCGAAACTGCATGTTGCAGCTATTAAAAAAGAAAAATCATCATTATGTAACTGGGGAATCGAGATACTTTTTTCAAAAACAACCTCATGTGCCCAAAGTTCAGAACTCCCGTGTCCAATATAATTCATAATTAAAGTTCCCTGGTTAAACGCATCAATAATTGACTGGTTTACTTCCGGCATCCTTTTCCCGGAACCAGTTAATACTACCGGGTAAGCCGCCATATATATTTTATTTATATCATAGTATTTGGGTATAATACTAACGGCAAGACTTTCAGAGGGAGCTGTATGCTCTGTCCCTTCATATGAGTCTGATGTATAACCATCATCAGCAACAAGAGTAATATTGTTACGCCATAATCCTTTTCGACCTTCATTTTCATATTTTATTATTTTATCTACAATAATATTTGCTTCTTCAGGTGTTCTGCAAGGAATTCTGCCGTGAGCTAAATCTGTTTTAACTATTCCCCCGCCATCAAGCTCCGCAAAAAAATCATCCGATGTATAAGAGGATAATAAAGCCAGCGACTCAATTGATTGGAAAGTGGGAATATAGTTAGCATTATAGCCTTCTATATCCTTATAGTCATAGTTTCCCGAACCGAAGAAAAGAACATACTCAGGTTTTATTTGCCAGTTTTCATAAGCGTATTTAAGGAAATCCCTCATTGCTGAAACATCAACCATTCCACATGAGAATTCATTAAGAATTTCCTGGATATCAATTATAATTGTAGAAATTTTTACTTTAGCCTTATTCTCTCTATGAGCTTTTAGTCTCTCTGCAGCATCTTTGAAATTTTCGTGAGTTATTATTATAAATTTAGCTCCATTAGAAATTCCATGCAGGTTAGAGTTGTTAACTTCAACCGGGTTTGACGGTGTTTTGTAATTATCGTTTTCAATGCAAAGGTACTTAGAAACATATCCCTGGTTTTCCGTTATTTGAAAGCGACATTCTCCACCACTTAATAAAACAGGGTTAGTAACATATTTAATATCAGCATAGCGTGCTATATCAAAAATTTTGAAGTTGGTTGTATTAGAGATGTCACTAAGGCGGTATTCAATAATACCTGTTGTATCTTTTGAAAAGAATAATAGAGAATTCCCAGTTGGTTTTAAGTTTTTCTGATATTTTATCTCGAAATAATCTAAGTAACCAACACAATTTACGGTGGTTTGACTAATCTCGAATTTCAATGCACTCCGATTTTCTGCTAAGCCACCATTGTATGATGCAGTACCAATATGTTGTATCCCTGCAATATAATCTTGCGTACCCCATCCCCGAAAAGATTGTGTGAATATTTGATTTGAATTTTCGTACAATTTAAATAAGAATGCATCTTCGGAAGCATTTATAAATCTGAAATTATAATCTATAGATGTTCCATCAACTCTGTTATCGAGATTATTCATATAGGTCCTCGAAGTTATATTCGGGGAAAAATTATCGCCGGCAAAAATTCTGCCTGTTTGCCCAACATTAATTTTATCAACATCCCAATCTGCAAAAGCATAAGTTGAGGTCTGTACAAAATCAGGTGTTGTGTTAACCCCGGATTTATCCTGGATTCTTTTCCCGTTAGAACCGCCTGATGTTATCCAGTAATAATTAACCTCTGAATAAAGGTGGAAATATCTTTTAATAGATTTCGAAGTAGTATCATAATCCCAAAAATCATTTCCTCTTCCATAAAAAAGGATATACTCACCATCTTCAAAACTATTATCTTCATCTCCAACAAACATAATTGCATTTTCTTCCAGGTCAACAGGTCTTTGAGGTACAGCATCTTCTGGAAGCATCTTTCCGCCATTGTTATAAATCTTTATGGTTCGCGGATCAACAGCATTGGCATCAATTCCATACGAACTCAACATTTCACGTGTTATTTTGTACATTCCTTCGTCCGGCGCTTCAAATCTGAACCATCTTCCCGAAGAGAGCACGCTATTAAAAATGCTCACTTTCTGAATACGCTTTGAATTATCAATCCAGTTTTTCGCTATCTGATAATTTACAATTGCTCCCTTAACAAGCTCATCTGTTATTTTGTTTGAATAAACCTGGTGAGGAGCAAAACTAACTTTAAAAACAATTTTATTGTAGAGCCTTATCTTTTCAGTTCCCGGAAAATATTTAACGGGTAGAATCCTTAAGGTCTGCACATTTACATTTCTGATGATTCCAAAATCACCAAAGGTTACAACTTCATCAGAAGGTTTATATTTAAAATAATTTTCATTTACCTTATACACATTCTTATCCAACTTACCATCACGTTCAAGTCGTGGTGTTGGAATCAACTTACCATCAATTTCTGTGTAGTGTGTATTTATAATCTCAATTGTATTTCCTGTTTCACCGGGCACGCCAATATTCAGTTCATATTCGGGAACAGATGGTTCTCCCCAATCAGATGGTTGAAAAGAACAACCATCGAAATAAATATCATAAAATTTCTGATTATCTATTATTCGTTCTTCGGTATTGAAATTAAGAGGTGAGAACTCTATAACAATTGATCTGAAGTCGGAAGAAATAACTTTAAAAGGATTATTGGGGAAAACAGAGATAGAAAGAATCAAAACTAAAATAGAGATTTTGCTTTTCATTAAACCGGGTTAATTGTTACTGAATCCTAAGGATAAATTTCTAAACAGTTCTTGTGAACCTTATTTCCTCTAGTAGCAAAAATCTCTATCAAATCTCCATCTTTGGACTGCCAATTTAGTTAACTAATAGCCTATTTGTCAAGGCATTATTTTCAATAAACTTAGAACAGACAAACGTGTTATGTAGGAAAAATTTTTCCTCTATGTCCCCGGTTACTACAAACCAAGAACTTCCTTATTTGCTTTAATAGCGTTAATACAAAATTGTATATGTTCATCCAGATGAATACCTAATGCTTCTGCACCGGATAAGATATCCTCACGGCTAACATTTTTTGCAAAGGCTTTATCCTTCAATTTTTTGTTCACCGATTTTACCTCGACTTCATCAATGGTTTTATTCGGCCTAACATAGGTAACTGCTGTTATGAAACCTGCAAGCTCATCACAAGCAAATAGAATTTTCTGTAATAAAGTTTCTCTTTTTACTCCGCTGTAATTTGCATGAGAAAGAATTGCGTTTCTGAATTCATCTGAAAAACCTTTCCTGTTAAGAATTTCAGAACCTTTAAATGGATGCTCATTTTCAGTCGGATACTTTTCATAATCAAAATCGTGAAGCAAAGCGACATTTCCCCAAAATTCTTCATCTTCATTAAGCTTAATTGCATAAGCCCTTACACATGTTTCAACCGTGTAAGCATGTTTAAGGAGGCTTTCATTCTGCGTATAGTCTTTAAGAAACGATAAGCAATAATTTCTGTCTCTTGATTTATCTGTCATTATTTTTACTTTACTTGTTTGATCATCAATTCATGCGCCTTAATTTTTGTTAAGCTTGCATAAATGCTTGTATGCATGAGTGCATGAAAATTTTATAATCTTTCATCCATTTGCATGATTAAAACTCGGGCAAAGATTTCCAACAATACATTGTAAGCATTTCGGTTTTCTTGCAACACAGATTTTCCTTCCGTGAGAAATAAGCCAGTGCGAAGTGTTTATCCAATCTTTTTCCGGGATAAGCTCTTTCAGCCTCATCTCCACTTTCTCCGGATCCTGTGAATCGATAAATCCTAAGAGATTTGAAAGTCTTTTTACATGAGTATCGACAGCAATAGAGGGAATTCCAAAACAGTTACCTGCTACAACAGAAGCAGTCTTTCTACCTACGCCGTGAAGCTTATTTAATTCATCAAAGTCGGCAGGAACTTTACCTTTATGCCTTTCAACAAGATCTTTACAACATTGTTTAAGGCTTTTTGCTTTTTGTCTGTAGAAGCCTGTTGAGTGAATATCTTGCTCAAGTTCTTCTGACGAAACG
>MGZZ01000052.1 GCA_001802795.1 Ignavibacteria bacterium GWC2_36_12 | reverse complement strand
AATCCTGTGAAGGAAGAAACCATTTTACTTGTATTATAAATTTCTTCCGTTTTTATATCGGTATAAAGGTCGAGCAAATCTTTCCTTACCTTGATTGCCATTACAATTTCTTCGAGAGAAGCATTACCGGCTCTTTCACCTATTCCATTAACCGTGCATTCTACCTGCCTTGCACCGTTAATAACACCACTGAGAGAGTTTGCCACAGCAAGTCCTAGATCGTTGTGGCAATGAACGCTGAGAAAAACTTTATCAATATTTTTTACGGTCTGTTTAATGTGCCTGAATATCCTTCCATATTCTTCCGGTAATGTATAGCCTGTTGTATCCGGAACATTGATCGTGGTAGCTCCTGCTTCAATAGCTGCTTCAATAACATCACACAAATAATTAATATCGGTTCTTCCTGCATCTTCAGTGGAGAATTCAACATCATCGGTGAAAGTTCTTGCGAGTGCAACTGCATCCCGTGTCATCTTGAATACAACATTTCTTTTTTCGGATAAAGATCTTCCGTAAGATTCATTGGAAAATTTCCCAAGTATATGAATATCGGAAGTGCCGATGAACGTATGTATCCTGAATTTCTCGGCATCTTTAAGAGCAGTATAAGCAGAAAGAATATCCTGTTCTTTAGCACGCGCAAGCCCTGCCACAACACAGTTTACTTCGGAAGCAATTGCCCTAACAGCCTCGAACTGCGAAGGGGAGGAGATTGGGAAACCGGCTTCAATTATATCAACATTAAGTCTCTGCAGTTGTTTTGCTATTTCTATTTTTTCAAATACGTTTAATGATGCGCCTGGAGATTGTTCTCCGTCTCTTAAGGTGGTATCGAAAATGATTATTTTTTTGTTGTCCATTTTACTTCTGCTTTATTTAATAATTAGTAACTCTCAAATGTCACACCTGTCTGCCGACAGGCAGGCTTCGACTTCGCTCAGTGTGACAACTAATTCAAATTCACTTATGAAAACTAAAGAGTAAAAACACCGAGTGCCTGTTCGTCATAAATTATATTAAAGTTCTCAATTACGAGATCTTTCATTTTTGTTGTTGATACAATTACATTATCAGGTTGAGCAATATCTTTTGTTCTGTAACCCGCACTAAGAGTCCTTGAAATAGCCTCTTCAATTAATTCGGCTGCTTTGTTCATCTGGAAAGAGTGTATGAACATTAAACCTACGGAAGAAATAGTGGCAAGGGGATTCGCTTTATTTTCTCCTGCAATATCGGGTGCACTTCCATGAACCGGCTCATAAAGAGCGTAATTATTTCCAAGACTTGCAGAAGGAAGCATACCCAGGCTGCCGGTAATCATACCGGAAATATCACTAAGAATATCACCAAACATATTTTGAGTTAATATAACATCAAATTGTCTGGGATCTCTTACCAGTTGCATTGCTGCATTATCAACATACATGTGTTCGAGAGATACGTTGGGATAATCTTTACTAATATTAATTACTAATTTTCTCCAGAACTGTGAAGTCTCCAGTACATTTGCTTTATCAACAGAGTGAAGTTTCTTTTTTCTTTTTGATGCAACTTCGAAAGCATAACGGGCAATTCTTTCAACTTCTTTCTTTGTGTAGATCATAGTATTAAAACCTTTTTCATCATCAATGCCGCGAGGCTCACCAAAGTAAACATCTCCTGTTAATTCTCTTAAGATTAAAAGATCTGTCCCTTTGAGCACATCTGCTTTTAAAGAGGAGGAATTCAGCAGAGCATTGTAAACTTTTGCAGGACGAATATTAATAAACAATCCGAGTGATTTACGTAGTTTGAGCAATGCTGCTTCAGGTTTCATATCTCTCTGGAGAGAATCCCACTTGATCCCACCGACGGCACCAAGCAGAACAGCATCCGAATCGTAACAAGCCTGAAGAACTTCATCTGTAAGGGGTGTGCCATGTTTATCATAAGAAATTCCGCCAACAGGATATTCTTTAAGTTCAAATTCGACATTAAATTTTTCTCCTGCCAGTTTTAAAACATCAACTGCTGCAGCAATAACTTCCGGTCCTATTCCATCACCGGGCAGCAGAGCTATCTTGAAACTCATACACCAACCTCTTCCTTTTTAGGTTTATTAAATAGCCAGCTCATCATACTTCTTAGTTTTGCACCGACCTTTTCAATAGGATGATTTTTATTTTCTTCTCTCAGCTTCTGCATTTCTTTCTGTCCGCTGTAATATTCTTTAAGCCATTCGTCTGCAAATTTTCCTGATTGAACATCAGCTAAAATTTGCTTCATAGCTTTTCTCGATTCATCATTTATTACTTTTTTGCCTCTTGTCATACCGCCGTATTCGGCAGTATCGCTTACAGAATAATTCATTCTCGATAAGCCGCCTTCATAGTAAAGATCAACAATGAGTTTCATTTCGTGCATACATTCAAAATAAGCAAGTTCAGGTGGGTAACCTGCGTTAACCAAAGTTTCAAAACCTGCTTTAATTAATTCTGCAGAGCCGCCGCAAAGAACAGCCTGTTCACCGAAAAGATCGGTTTCAGTTTCATCTTTAAAATTAGTTTCGATAACACCCGCTCTTGTTCCGCCGATTCCTTTAGCCCAGGCAAGTGCAACATCTTTTGTATTCCCGGAATAATCATTATGAATCGCTATTAAACATGGAGTCCCGCTTCCTTCTAAATAAGTTCTTCTTACAAGATGTCCCGGGCTTTTCGGAGCGATCATCATTACATTAACATTGGACGGAGGAACAATTTGTTTATAATGAATATTAAATCCATGTCCGAATGCAAGTGTTGTTTCAGGTTTCAAATAAGGACCAATTTCCTTATCATAAACTTCTTTCTGAACCTGGTCGGGAAGCAATATCATAACAACATCTCCCCACTTAACAGCTTCGCTGACAGTTTTTACTTCCAGTCCGGCGTTGACTGCTTTTTCCCATCTGGCACTATCTTTTCTTAAGCCGACGCAGACATTCAATCCGCTTTCTTTGAGATTTAAAGAGTGGGCATGTCCCTGACTCCCAAAACCGAGAACGGCAATTTTTTTATCTTCCAATAAAGTTAAGGAAGCATCGTTGTCATAATAAACCTTCATTTTATACCTGTAAATTATTTTTTTGGACTAATTCTTTTTTATCTGCTTTAGTTTGTTCACCTCTTTTAAGAGCGACCGTGCCGCTCCGAGCCATTTCTTTAATTCCGTATGCTTCAAGAACATTTATTGCAGCATCTATTTTATCCGGCGGACCGGTAATTTCCAAAGTTATAGTTTTGTTATTAATATCTACAACGTTTCCCCGAAATATCTCGCAAACACTAACGATATCGGCGCGGTTGCCTTTCTGATAATAGATCGTAATAAGCGCAAGTTCTCTTTCAACTCTTGGCTGTGCAGTAAGATCAACTACTTTAATTGTATCAATCAACCTGTTCAACTGCTTAACAACCTGCTCAATAATTTTTTCTTCTCCTTCAGTCACTATTGTCATTCTCGATATTTCAGCAGTTTC
This sequence comes from Ignavibacteria bacterium GWC2_36_12, assembly GCA_001802795.1. Classification (GTDB taxonomy): domain Bacteria; phylum Bacteroidota; class Ignavibacteria; order Ignavibacteriales; family Ignavibacteriaceae; genus RBG-16-34-14. Next base: position 3,317 of record MGZZ01000052.1, on the reverse strand, counting down.
AGTCTCACCGATAGAAAGGCTGTGGACATTAAATCCTTTTCCACTGAACATTGTAACTACGCGGTTAAATGTTCCGAACTGGTTTTCTACGAGAACAGAAATTGTATGTTTCATTTTTTAAGTCATCTCCTTTGGATCGAGGCGTTTAGTCATCATTTCCTTCAAAGTTGCACCGGAAGGGATAATAGGAAAAACCATATCTTCTTTCTCAACTTTGAATTCGATTAACACCGGTCCATCATTAATTGAAAAAGCTTCTTCAAGAATGGGATCAACATCTTCCGGTTTTGTTGTAGAGTATGATTTCAACCCAAATGCTTCACCAACTTTGCAGAAATCGGGATTACTGTCTCCGAGGTCTGTAAAGCTGTATTTTTCAGCATGAAATAATTCCTGCCATTGCCTTACCATTCCAAGAAAACTGTTATTGATAATAATAAATTTTACCGGAAGTTTATTATAGACAGCTGTCGTTAATTCCTGAATATTCATCTGGAAGCCGCCGTCGCCACTTATTGAGATTACAGGTCTGTCCTTTATTGCGAATGCAGCTCCAATTGCAGCCGGAACTGAGAATCCCATTGTTCCTAATCCTCCGCTGGTAATGTGAGAGCGTGGATGATTAAATTTATAAAATTGTGCAGTCCACATTTGGTGCTGACCTACATCCGTTACAATAACAGCTTCACCTTTTGTAAACTCGTTAAGACGATCAAGCACATACTGTGTTCTAAGTTTACCGTCATTGTTTTCAAAAGTCAATGGACATTCTTCTTTCCATTTTTCAATTTGTGTCCACCAATCATCTAGATCAGGTGGGGAAGTTATTTCTGCTGCAAGTTCAGCCATAACATGTTTTACATCACCTACAATAGGAAGGTCGACGATTACATTCTTATCTATACATGTAGGGTCTATATCAACATGAATCTTATAAGCTCCGGGCGCAAACGCATCTACTTTTCCAGTAACCCTATCATCAAACCTTGCCCCTAAAGAAACAAGAACATCACAATTATTAACTGCCTGGTTTGCCCAGTAAGTACCATGCATTCCAAGCATTCCAAGTGACTGCGATTCAGTCATTGGAAAAGCGCCAAGTCCCTGAAGTGTCATTGTAATAGGGATATTATTTTCTTTTGCTAAAAGTCTTAATTCACGGTCACCGCCGGACATAATTACTCCACCACCTACATAGAATAAAAGACGTTTAGCATTCCTTATTATATCGGCAGCTTTTTTAATCTGGTTCTGATGACCAAGCAGAGTTGGTTTGTAACCACGTAATTCAATCTTCTCAGGATAATCAAACTCACAAAGAGAATTAATAACATCTTTAGGAAGATCGACAAGAACAGGTCCCGGTCTTCCAGTACTGGCAATGAAAAAAGCTTTCTTAATTATAGTTGCTAACTCATGTACATCCCTTACAAGAAAATTATGTTTGGTAATAGGTCTGGTAATTCCAACAATGTCTGCTTCCTGGAAAGCATCATTTCCAATAAGATGAGTTGGTACCTGACCCGTGAAAACAACTATAGGGACTGAATCCATATATGCGTCAGCGATACCTGTAACGGTATTTGTAGCACCCGGACCGGATGTTACAAGCACTACACCGGTTTTACCGCTTGCTTTTGCATAACCTTCTGCCATGTGAGTTGCACCTTGTTCGTGACGAACAAGAATATGCTTCAGGAAATCCACATCATATAGTTTTTCGTATAATTTAAGAACAGCCCCACCCGGGTAGCCGAACACAACTTCAACTTTTTCGCGTTTCAGGCATTCAAAAAATATTTCTGCGCCAGACAAAAAGGGTCCTTTCATACAGTTTCCTTTCTTGTTTCTTTGGTTCCTGGTATTTTTACTATTGCTCCTGTGTTTGCCGACGTTACCATTTGTGTGTATCTGCCGAGATATCCTTTTGTGATTTTAGGCTCGAAGTCGGGAAGTAAATCAAGTCTTGTATTGATTTCTTCATCGCTAAGGTTTACTGATAATTTCTTATTTGGTATATCTATTGTTATAAGATCACCATTTTGTAAAGCAGCTATCGGTCCTTTCTCTGCAGCTTCAGGAGAGACATGTCCTATACAAGCTCCTCTTGTTCCGCCTGAAAAACGTCCGTCAGTTATTAGTGCTACTTTATCACCAAGTCCCATTCCCATTATGGCACTTGTTGGAGATAGCATTTCAGGCATCCCGGGTCCGCCTTTTGGTCCTTCATATCTTATTACAACAACATCACCGGGCTGAACTTCTTTATTTGAAATTCCATCTAATGCTTCATCCTGTGAATCATAAATTCTTGCAGGACCGGTATGAACAAGCATTGCCGGGTCAACGGCTGCAGTTTTTACAATTGAACCATAAGGCGCTAAGTTGCCGAATAATACTGCAAGTCCTCCTTTGTTTAAGAAAGGATCGTCGATGCTTCTTATTACATTCTTGTTTTTTATTTCAACAGAAGAAATATTTTCTCCGAGAGTTTTTCCTGTAACAGTAGGGCGGGAAAGATCAAGCACTCCATTTAGTTTAGAAAGTTCATTTAAGATCGCAGAAATTCCTCCTGCGGCATCAACATCTTCCATGTGAACATTTTTTGTTGCCGGACTAACTTTGCAGATATAAGGAACTCTTTCAGCAAGCTCATTAAGTTCACTTAATTCAAATCCCATTTCTGCTTCATTTGCAATTGCAAGAGTATGAAGAACCGTATTTGTACTTCCACCCATTGCCATATCTAATGCAAAAGCATTAAGGAAAGTTTCTCTCGAAAGTATATCTCTCGGTTTAATATTCTTTTCAACTAAATAAATAATTTGTTGCCCAACTTGTTTTGCAAGTTCCTTGCGTTTAGGATCAATTGCTAAAATTGATCCGTTGCCCGGCAGCGCAAGACCCAGAGCTTCCATTAAACAGTTCATCGAGTTTGCAGTAAACATTCCCGAGCAGGAACCGCAGGATGGACAGCCAAAATCTTCAAGCTCTTTTAATTGTGTGTCGTTTATTTTTCCTGATTGATATTCACCAACACCTTCAAACACTGAAATTAAATCCACTTTTTTTCCTGAAGGAGTAAGTCCTGCTTTCATTGGTCCGCCTGAAATAAATATTGTAGGAATATTTACTCGGACAGCGCCCATCAACATACCGGGTACAATCTTGTCGCAATTAGGAATACAAACAACTCCATCGAGTCGGTGTGCTTCAACTACGGTTTCAAAACTATCAGCTATAAGTTCACGGCTGGGGAGTGAGTATCGCATTCCGATATGTCCCATAGCAATTCCATCATCAACACCAATTGTATT
>MGZZ01000051.1:34252-35924 GCA_001802795.1 Ignavibacteria bacterium GWC2_36_12 | reverse complement strand
CTGTAAAAAGCTCGATTTCGTTTAGAATTCGGGCTTTTTTTGTTTGAGAATCCCGATGACTTTCGCTTTTTTTGTATGGAGTTTGTATGGACTTCAAAGAACACAATCCAATATAGTTTTAACGGAAGTAAAGTTCCGGGAAACCATACCGATAAAACTTCCGTTGTAAATTGTTGCTTCCATTTGGCTTTTGAACTTATACAAAAATATAATTAATTATTGTTAGAGTTAACAACTTCGAGAATAATTTTTTGGCTTTGATAGATTATTCTAAATTCTTTCCCAACTTCAAAACCATATTGAAATAATTTTTTATTCTTAATTTTAATCTGAGGAACTTTTGTAAAATCCCTCTTTGTTGGATGGCTGCTTTCATAAACTTTCATTACAAACCTCTTGGATCATAAGATTCAAAAACCTTTGAACAAATTTTGCACTTTTGCTTACGAGCTATTACAATATTATGAAGTGAATTAATTGATTGAGTTTCTTCAATTGTTTTAAGATGCTGTTTGCAGTTGTGAGGCGGAACAAAATTAAGCTGCTGGCATTGCTCTAACACGTTTTTTACTTCCATCATTTTTAGTTACTCCTTTTGTCATTGGTTAAAACAAACGAGGCACACCGCCCCGAAAAAAACATTTTGCCCGCCTTAAACAACAAAATGCGATTTCATTGGATCGTTTTACTGAGGATGTAAAGTAATATTGATAATGCAAGGCAAGTGCGAAGCGGCGTCAAGAAAAGGGCGAAAATTTATGCCGCTACAATTAAAAAGAATATTAAAAAATGGTGGTATAAATTTTTGTCCCTTTTTAGCCGCTGAGTTTCATATACACTTGCCCGTTTTATGAAAAAGGAATTGTTAAGACTAAGCTTGAATTTATGGCGGGCAAAATATTTTATAATAGTTACGACGTTAGGAGTAACAATCAATATTGGTCTGTCTTCTGGTAGTTATGGAGCGATAGCGACATAGCTACACTCAACTGGCGCTAAAGGTTAAGTTTTATGAGAGCCTTATTGACGAAATGAAGCTGAACGAAATGGAGTTTAGTTTTTCCCGTCAACCGGGAAAAGCTACGCAATGAAGTACAGCGAAATGAAGGAAATAGGGCGAAGTGAATGACAAAAACTATTAATGTTAAGTGATGTTCCCTTTGTAGTTATTGACCGAAGGGAAATAGCTACATTCCATATGATGATAATGTTAGGAGTAACTGAGAGCCTTTTATGAAGAATGAAGCGTTTGACAGTTTACTGTCAAAAAGCGAATTGATGAAATAAAGGGCGAAGGAAATGAAAAAAATGGAAATAAAATGATTAAATGATAATAAAAAGTCCCGAAGGATATCGGGACTTTTGGAAGGATTGTTGTTATTGCTAAGGGTTAGCTGTTCTTAGTATAGGTTGCTGAATACTGAACAATCTTACCTTCAGCATTTTTGGAAGCAACAATAAAGAACAAAATTGAGTTCTGATATTTAGCTGCTACTGCTTGCTGTAATACATTCAATGCAATGACAACAGTGAATGGCTGAGTGAAGTTATAAGCAGGTAATTCAGCATTGAGTGAAGTGATCTGATATGCTGGATCCTCTGGATTGATTGGATTGAAGTAGCATATAACTCCATTTGCTGAAAGATTGACTTCTTCCGGAGTGAATACAGA
>MGZZ01000051.1:27735-34224 GCA_001802795.1 Ignavibacteria bacterium GWC2_36_12 | reverse complement strand
GGCTGTTTGCACTGGAAGTGCAAAGCCACCAGGTGTAATAATGTTCTGATCAGTTGGCTTTGCTGCTGAGGAATATGCGAAATTGTTTTTGAAGGTATAGTTATAAACAGTCATACCGGCTGTTTTAACTTTCTTCCAGATTTCGTATAAAGCAGAAAGTGTAAGCAAGACTTTAATGAAGTTACCAGTAACAGAAAATTTCTTTCTTATTTCAATTACTGCAGGGTCTTGGCTTGCGTTAAAGCTTGACGGTCTTGCAGCAAGGATGGTTCTTCCTTCAATTGTACGAGCTGAAAGATTGCCAAGTCTGCCGCTTAAATTACCGAGTACATTACCTTTTACTATAGCCATTGAGTTACCTCTTATGATTAATGAAAATTTATAGTTCAATTCTAAAAAAGAAGGAAAAGTTTTTCACTGTATAGATTTGACAGTGAGACTATTTAGAGACTGGTTAGAGACTTGGAAGAAGCTTTCTGAGGTTTAAGAAAAGACAACCGGAAGTTTTAGCTTCAAAGTTCTTTTTCTGAAGAGAATATTATTCAAGGTAGAATCTGAAAGAGAATACTTCTCGCTCAAGATTTGAGTGGAAATAGAAGCTGAGAATTTATTGCGAAGCTCTTTATATTCGTTTCTGATTTTAAGATTGCGGAGTTCCGTTTCATCAATAAGGTTTAATGCACGGAGTTTCTGGAATACTTCAGATAAAGCAATTTCTTGTAATTCAATATGTTCATCGGTAACAAACAAAATACTTATTCAATATCTTTATTGATTTGACTGTTGTTGCGTGATTTTAATTCGTTAAGAATCAAGAAATAAATTTTTACGACTGTAAAAATGAATGTTGCAATTAAAAGAAAAAGCTTGAAGATTTCTTCTATTAAACCAAAAGAAGGTATTTGAGCATAAGCGCAAATACCAATATTAAAAGTAGGAATTGAAAAATATGAGAAATATTTTTTTATCATTACCATTATCCTTCTACTGACCAGATTCCGAGTTTCTTGCGTATTGCTGTTCTTCTGAGATTGTAAAAAATGTGATAATATCTTTTGTCCTTATTGTAGTAGCTTATTCTTGCATAACCTTTCTTCAATAGTTCAGCTTGAATGAAAAGAGAATCTTTTCCATTCACGTCTGTTAGCCAGGTATAGGCAAGCAATCTTCCAAAAATATCAAATGCTTTTCCATCAAACGTAAGTTTGATGAACTTCCCTTCAATTAAAGACTTGGTAAAATAATAAGCTGAATCAGAGAATAGTTCAGGTGGTTTACCAGTTTTTTCAAGTTCCGGTGTATCAATGCCCAGCATTCTAACGTATTGAGAATCAGAAAGAACGAAAGTATCACCATCAATTACGCGAGATACAAAAGCTTTCCTTGTGTAATTGTAAGGGTATGAAAAATTTGGATTTTGTGCGAGTACTGCTGCAGAAAACAAAACCAAAATTACTATGCTGATAAGGATGTTGTACAATCTCATATTTTATTTTTCCGTTTGAAGAAAAAATAATTGATAAGTAAAATGTGTGCAACGCTCTATATTTATGATTTGTTTTCTTTTGTTTTCATAATGAAGGAAAAGCATACTGAAGTTGCGTTTTACCAATATAAGCTGAATGAAGGCGTGTCGAGGAACGAGCCGCCGTAATGAAGCGATGTTTACTGAGAATGTTATGACAGAATGAACAATGAAAGGTTTAATTGATGTCTTCACTAATGTAAGCGGAACGAAGGCGTGTCGAAGTATGAGCCGCCGAAGTGGAGCGTTGATGAACTGATTAGGTTACGTGCCGAGTTTACATAAGCCAACATTATGCGACTTCGATAGAACTACAAAGTAATGTTGGGACTGCTTTAGTTAGTTGCATAATGTTTCTTATGTAATACTGGCTGATAATGTCAAGATGATCTGAGACCACAAATGAATCGTTGCTTGATAATGTTTATTCTCTTGATTGGTTGTTTTTTGAAATGATAGTTTACTGGCAATAAGTAAAAGGGTTTTTAGAAAAGGAAATTCTTTATTTTATAAGGAGTTATAAGAACACTTTACTTGGGCTTTTCTAAAAAGGGCGATTTCTTTACTGAAGTTTTACTAAACATAGAAAAGGACTGAAAGGATCAGCTTTCGGTGAGCTACGGCAGACAGGCAAAAGGGACGAAATGTTTTACATCTTATTTACATTTTAAAATATGGATTTCACGGTTAATTCATTGGCTAAAATTCGACTAATTATTGGCTAAAAATGTTTTGATTTCTTAATAAAAACGAAACATTTATCGATTTTATTGGCTAAACGATTGGCTAATTATTGGCTAATGATTGACAGACTTAGAATTATTTAATCTTCCATTCAGATGTTTTAGTCTTACCGGTACTGATAATTGTTTTATCCTTATGAGCCATTTCAAAAAGTAAATTTTTTACTTTGGCTTTTTTTTGTTTTTCATTGAGCACATCAGAAATTTTTGTAAGCAATAAATCATACAATTCGCTACGAGTAGCTTTACCATATTTAGAAATGTATTCTATAATCAAATCTTTATAATATTTTTTATCGAATGCTTTGTTTTTAATGTATGCTGACTTTTCACCAGTGATAGAAGCAATCTTGGATGTAACAAAAATATTAGGGTATCTGCCTTCAGCAAGTTTTTGTTTTTTTAGATGCTGTGATTCTTCTTTTGTAAGCTGCTGATTTTTCTGAACTTTGTCCAAAAGAAATGTTGTGTACAAATCTAAGTCTGCTTTTTCAATAAGAAGCTTAGAATAATTTTCATTGATGACACGACCATAAATTTTTAACGTGATTTTATCAGAAGCAGAAAAATCATATTCTGGTAAAGGCAGGTATCTTTTCTTCTGTTCAAGGAACATCTTTTTAATTCCGTGACCAACGGTATCAATCATACCAAGGTTTACCATTGCTTGCGCTAAAAAGCTGTTGCGATATTTTTCCGGTGTTTTATCTTTGAAAAGATATTCTTCAAGATTTCCTTCAAAGAATTTTCCAGCATTAGTAAAAATCAATTCATCAGTTTTTTCGATTACGTTTATACGTGAGTTAAGCGAATAGTCTTGATGAGCTATGCAGTTATTTAATGCTTCTAAAATAATCCACTGTTCATATTTACTAACTTCAATAGGTGTAAGACTATCAACTGGAAGGATTTTATAATTATAGTTACGAATCTTTTGGTAAAGATTATTAATCGTTAAGGAAAGCGGCGGGTCGAAATGTTCGTAGCCGGATTCTTCTGATTCAAGTTTCCAAGTTATTTTTGCAATTGAAGGAGATAAATAATGAGTTGATTCGGATTTGCCAAGTAATATGATTGCAGCATTTGTAATTTTACCATTAATAGTGATTTTAGCTTTATCAAGAAATGCAGCATCATTCCAGTTATCAATGTCATTGAATATTGCTTTGTCCTTGCTTTTTGATTTGTAAACTTCGCGTGCTTTTAAAATAGCAAGCGGATCCAAATCATTGATTGAAGCTTTTGGGATTATCTGAGCAGACCAATCAAATTGATTAGCTTGTTTACGAATCTGTTCAATCTCTTGAAGGTTTAACGCGCCTAAAACTTCTCCATCACGACCATAATAATGACCTTCCCAGGCTACAGGAAAGCCGGGCGGAGCTGCGGGTATTTGAAATAAAACAACACGACCTTGAGAATGGTTTACTTCAAAGATTTCAATAAAAGTTATTCTATTGGTAGTTTTGTTTGCGATTTCAGGTTTAAGAGAATCTAAAGCTGGGCGATGGTTTCGATAATTGGTTCCGACAATATTATGGTTTTTATTTACACCAAAGATTAACCAACTGCAATTTTTGTTTTTAAGATTAGCTTCATTGCATAATGCAGAAAAGTATTTACCAAGTTTTTCAAAAGAGTAATCATTTCTTGCTTCCTTGAATTCTACAAGTTCTGTTTCTCCAGGAAGAGTAAGTAATTCGTTTAGTTTATTTAATAGTTTGGATTGAATCATATTTTGCTTATGCAATTACTCTGATAACATTATTAAATAGCACTTATAAAAATAGGAAAAGAAAAAGTGGATGGAAAGAATTAAATGGAAAGAATTAAAGGAAAGATTATTTAGTTTTCTTTTCAATTTACTTATATTTGCAAAAGTTCCAGTTCGTCCGGTGAGTAGATCAAAGAACAAAAACAACCAAATTGAAAAGTGGAAATTGATTATTCAGAAAAACCAAGTCTTTGTTTTTACTTAATGGTTAAGCCAAAGGCATACAGTAATAAAATTTAAGGGGATATTTATTGGGACATAAACGGTACGGTTATCTCCGAAAAACAAAAGCTTGGCGGTTCATTGTAAATGAATTAGGCGGGTTCGCATTAGGGACTACAGAAGTTTCATCCATCGCGCAAAAGACACTCCAAAATGTACAAGGCAAGTACAGCAATTTACAAAACGATCCTTCCATAGGTGCAGCATTTGAGTTTTTAGTACACGTCTCTTTAGCATTCCAAAAGAACGATCCGTTAAAATATCTTACTGAAAAAAGGATTTTAGATAAAGAAGAACTATCCTTACTAAAATTAGCAAGAGGGGCAACAAAATATAAAAATGATGAGGTTGTTTCACACGAGTATCAAACATTTGCAAGGCAAGCTGCAATAGATGCAATAAATAACTGGTACAAGAAAAATATTGAAAGAGGTCAAACCTTTTTCAGCGAAGGAATTGATAATGAAGCTGTATTTCGTAAAGCTTCAAACGGTTCGGGCTTTTGTGAATTATCCAGATTATACTTTTCAAAACTGACCGAGAGGTATCTCAAATATTTTCTTGAAAGAGAAGCATCAACAAAAATAACTAATGTAAATGAAAGAGAAAGATTCTCAAAAGAACTTGAGGAACAAGTAAATCAAATATCGCAGCACGCTTTTGAGACTGCGAAAATAACAGAATCATTCGCTGCCGGATGGTATAATAAAAATGTTAAAGGGGACTTCCCGGAAGAAAATGAGATAAAACATTTTCTAACTACTTCCTTTGGTAAAATGAAAAGCGAACTCTTAAGGGAAGAGACAAAATGAGAGAGTTCGCTGAACATATTGTTGCTTGCAACGGTGTAAAAATTAAGGATATACTGCCTACAGGAATAATTGAAGGTTCTGGGAAGCCCCGCCTTACGGACGGGCAGGCATCCATACGGGATAAATACCTAGAACTTGAACATAGAGAAGATTGCGGAAAAAAGAATGTAAATATTTACCTTAACAAATTTGTAACAAACATATTTAAGTTAAACAAGAGGCATAAAGATTTATTAGAGATTGCTGCTTATATTTTTGCAGCGGACAGAAGAACTTACAGAGGAAAACCGGATGATGATGAGTATCATAGCTGGAGTAGAGCATTTCATTTTCATATAAACGTAAGGGATTATAATTTCTGGAATAAACAAGAAATAAAAGATTTGCTCGAACAAGCTTTATGCTTTATGACCGGCGACCATAGTTACAAGTTTAAATTTCACAAAGCCGGAAGTGATTTCCCAACAAATATTTTTGACACTGAAACATTTGTGGTAGAAACACCGGATAATCTACGAGTTGCTTTATTTTCCGGTGGAATTGATTCGCTGGCTGGAGCCATTGAATTATTGGAAACAACAAATGCAGAAATATGTTTAGTAAGTCATCAAACAGGGCTTCCGGGGATTCAAAATACTCAAAAGACTTTGTATAATGAAATAAATAAATTATATCCCGGAAGATGCAGTCATTACAAATTCCGCTGCGGATTGAGCGATACACCTTCAAGGGACGAGACTCAAAGAACAAGATCGTTTTTATATACTTCAATTGCTTTTGCTCTTGCAAAAGAATATAAACAGAATTGCATTTATGTTTATGAAAATGGAATTACATCAATAAATTTTGCTGAGACACAAGATTTAATGAATGGAAGAGCAAGCCGAACAACGCATCCGCAGACAATCAGGAGGTTAGAAGAATTGTTTACAGCTATTGCTGAGGAACCATTCACTATACACAATCCTTATTTCTTTAAAACAAAAACCGATGTTGTTGAAGTAATAAAAACGAATAACAGGTTAGACTTATTAGACAGCTCGGTTTCGTGCAGCACTACAAGAAATAAAGAGCCCGGAAATACACATTGTGGAAAATGCTCTCAATGTATTGACAGAAGATTTGCAGTGTATGCTGCTGAAGTAGAAAAATATGATGAAAACGGACTATATCATTTTGATTTTCTGAAAGACGATTTAGAAAGTGATGTTATTAAAAAACTTTTGACTGAATACATAAGATTAGCACAAAATTTTGCAAAGCAAGATATTGATGGATGGTATGAAGAAAGAAGCAGTGAAATCGTAGAGATGATTGATTTTATTGACGGAACAACAGAATATGAAAGACTTGATAAGTTGTACAAACTTTGTCAAAGGCACTCAGAACAAATCGAAAAATCAATAAAAAGAA
>MGZZ01000051.1:0-27716 GCA_001802795.1 Ignavibacteria bacterium GWC2_36_12 | reverse complement strand
TATTAGGACCAAGAAGCTACCAGCAAGAAATAAAAACAACAATAATTGAGAAACCTAAAATTGAAAAAGAAGTTCCTTCAAAGGGGCTAAAGAAACTTGTAAAAGAAACTTGTGAAAGTTTAATTAAGCAAAAGAAAATTACTGAAGTATCAAATGAGACTAAGAAGAAAAGACCAATAAGCAGCTTGATTGTTGAAGAACTTAAGAAGAATAATTATGTAATCACAAAGAAAAATGAAAATACTATCAATGATTATTTCAGAAAATTTGAATTGCGAATTATAAAAGAAAAGTCTGGAAACTTAGTAGTAGAAGATAACCATACCGCAAGATAAATGTAACCTACAAAAAAGGATTATCCCCAAAATCCCCACGAAATCCCCGCTTGTTCCCCTTCATCTTCCCCTTTTTGTTTGTATTAAAAAAAGGAGAAGAAAAGAAAATGAAAAAAGATGCAATCGTTAACCAGTTGGAAGAAATCAAATCACTAATTAAAAAAGGTGATGACAAGCCGCTTAACTTCAAAGGAGCGTGCGCTTATCTTGGATTTGCACCAAGTTATCTTTACAAATTAACCTACCGAAAAATAATACCACATTATAAACCTTCCGGGAAGATGCTGTTCTTTTCTAAGATGGAATTAGATGAGTGGATCTTTAGCAAAGAGCAGAGCGCAAAGAGCAAAGTGACTGAAGAAAATGAGGATGAGGAAGAAGAAGAAGATGCTTCAGACCATTCAAAGTTTGATTATGAATTACTGTAGTTCAAGTTCAAGTTCAGGTTCAAGTGCAAGAAACAACTGGAAGCAAGATGGAAGGATTTAACAACATATTAAAACAATTCTCTGCCGAGGATATAGAAAAGCTGAAGGTGCTGCTTTCTATTATTCCTTCTCAGGACCAGAAAGAAGTAATAACGCTGAGGGTGTTTGCTGAAGAGTATAGCAATTTAATAAAAGAGAATCGGTCAGCAGCTTATCATAAATCTGTTATTGCTTCTTTGAAGCATTTAACTGATTACTTCGGCTGTCAGAAACCTATTCATTCTCTTGGATTGAAAGATGTTGAAAGCTTCATTTCCCACCTACAGCGGAAAGTTGTTAAGGGTTATCGCGTTTATGTGAAGACATTAAAAGCAGCATTTAATAAGGCTATTGATTGGAGATATGTAAAAGAGAATTACTTCCTCAAAGTTAAGCTTCCGAAAAAGCAGCAGGTAAATCCGGCTTACATTAATGAAAAACAACTTACGTTAATTTGTGAATACATTGATGTAGCAACAGCAAGGGATTTTGTAGTTACTGCGTTTTATACCGGAATGCGGTTAAATGAACTCGTGAATTTGACTTGGCGGAATGTAAACCTTAATACCAGGATAATTACTGTCGGTGATGAAGAGTTTACAACTAAGGGAAGGAACCAAAGGTATATTCCGATTTGCGATGAAGTAGCACTCATCCTAACCTTTTACCAAAGGGAGAAGGAAAAAATAATTCCGATTGGGAATAATTATGTCTTTAGCAAACCAAATGGTGAGAAATATACGGGGGATTATTTTTCTAAAGCTTTTAAGAAAGCTTGCAGAGCTGCAGAAACTGATAAGTCAATTCACTTCCATTCTTTGAGACATTCGTTTGCTTCTAACCTTGCACAGAAAGGTGTTTCACTCTATACGATTAAAGAACTGCTTGGTCATTCTTCAATTTCTACAACTGAGATTTATTCTCATTTGAATCTGGATTCGTTGAAAGAAGCGATAAAGGTATTTGATCAACCACACCTAAATCCTCTCCCTATCAAGGAGAAGGCTTCAATTTGAGGAGCTACGAATGAATTTTAGGGAAATAGCGAAAGATTATTATGAGTCGTTTGGATTTAATTTGTTGCCGCTTGAAAATAAAGCACCGAAAATTAATTGGGAAAAATGGCAAGCTGTAGAAATGCTGTCGAGTGATGTTGATGTTTTAGGTTGGAATGTTAATACTAACGGCATCGGTGCAATTTCAGGAATAAAAAAAATAAGGTGTTTGGATTTTGATAAGGTTAATGATTACGAAATAGTACAAAAGTTTGTAACAAAACTTGGACTACCTACTGAGTATCAATGGATTGTAAAAAGCGGGAGCGGGAAAGGTTATCATATATGGTTTTATTGTGATGATGATTCTTATCTCTTTAAGGTTTTAGCTGGAGATAAGTCTTACTTTAAGCTGCAGCTAAAGCAAAAAGATCTATGCGAACATATCGAATTACGATGGAAAAACTGCCAAACAGTTTTGCCACCTTCTTTTCATCCGAGCGGTAATAAATATGAGTTTGTAAATCTACACGGAAATGGTTTGCCTTTACAAGAACCACTTAATATTGGGGTTGGGAAACTGATTGATGCGCTGAAAGAATTTTGTGTTTTGGAAAGTGAGAGTAATAACGGAGAAAAGGACAAAAAAGACGAAAGAGACAAAAAGGAAAAAACAAATAGAACAGTTGATAAGAGATTTGTGAAAGATGCAGCAGAGTTTTTAAAGTGTAAGATTGATAATTATGATGAGTATTTAAGAATTGGTTTTGCTTTGGCTTCTATAGGTGAAGAAGGAAGAGAGTTCTTCTTAATGATTGGGAAGGATAATCCGAAGTATCCAGAGGATACTGAGGCAGTATTGAATAAAAAGTTTGACAGTTTGCTGAAAGATTATCGCGGCGATATTTTTCTGGGAACTTTCTTTGAGATAGCAAAGAAGTATGGTTTTGAATTTCCTAAAAAATCATTCTGGCATATAACAGATGGCAAGGTAAGCATAATAAGAAATCTGTTGATAGAGTTTTTAGAGGAAGAAGGTTTTGGAAAAACTTTTCTTGGGAAAGATTATATCTACGTTCAAATAACAAATAATATTGTTAGAGAAGTAACTACTGTTATCATTAAAGATTTTGTTTTAGAATATGTGAATGAAATTAGCGATACAGGACTGAGAAGATTAGTTAAAGAAAGCATAATTAAATCAGCGAAAAATTTATTTAGCGATGCAACGCTTGAATGTTTGAAAACTTTGGAATTAGATTTTGTTGAAGATAATAAAGAAACAGCTCTGTTCTTTTTCAAAAATGGTTTTATAAGAGTTACGAGTAAAGAGATAACGGTAAAAAATTATAACGACTTAAAAGGATGCATTTGGGAAAGGCAGTTAATTAAAAGAGATTTCGTTAAGACGAGTAACAATTCTGACTTTAAACAGTTCATCAAAAATATTTGCAGCAATGATAGCGAAAGAATAAATGCTTTAAAATCTGCAATAGGTTTTCTTATGCACAGCTTCAAGGATCCGGCTTGCACAAAAGCAATTATCTTTTTAGATGAGAAGCTAAGCGAAAGTGCATTTGGAAGATCGGGTAAAGGATTGGTAGCAAAAGCTATTGCCAGCATAAAAAATGTACTTAGAATTGATGGAAAGAATTTCAGGTTTGATAAGAGTTTTCCTTTCCAGTCTGTAAGCCCGGATACACAAATAATTTTGTTTGACGATGTAACCAAGAAATTTGGTTTTGAGAAACTGTTCTCTATCATCACTGAAGGAATTACTATCGAGAAGAAAAATAAGAATGAATATTCCATTCCATTTGAAAGAACTCCCAAAATTTTAATTACAACAAACCATTCTATTTCCGGCAGTGATGATTCTTCTACTGACCGGCAATTCCTTATTGAGTTTTCAGATTACTATAATGCAAAGCATAAACCGAAAGATGACTTTGGGAAGTTGTTCTTTAGTGAATGGGATAATGAGCAATGGACTGCCTTTGATAATTTTTTGATTGAGTGCTGCCAATATTATCTTAAAAACGGGCTGAAAGAATATGAGTATGTGAATTTGATTAAGAAAAAATTGATTGATGAAACTGCGTCAGAGTTTGAGGAATTCATAAGGGAAATACAAACTGGCAAAGAACACAACAAAAAGGAATTGTTTGAAAGCTTCAAAAGAACTTATGAAGATTTCGGACAAATGAAACAGAATAGTTTTTCAAAGTGGATAAAGGTATATGCTGAATTGTATGAAATGAAAGTTGATGAAAGAAAATCCGGGGCGGATAGGTATATAACCTTCCGAAAGAAAAATGATAAAGCAAATGATAATGGACAGATGGATTTTTTGAGGACAGAAGATTTTTAAAAAATAGAACACGGATTCAACTGATTAGACGGATTTTTGCGGATTTGTTATAGGAATGGACGAAAGGACAAAAGAAAAATGGGAAATGAGACACGAATTACACGAATTTACACGAAGGGGTAAAAGTAATAAGGTAAATAGAATTGGTTTTGGATTTGTCCAATTGCCCTAAGCTGCAGAAAAGACTCGCCTACGTTAAAACTTTGGCGAGCAAGCTTAAATGACATAAAAAGATTTAATAACAAATATGGAGTAAAAATGTTGAACGAAAGACTATCACCAGTAAAAGCAATTAAAGACATTGTTTTGATTGTTCCGGCGGTGCTAAAAAAGAAGTGAGGGAATGTGTCATTCTGGATTGTCCTCTCTATCCATTTAGATTGGGAAAGAATCCTAACCGTAAAGTAAAGAAAAATAGCATCCCAACTGTTAAAAATAAAAAAGTGGAGACAGTTGAACATAAAGCTGTTTATGAAACCAGTTTGTTTTAAAAAGTGAGAGTTGAGACGAAAGTTTTCGAAAATAAAAGAGAATTTCTGTGGTTGTTCAGAGGAAAAATATTGTAATAATTTTTTATTTGAGGTATATTTGAAGAAAGAATATGCGCCCGTAGCTCAATTGGATAGAGCGTTTGGCTACGGACCAAAAGGTTGAGGGTTCGAATCCTTCCGGGCGTACAAATGAAAGCTCATCTCGATTTATTTCGGGATGGGCTTTTTTATTTGAATGAAATTAGAAAAATGCAAATAGGACTTGTTTGCTTTATAATATCGCTTGACAATATCGTATTACAATATTAACTTTAATTTATACAAAAAGAGAATTTATATGGATGACCAATTAACGAGAGATCTTTTTTTAGGATTTATTAAAATTCATATTCTACACCACGCAGTCAAAGAAGATATATTCGGACAGGAATTTCAGAATGAATTGAACAGACACGGTTATAATATTTCGTTTGGAACACTTTATCCAATCTTCCACAGGATGGAAGAACAAGGTTATGTCGAATCATATAAAAAAAATGTGGATGGTAAAGTCAGAAGATATTATAAAGCCACAAAGCAAGGTAAAAAAGTTTTAGAAAAAGCAAAAACACAGGCAAAGGAATTAGTTGAGGAACTTTATGAAGAATGATAGATATTTTGTTGATGACGATGGTGCAATAATAAGTGAGACTAGAACTGAAAAAACAATTCGTGATGGATACAATCTTTTAGATATAGCACTGGTTAGAAAATTAATTAACTGGAAAGGTTTTCCTTATACTTTTCAAGCAATAATGCTTCTGGTATTTGTTGGATTAATTTTTATTGGCTGGCAGGTTTACACACCGGAAGGCGTTAACGATAAACTCTTTGCAAAAACTAATATTGTAACGTTAGTTATCTGGGGAATATGGTGGCCCCTTATGGTTTGGTTCGCTGTTACTATGGGAAGAGTTTGGTGTATGATTTGTCCGCTTGAACTTGTTTCAAATATTACAGAAAGACTCTCCCGAAAACTTGGAGTAAAACAGAAGCCGCTGTCCAAATGGATAAGAAGCGGAGCGATAATTGTTTTTCTTTACGCGTTAATTCAATTATTAGTTGCCGGAATTAATCTTCACAGAATACCGGCGTACACGTCTTTTTTTCTTATCGGTTTATTAACTATTTCAGCATTTGTCGGATTCTTTTTTAAAGACAGAGCTTTCTGCCGGGGTTTTTGCCCCATCGGTATGCTGCTAAATGCTTACGGCAGAGGTGGAATGATAGCTGTTAGAGCAGGTTCGGGAAATACTTGCCAGGGATGCACTGGAAAGGATTGTATTATGGCTTGCAACAGAAACAAACTAGACGCAAGAAGCTGCCCAAGCTTATTGAATCCTATAAAACTGAATTCCAATAAAGATTGTTTGGTTTGCAGGCAATGTATTAAATCTTGTGAACCGGATAATATGCAGTTACTGCTTAGAAAACCATTTGATAAAAATGATGCAAGAGAAGAAAAAGCAAGCTGGGCTTTAACAATTTTTATAATGCTTGTTTCCGGTTTTGTTACATCTGAATTAACAACTGAATGGAATGCAGCAAATAAAATTTTTGTTGCACTTCCCGAATACATAACAAATATAACCGGTTTGCATTCAATTGCCGGATTTATTGAAGGATTATGGATAATTGTAATCTATCCCCTCTTACTATGGACAATTTTTGGCACGATTACAATTTTAACAAAAGGTGCTGAATCATTAACAGACGCGTGGAGAAGATTAGCTCTGCCTTTGGTTGTCATTATTTCTGCAGGGCATTTAACTAAAGCAATTGCAAAATTAAATGCTTGGATTGGATTTTTGCCGAACAGTTTTACTAATGCTACGAATGGAAATACAAATGCAGCTACAGCAGGAATTAATGTGACGCCATTTTTAATAAGCAATCAATTTGTTTCAATAATTGGTTTGACTCTTTTAACAATTGCACTTATCTATTCTTTGAGAGTAGAAAAAATAACAGGTAAACAAAAATCATATCCCCGGTTTATTCCTAAAATAATACTCTACCTTTTCTTTTCATTCATAGCATTTGGAATTGGATTATGAAGAGAATAAGATTTCTTAGTAATAGAATAATCCTTTGTCTCGCTGTTTTATTTATAGTTGGCTGCGAGGATAAAAATGAAAAATTGAGCTGGTTGTCTTCTGATAAAGATAGTGCATACGTGCAGATTGAAAGACAGCTAAGAGGTTTTGATATGGCGATGAAAGAAGTTGGCTACAGGTATAATGAATTATACTTTGCCGGAATTGATGAGAACTGGGGCTATGCACAATATCACCTTGAAAAAATAAAAACTGCAATTGAGAATGGCTTGGAGAGAAGGCCGAAGCGAGCAGCGTCTGCTAAAGGATTTTTAGAATATTCTATTCCTTCTTTGACGAAAACAATTCAGGAAAATAACAAAGAAAAATTCATAAAAGATTTTGAAACATTCAGACAATCTTGCATTGCTTGTCATATAAATGAAAAGGTTGAGTTTGTGAAAGTGGTTATTCCTAAAACAAGATTATCACCGGTTGAAAAAGTAGACTAGAGAATTAATTGATATAAATAGTAAACAAACTTATAAGGAATTTGTTATGAACACATATTATAAAGGTATTTTCATATTAACATTACTTTTTCTTTTAGCTCAATCTGAAGCTACGAAAGCCAATCCTAATTTTTCAAGAAAGTATAAGATTGGCTGCGCTACTTGCCATACCGTACCGCCGCAATTGACTAGAACAGGAATAGAGTTCAGGCGTTTGGGATACCGTTTCCCAAATGAATTAAATGAAGAAACTATTGAACCAGAAAAGACTTATCAGCAAAAAGAATTTCCACAACAAACTACTGCATTAAATACTATGGAAACTGCTGGTTGTATGAATTGCCACGCTGTCGGTTCTAAAGGTGAGGGACTGAATCTTGAGGGAATAGGAACTAAAATGAATTCAGAAAAAATTAAGGTTTATGTTGTAAGCGCGAATCATCCCGGCAGCGATGCAACTTCTGAACTTACCGATGATGATTTACAACTGGTTGCAGATTTTCTTGCATCTCTTACACAAAATACAGCAGAAAAAGATAAATGGAGTTATGACTTTGCTGATTTTGTATCCGTTAGAGGCAGAGCAAGATATGTTTACAATAAAGTGGAAAATGTGAATGCAACAAACCAGTTTAGATTTAACGATATGACATTATTTTATCTTGGTCCGGTTAATAATAATCTTACAGTATTTTTTGAAACCGAGTATGACCAGGGATACGAGCCCAATGTATTAGCGCAAGGCAGCTTAATCTTTGGAAATGCTGATGAATATTTCTTTTTAAAGGTTGGACATATGAGATTTGTAAGACAAGGAGTATCGCTGCTTGACAGACCTAAAACTATTTCTACAGATTTGGTTGTAACTGGAAGATCTCATCTATATGCTCTAAGCACTGATCAAGTTGGAATAGAAACAAGCTACGGTTTTAACCAACGACGCACTTTGATAAGAGGTTTTATAACAAACGGGCTTGATTCACTTGGCAGCGGCAGACCAGTTGGCAAACAGGATTTAAATACACAGAAAGATTTTGGAATTATGATTGAAAATCTTTTTGGTGAAAAAACCGCCACATCGGTTTCAGCAGTATTTTATCACGGTGCTACACCAACATCATCAGGGAATATTTCTTTTGAACGGTATGGATTGTTTGGCACTTATGCAATAAACGATAACGCAAATGATGAGGACATTAGAATTAATGCCGGTGCTTTAGCAGGATATGATGATGTGCCCAACGCAGAAAAAGATGATTTTAATTTTGGTTTTACAGCAGGTATTGATAAACGGCTGGGAGATCAGTTCTATGCAAGTGTACGGTATGATCAATTCAGACCGACTGACAGGATTAGCAGCAACATTACGAAAGCATATACATTAGGAATTATTAAACAACTGTTTACATATTTAAGATTAAGTGCAGAATATCAGTTGTTTCAGAGACCGGGAAATATTAGTGAAAGTTTAGCCGTATTGGAATTTTATATGTTCTTCTAATATTCATTAACAAAAAACGCACTATAAGAATAATATGGATAAGTGCACTGGTGAAAGATGAAAATAAAAAAATGAAATGAATGATTACATTTTAGAAATAATAATTGTTCTTGCAGCCGTATTGTTCTATATCGCTTGTAGTGTACTCATTTATTTAATTATGCACTTTGAGTTCAATTTTATAACTGAATGCAAGAGAGCGATGAATTGGTGTTATAGAATAACAAAATGTTCTCATCATAAAATTTGAATATAAAAAAGGTGTAGTATGAAAATAAATTATTATAATGAAAAAATTCCTTCGTCGGTTGTTTTGATCAGGTTTATTGTCGGTGCTGTTTTTTTATCCGAAGGAATTCAAAAGTTTTTATTCTCAGATGCACTGGGTATAGGTCGGTTTATCAAAATTGGTATCCCGGCACCGGAAATAATGGCACCTTTTGTTGGAATAGTTGAAATCGTTTGTGGAACTTTGGTATTAATCGGGCTTTTCACACGTCTCGCATCAATTCCATTATTGATTAACATTTCTGTAGCAATACTTTCTACTAAAATTCCAATTCTTCTTGGACACAGTTATTTATTTTTTAACCTTCCGAAGCTTGGGCAATATGGTTTTTGGAGTATGCTTCACGATGCACGAACAGATTTTTCAATGTTCTTTGGTTCAATATTTCTGATAATTGTTGGAGGTGGAAAATTGTCTCTCGACTACTTAATTCATAAAAATAAAATTTATCCCAAGGGGGCAAGTAAAGAATGAAAGAATTGATGATAAGATTTGATCCGGCAATTAAAATTACATTTTTGTTTTTTCACTTTGCTGGTTTCAGTGTTTGGATTGGATTGTTAGCCGCAGAACAAACAAGTATTTCAGCTATTGCAGTTACTGTAGTAAGCGGAATTCTTTTAGTCGTTAGAGAATTAGTAAAAGAAGATTTGATTTGGTTTGTTTCTGTGGAAGGTCTGTTAACTATTGGTAAGGTTTTAATACTAACTTTCGCCTTTATATTTTCAGCTAAGTATCAGTCCATTTTATTCCTACTAATATTCCTTGGGATATTAAGTGCGCATCTTCCCAAAAGTATAAAAGACAAAAAATTGTTTAAAAGCCCAGGGGTTAATAAATGAATATTGTTTTAACAGTAGTCTTGTTTGTTGCAGGACTTGGTTTGATAATTTATTTTGCCGAAAAGCTCGTTGAAAGTACGGTTAGGCTATCGCTCAACTTTGGTATTTCTACTTTTATCATTAGTGTAATTTTTATTGGATTCGATCCGGAAAATCTTATGGTTGGCGCTGCGGGTTCTTACGAAAGTGTTGGCGGAATTGCATTAGGTTCAATAATAGGTGCTTCGATGGTTGCTATTGCTCTTGCTTTTGGAATAACCGCAATTGTTAGTCCTATGAAATTTGAAAAGGTGCCCAAACAAATAATAGTTATTCCTATTCTAAGCATTCTCCTATTTGGATTACTTTGCCTTGACAGAGAATTGTCCCGTGTTGACGGTTTTATATTGCTTTTGGGTTTTATTATTTCAGTTTACTACTTAATTCGATTAAACAAAAAAGGAATTGATATTAAAGCTCACGGAGAGGTGGAAGAAAGTCTTGAAGAAGCCAGGGAACTTAGCAAATGGAAATCAATAGGACTTTTTACAATTTCATTGTTAGCAATTATTGTTGGAAGCGAGTTACTTGTAGATAGTTCAAAAACAATTATATCTGCATCAAAGATTTCCGATACACTTTTTGGAATGACTATCTTAGCTTTCCTTGTAAGCATTGAAGAATTAGCACGTGAACTCCCGGCAGCAATGAAAGGTAAATCGGAAATAAGTTATGGGAATGTTGCTGGTTCAATTCTCGCTTTCTTTTTATTTAATGCAGGTATTATCGCTCTTATAAAACCAATAGAAATTTCTCCAATTATATTAAAGTTTTATCTCCCCTTTTGTTTATTTACGACAATTATTATTTCTGCATTACTTTTAAGGAAAGAAATATCAAGATGGGCCGGAGCGCTGCTTGTAGTGCTTTATATAATATTTATTCTTTACGGTTACTTATAACTATCAATGTGTGTGAAATTGAATTTATCAAATGATGGTAATTGAAAAAGTTTTGAGTATTAAATATGGAGAAAAGAATTGGAACGTTTTTTTTCAAACACAATTATACTGCAGAAAGTGATGCCCGGCTTGTAGAACTTATCACAACGGGAAACCAAAAAGCATTTGAGGAATTAATACATCGTTACCAGAGAGCTGTTATTAATTTTGCATTCCGTTTCATTGGCAGTAGAGAAGATGCGAAGGATATAGCACAAGAAACTTTTATCAGATTTTTTCAGGCAGCAAACAGATACGAGCCATCAGCACAATTCAAGACATATCTTTTTAGGATTACTACAAACCTTTGTATTGATTTTAAAGAAAAAAAGAAACCGGAATATATGGATGAGCTGCCGGAAACATATTCTTCTTCAACGCCCTTCAAAGAACTTCACCAAAAAGAGATTTCGGAAACGATTTCAAAAGCTGTTCATTCTCTCCCGGAAAACCAACGGGTTGCTCTTCTACTTCATCATTTTGAAGGAATGAAATATGCTGAGATTGCTGGTGTAATGAACACTTCAGTCTCAGCAGTTGAATCGCTGCTTGTCCGCGCAAAGAAAACACTTAGGGAAAAGCTTAAACTTTTTCAATGAGTACCGCAGGTTTTTTCTTCCTAATCCGTTTATATACAGAAAATCAAATGGTGATACTTTTATCATCTTGGGAAATATTTTCATCTAATTAAAAGGGAATCTTTATGACCAAATTCAGATTAGTAATCTTTCTTGTAATCTTACCATTAAGCTTATCTTTTGCACAAAATATCCTTTTACCAGAGACATCAAATTCATCTCTTAATGCTCAGAGCGGCTTCATAAACGATATTGGTGATGATCTAAGTTCAATGTATAAGGTAGGAATAGGTTTTGTTGAAAGTCCTCTTCATTTCGATTCTGAGGATCTTATTTTAACAGGAATCATAATAGGTGCAACAACAGTTTCAACTTCTATCGATAATCCGGTTCGTAACGTTGTTAGAAATTCTCAAAATCCTACTTTTGATAAAATCACTCCATTAGGAGAAGAGTTTGGGAATCCCAAATATGGTACAGCTTTAAGCGTCATATTATATCTTGGGGGTCATATTCTGCAAGATAAGGAAATAAGAAAAACAGGATTAATGCTTACGGAAGCTATGTTTCTGAATGGTGTAATTACACAAGGACTAAAAATAGTTACGGGTAGAAGCAGACCATACTCTAATGAAGGCAATTTTGATATACATTTTCTAAAGATGGAATTTGTAGATAGAGATTATTCATTCCCTTCCGGTCATACATCAACGGCTTTTACTTTTGCTACCGTCTTATCCGAAAGGATTGGAAATATTTATGCATCAATAGCACTTTATTCATTAGCAGGATTAACGGCTTTTCAAAGAATTTATTCTGATTCTCACTGGATCTCCGATACAATTGTGAGTGCAGCACTTGGAACTGTAATAGGATTAAAAGTGATAAAGCTTAATTCAGAATATGAAAATGAAAATTCAGACACGAGTTTGAATATTGTCCCCCTCATTAACCGAGCTGGATATGGAGTTAGTTTAGCTTTGAGTTTTTAGTTTAGGAATAGTGATGTGTAAAAATTATCAAGGAAGTCACCGCAGGTTTTTTCTTTCTTGTCCGTTTAATATACAGTAAGCAGAAGATGATATTTTTCATCACTGCAAACAATCAGTAACATCCTTAATAATTAAAATGGAGAAATAAAATGGATAAAGAGTTTGCAAAAAGAGTAATGAACTTTGCTCTTCCCGTATTCATATTGAGCTTCATAATTTTCGCTTCTTTAGAAAATTCATTTGCTCAGCAAAATACCTCAAAGGTTCAGACAGTTGTTAAAACTGTAAAAAATGTAGATGCCACAAATAATTTATTAACAATAAAGCTTGAAAAGAAGACTACTAATCTATCAATAACACCACAGACAAAGCTTAGCGATATGGACGGCAAACCACTTTCATTTAATAACATCAAGGCAGGTGATAAAGTAAAAATATCTTTTCAAGAAAATGCCGGTGAATTTACTGCGAGTGATGTTGCTTTAATTCTCCCCGCCCAACTAAAGGGAAAAGGTAAAAAGCAAGATGATGATGAAGGTGAAGGACAAGGTAAAGGTCAGGGCAAAAATAAAGGACAAGGTAAAAACAAAGGCAATGGCAACGAACAAGGCAAAGGGCAGGGTAAGAACAATCAGCAGAAAAATTCATAAGTGAATTTATATAAGTGATGAACAGTCATAGTAATTTTTAAATATATAGAGGTTATAAAAATGAAAAAAATATTCTCATTTATTCTTTTGATTATTTTCGTTGGTTTCGTATTTGGTTTTACTAATACCAGTTTACAGGAGGAGGAACCAGCAGGTAAAAAAATTTTTATCGCTAATAAGTGTGTTACTTGCCATTCAGTTAAAGCTGAAGATTTAATTTCGAATACCAAACTGAAAAATGTTCCCGACTTATCTGACGTAGGAACAAGACGCAATGCAGATTTTATTATGAAATTCATTACTAAAAAAGAGAAGCTAAATAATAAACTGCATATGATAGCATTTAAGGGCTCGGATGAAGATTTGCAAACACTGGCTAAATGGCTTGAGACACTTAAACCAAGCGAAGTAAAATAAAAATTAGAGACATAAAATGAACTGCGAACTTATAATAAATAAACTCATCCCCTACATAGACGGTGAGTTATCCACAGCCGATATGAAAGAAGTTGAGCAACATCTCAGAGAGTGCAATCAATGTGCAGCGGAGTACAAATTACTTCTGGAGTTGAACGATGCACTTGATGTTATTCCGGCAATGTCTGTTCCCAGAAACTTTGCTAAAGAGACTGTAAAAAAAGCTGCTCTGCAAAGAGAAGAAAGATTCGACTTTGCAGATTGGTGGCGAAGTGTCACTTTTGTCTGGAAAGCGGCAGCTTACACTGCAGCACTCGCCGGAATACTTGTTGGGGGAATATTCGCAAAATTTCCTTTCGGCAATCAGATGCCGAATGATAATGAGATTAAACTTTTACTCACAGATGATGAATCTTCTCTATCAAAAAGTTATACAATAGTTCTACAGCAAGGAGTAAACAATGATGAGCAGTAACATCAAAAAGATTCTGGTTCTGTTTTCAATATTTCTGAACATCGGATTTGTCCTTTTAGGTTCTTACTACTTAATGAAAGAACAGGCAGAACACAAACAGCAGCGGGGATTTACCGAAACAGGAAGACATCTTTCCTTCTATAGAGGACTCGGTATTTCGGATGCACAAGAAACAGAAATAGAAAAACTGCTTAATGATTATCTTGTAAAAGAAAATGAGATGAAAGCAGAAAACAGAAAGGTGCGTAATGACCTTGTGAATATGATTGCCGGGAATGAAAAACAAGATGAAGAAAAACTGGATGTTCTCTTTTTAAGGATTGCCTTTTTAAAAGAAAGCCGGGAAAAGACAACTTTTGAGCATCTCTTAAAGGTAAAGGAAATACTTACAGTGGAACAATCACAAAAGATGTTTTCAAAGCTAATGGAAGAAACTAAAAAGGAAAAAGACTGAAGATGAAAATTCTTTCGAGAAAAGGACGAACATTGATTATAGCACTGCTAATGTTAGCAGTTGTTGTAATATTAGGATTAGTCTTTAACAGCAGCGAAGATGAGGAAGGTTATCTGACAGCCGAAGTTTTAAAGGGTAATATTGAAAACTCTATTACTGCTGTTGGTATTATTCAACCATCGAGCTTTGTTGATGTTGGCGCACAATTGTCCGGTCAATTAAAAAGATTATACTACAAAGTCGGTGACAAAGTAAAAAGCGGAACCTTGTTAGCAGAGATTGATGCTACGGTTTATGCGGCTAAAGTTGATGAGCTTACAGCTTCTTTAGACAATTTAAAAGCACAATTAAAGATGCGGGAAGCACAGCTTTATTTGAACGAGCAGAAAAACGAGCGGAACAAAATAATGTTTAATAAAAGTCTTATCTCACAAGAAGAGATGCAGGTAAGCGAAACGGATTATAAAACCGCTTCAGCACAAGTGGATGCAATTAAAGCCCAAATACAAGAAGCTGAAGGATCATTAAAAACCGCTAAAGCGAATCTTGCATATACAAAAATCTTAGCACCGGTTTCTGGGGAGATTGTATCAATATCGGTAACAGAAGGACAAACATTGAATGCGAACCAGCAGACACCGGTTATTTTAAGAATAGCAAATATGGATACAATGACAGTATGGGCGCAAGTTTCCGAAGCAGATGTTCAACGTTTGAAGGATGGGCAGGAAGCCTATTTTACTACGTTGGGTTCATCAAATCGGTGGTATGGAAAGTTAAAACAAATCCTTCCTACTCCGTTGGTTGTGAATGGCGTAATTTTATACAATGCATTGTTTGACGTTCCCAATCAAAAAGGTGATTTGAAAATTCAGATGACAGCACAAGTCTTCTTTGTTATTGAGAAAGCCGAAAATGTTTTATTCATACCAAAATCCGCTTTGCAGTATTCAAAGAATACCTTCCAAAATAAATCACAAGGTAATCAAAGTGGACAAACGAAAACGAATAGTTCAAATAAGACTTTGGTTTATGTCCTAAATAATAACGGAACCGTGCAAGAAAAAGAAATTGTTACTGGAATATCGAACTCAATTTATGTAGATGTAACATCGGGATTGACAGAAGGTGAAAAAGTAATTACCGGTAAAAATACACAAGCCGACCAGCAATCATCATCGGGATTAGGAAATAATAAGGGCAAGAAGCAATGAGTATTCCGGCACTGATAGAACTTAAAAATATTATCAAAGATTTCAGTCTTGGAAATGAGTCGGTAAGAATTCTTAAAAATATTAATCTTACTATTTATGAAGGAGAATTCTTAGCTCTGATGGGTCCTTCCGGTTCAGGAAAATCTACATTGATGAACATTTTAGGATGTTTGGATAATCCCACCAGCGGCACTTATTTATTAAAAGGTGAAGATGTAACTGCTTTCTCCCGTGAACAGCGTGCGATTGTAAGAAGGAATAGCTTTGGTTTTATCTTTCAAAGATATAATCTAATTAACGGTATGAATGCTGTTGAAAATGTTGAAGTGCCAGCCATCTATGCCGGTCTAAACAAAAGAGAAAGAATTTTAAGAGCAAAAGATTTTTTAAGTTCATTAGGATTAAATGAGCGGCTTGATTATAAACCTTCGCAATTATCCGGCGGGCAACAGCAGCGAGTAAGCATTGCACGAGCATTAATGAACGGCGCAAGGATTGTAGTTGCAGATGAACCTACAGGTGCGCTCGATAGTTCAAGCGGTGAAGAGGTTATGAATATTCTGCACAAGCTTCACCGTGAAGGCAATACAGTAATAATGGTAACACACGATTCGAATATTGCTGCAAACGCAGAAAGAATAATAAGAATTAAAGATGGAGAAATTCAGGAAGATTCTTCAGTGATGCCGGAAAGAAAATCAGAGAAAATCTTATCCGGTCAAGTTCAAGATAAAAGCAGCTTCTTAACAGAAACAATTGAAGCATCAAAAATGGCTTTCCGGTCTTTACGGATTAACAAGTTCAGAAGTATTCTTACAATGCTTGGAATAATAATAGGTGTCGGCTCTGTAGTAGCAATGCTTGCAATAGGAACTGGAGCTAAACAAGAAGTGCTATCCCGTATTGAAGCTATGGGCAGCAATCTGATAATTGTTAAACCAGGCGCACCAAACGTTCGAGCAGGCGGAGATATTGCAACCCTTACATTGGCAGATGCTGAAGCAATTAAACAACTTCCAAATGTAGTTGGTGCTGTTCCCGAAATAATTGGTCCGGCTACAGTGCGTTTTGGCAATACGGATTATCTCACTACTATTGATGCAACTTCTCCTAAATTTTCTGAAGCAAGAAACTGGCAGACAGTCAGCGGCGTTTATTTCGACGGCACTCAAAACAACAGCTATGCACCGGTTGCCGTGATTGGAAAAACAGTTGCAAACATTTTGTTCCCAAATACTGCAGATCCGATAGGACAATATATTCTCATTGGTTCGGTCCCCTTTCAAGTAGTTGGCGTTATGTCTGCTAAAGGCGCAGACTCGCAGGGAAACGATATGGACGATGTTGTTTTCGTACCGATAAATACCGGCAGTATGCGTTTGTTTGGAAGAACATATTTGAAAACAGTAACCGTTCAGGTTTCCGATGCAAATCAGATGGATGCAACGCAAGATGCTATCAATGATTTGCTTTTAAAACGGCACCATAACGTAGAAGATTTTCAGATTCGGAATATGGCTTCAATATTACAAACTGCAACCGAAACACAAAACACGCTTACATACTTGCTCGGAGCGATTGCAACAATATCTTTAATTGTGGGCGGCATTGGTGTTATGAATATTATGCTGGTATCGGTTACCGAAAGAACAAGAGAGATTGGAATTAGAATGGCTGTTGGTGCAAAATCCAAAGATGTAATGGTTCAGTTTATAATCGAGTCATTAGTTGTCAGCTTAATCGGCGGCATAATTGGAATAGCTACCGGAGTAGGCGGAGGAATTTTAACATCAGTAACTATGAACTGGCTGGCAATCTTTTCTGTTGATTCAATTGCAATCGCTTTCTTTTTTTCGTTTTCAATAGGATTAGTATTTGGTTACTTACCGGCAAGAAGAGCTTCATCTCTTGATCCGGTTATTGCTTTAGCTGCTGAATAGTTTTTTAAAAGACATCAAAAAAAGGAAATAGTATGTTAGGTAAAAATATAAAGATATTAATTCGTTCCGTTGTTTTTTTAATTTTGTTATTTGCCGGTTTAACTTCGGCACAGGAAAAATCTGCGGGCTATGACCACGGATTTTATGTTCGCAGTGCAGACGGCAATTTTGTGTGGCATCCTTTCGGGCTGATTCATACAGACCTTCGTTTGTCTCCAAGCGGCTCACAAATAAATAATGACAATACACAGGCATCAACATTTCTTACCAGACGTCTCCGGCTTGGTTTCGAAGGTCAGCTTTATGGAAATATTGACTACGATTTGGAGACAAATGTTGGTTCAGGTGGTGCAGAATTAATTTTTGCGTGGATGAATTTTGGTTTTCTCCGTGAAGCTCAACTACGTGTTGGTCAATTTAAAGAACCTTTTAGTTATGAAGTTTTGCTGCCGGAAAAATATCTAGACTTTATTGAACGCTCTATTGTTGTAACTGTTGTTTCTCCAGCCGAAGATATTGGCGTGATGGTTCACAATTTTGGTTCACCAATAGGTGGAATCCTTGAATATGGAGCCGGAATTTATAACGGACTTGGAGGCGCAGAGAAAACTTCTGAAAAAACTTTTGAATATGTCGGACGATTAGCTCTCTATCCTTTTATAGCTTCAGGTAATGAATTGTTAAAGACTGCACGCATTGCCGGTTACGCATTGTATGAAGATAATCGTCCCGAAGGTGTTGACATTCGACCGCGAACTCCGCTTGGTTTTGAATTCTTTCCACGAATTCCTACAATGGGAAAAAGAATTGCACTTGGAGGAGATGTTCAATGGATTAAAGGTCCTTTCTCTTTCAATGCCGAATATATTAGAAACACCGAACAGCAAACAACAACCAATGCTGATGCAATAGTAGAGGGCTGGCACATTGATGCCACATATCTTTTAACCGGTGAGAACAAAGTGCGCGAAATGGAAAGCGGTGTTGAGCTTGCAGCAAGGATAGAAAAACTTCAAGTAGATGCTGGCTTACCAATTGCCGCTGAAGGTTTTACAGATGAATCAGGCAATCCGGTTTCTCTCCAAAAAAATTCTGTAACGACACTTACTTTCGGACTAAATTATTATCTGAACTACAATATAAAGTTTCAGGTAAATTATCAGAATGATTGGTTTGATAACAATCTTTATACTCCTTCGAGCAGAGAAGGTGATGTATTAAATCCGGCATCAACTTCCCGTTCAAAGATGCTGGCCCGAGTACAATTGTATTTTTAAGAAGTATCGCTCAAAAACAAAATGAAAAGTTCCATTTCAGACATAGTGATTATTCTTCTGGGCTTGATATTAGTAATATTTCTTTATGACGTTATAGGTTTATTGGATTTTAAAAGGATTACGAAATTTTATCTTGCCCGGAATTAAACGACTAATTCAATGGTGTAACAAAGTAACTAAATGTTCTCATCCTAAATATGAATTATGAAATATATAATTGAAGACATAAAGCATTTATTAAGTGATTCGATTTCTTTAACCAAGATTTCTGTAAAGTTAAATTCCAAAACTTTTTTTGTAGGCACTGCATTTTTCATTGCGTATGCCTTCGCCTTCATTTTTGATCAAACTATAAGGGATTTCTTTTCAAAAATTCATACTAATTATTTCGATATTCTTTTTAACATTGGTCATCTCTACGGGAAATTATATTTAACCATAATCTTTTTTCTTACACTTTATTTTACGGGATTGATATTTAGAAACGATACCATAAGGAAAAATGGTTTGAGGATATTTGAAGCATTTATTTTTTCCGGGATAATTGTTACAATATTAAAATCGTTAATTGGCAGATGGAGACCTTACACTGGAAATGGAAACCTTGCATTTACTCCACTGAACTTTGGTTCAAACGATCATCTTTCGCTTCCTTCCGGCGATGTTGCTATTGCATTTGCCTTCAGCACAATTGCAGCAGGTTTTTTTGATAACAGATACTGGAAAGTGTTATGTTATCTTTTTGCAGTTCTAACGCTTTTAGGGCGAATCTATCACGACCAGCATTGGTTGAGCGATGTAATTCTAGGTGCATTTATTCCTACAATAATTGGAATTAAACTGAATCGACTAAGCAAGAATGAAATGAGCGGTGCGTTATCAGTGAAAGAAACAATAAAAATTATAAAAGAGGTGCAATTATGAAAGAAAGTAGTAATGATAGAAGACAATTCTTAAAAAGCAGCGGATTGATACTTGCCGGTGCAACAATTTTTACTGGAAATTTAGTAGCTAAACCAGAATGGGTTTTTCAGGAAATGGAAGAAGAAGTTTCTCCTAATGAAGATTTAATGCGTGAACACGGAGTTCTGAAACGTGTTCTTTTAATCTATCAGGTAGTAATTGATAGAATATACAGCAAGAATGATTTTCCGCCGGATGCTGTAATTGATTCGGCAAATATTATACGAAGTTTTATTGAAGATTATCACGAAAAGCTTGAAGAAGATTATCTGTTCCCTCGTCTTAAAAAAGCTAACACACAAGTTGAACTTGTAAACGTTCTTTTAACACAACATAAAACGGGCAGAATAATTACTGATAAAATATTAAGTCTCTCAAAAAGTAATTTAAAAAATGATGATGATAAGAAGCAGCTAAGAAGTTATTTGTATTCATTTATAAGAATGTATAATCCCCACGAAGCAAGAGAAGACACGATCCTTTTTCCAGCTTTTAAGAAAATAGTCTCGAAGAATGAATATGACTCGCTTGGCGAAGAGTTTGAAGAAAAAGAGCACAAGCTGTTTGGTGAAGATGGATTTGATGTAATGGTAAATAAAGTTGAAGGCATTGAGAAGAAGCTAGACATTTATGATTTATCCAAGTTCACACCAAAAATATGAGTCGTAATGCAGCGAGACAATATACAGGAAAAGATGTTTTAGAAATCGCAAAGTTATTTCTAAAACTTGGATTGATTGCCTTTGGCGGTCCCGCTGCACACATTGCAATGATGGAAGATGAGGTTGTAACAAAAAGGAAATGGTTAGACCGCCAGCATTTTCTTGATTTGATTGGTGCAACTAATTTAATCCCGGGTCCAAACTCAACCGAAATGGCAATACATACCGGGTACCTCAAAGCCGGTTTCCCGGGACTAATTATTGCAGGAGTCTGTTTTATTTTTCCCGCGGTTCTAATCACTGGAGTATTCGCTTATCTTTATGTCCAATATGGAACTTTGCCGGAAGTTGAACCTTTTCTTTATGGAATCAAACCGGCTGTAATCATAATTATATTAAATGCAGTTTATCGTTTAGGCGCAACAGCAATTAGAGAATGGAAATTCATTTCAATTGCTATAACAATTGCAATCATAAATTTTATAGGTCTCAATGAAATCTATTCAATTCTAATTGGCGGAATATTCGGTACACTTTTCATCTATATATCTGAAAAGAAAAATCAATTGAATTCACTAATCCCACTCGGATTTTTATCAGTCATCTCATCATCCTACTTTTTTCAGAGCATTGAAAAAAGCGAAGTATCGCTTACAAAATTATTTTTAATATTCTTAAAGATAGGCGCTGTATTATTTGGCAGCGGATATGTTCTTGTTGCCTATCTTAATGGTGAACTTGTCCAGGGCTTGAACTGGCTAAGCAAACAGGAGTTACTCGATGCAATTGCGATTGGACAATTTACTCCCGGACCAGTTCTTTCAACAGCCACTTTTATAGGTTATCAGATTGATGGAATTCAAGGGGCTTTAATTGCTACTTTAGGAATTTTTCTTCCCTCATTTATTTTTGTTCTTATAATAAATCCTATCGTTCCAAAGATCAGAAACTCTAAATTATTCTCCGTTTTTTTAGATGCAGTAAACGTAAGTGCACTTGCAATTATGTTTGTTGTTGCTGTTAAACTTGGGGTAGAAATTTTAGTTGATACCACAGGCGGAATTAATTGGAAGGCAATTGTAATTGCAGTAATCACCGCTGCAGCATTTCTTAAAATAAAAAAGATAAACTCTGCTTATGTAGTTTTAGGCGGAGCCGTTTTGGGATATTTACTACAGTTATTTTAATTGCAATTTTTTTTGAAGTTAAAAAGGAATGTGAGCTTTTCAATAAGAGATATAATGAAAAGCTCATTAAAATATAAATTAGAACGTAATCACTTTATCGGATTCAATCGTCCATTGAGTTAATTCAGCCATAGTGCTTATTTGTGCCCCTTCTATTAAAGGTAGATTTTTTATTCCACGTGCATCAGCGCAAGTGCCGCAAATTTTTACTTGTCCACCTTTGTTTATTATTGATTTTAACATTCGTTCAATGTTGTAATAACCATTAGGTGTATTCTGATTTGGTAGTGCACAGGTCGCAGCATCAGCCATTAAAAATATTCTTACTTCGTTTTCAGGAAAGACTTTTTGAATTTGCATCGCAAGCCGCAGTGCATTATAAGCTTTTTCTGTTCCGTAAGGTGCGTCATTAATTATGATCAAGTATTTCATATTCATCCTTGTTTTATTTGATTGCTAATATACCATAATGATATGGCGGTAATGAAATTTCTTCATTAATAATTTTAAATTTTGCTGCCTTAATCCAATTTGAACATTGAACCGGTGTTGGACGAATATCCAAAGATGGACCTCTGGGAGTTTCAGAAGAATAAATCCAGTGAATGACGCCCAGTTTGCTGCTTTGTTTAAGTATCCGGTAAGCTTCATTCAAAAGAATATCTGGGTTTTCTGCGTGCAGGATATTGAACAGCATAACATAATCAACTGAATTATCCTTAAGCCCGGTACCTACATTGACAAAATCTTTTTGTAGAATATTAATATTAGTCAAATTATTTTGTTCGCTTCTTTGTTTGAGTCGGTTTATCATTACCGAATCAATATCTAACGCAAAAATATTCCCTTTAATAATTTTGGCTGCTGGAATTGTAAATGTTCCGTAACCGGAACCAAATTCTACAACATCAAAGATTGCATCATCAAGTTTTAGTTTTGATAATATTTCCTCTGCATTGAAGAACGATTCCCAATAAGTTTCTTCCGGCATTCCGCTTTCTCTTATTTTCATAATTGCATTATGCCTATTATTTTTTTGTTGCTGAAAAGACCACAAAAGCCCCACAACCAAAATTATCTAAAACAGCATCAGGTTTAACCATTGATGATGGATCTGAAAAAATTGTCTGGCTAATTTCAATTTCAAGAAATTTACTTTTTTGCATTAATTCTATTACCGATTGAGTAAAATAGAAAGTAGCTGAACTATAAAACTTATTACTGGTTTTCATTGTTTCATATTTTTTACCAAGTTCACTCTCTTTGTCAATAATCCCAATAATTATTTTTCCTTTCGGTTTTAGAATCCTATAAATTTCTTTTATTGCAAGTGAAGGATTGTCAACAAAACAGAGAGTTGTAATCATCAAAGCAAAATCAAAACTTTTGTCATCGAACGGCAATTGTTCAGCAATAGCTTTATATATTTTAATTCCTCTTGCACGTGATATTGCAGCCATACTTTCAGAAGGTTCTACTCCAATTTTTATTCCGAAGCGAACTGAAAAACGACCGGTGCCGGTTCCCACTTCAATTCCAATTCCTTGCGATGGGTTAAATTTCTTTACAGCTTCAAGTTCGGATTGATATGCAAATTTGTATGTATCAAACCACTTGTCATAGTCAACAGCAAATTGATCGAATGCTTCTATATTCATAAGTTTATCGGAATTCTAAGACTCTTACCTCCAGCTTCAAGCAAGGTTTTATAAAATGACTTTTTCAAACCATATGGAGAAAGCCACCATTTTTCAAAAAGAACTTTTCCCCAGTGCCAAAGTTTACCGAGTTGTTTCATCTTAACATCAGGATGAGGTGAAGCATAAAAATCACCGTAAGCAAAGCCGGCTAAATCTTCTCCGGCTTCAAGCATACAAAAACCGTCGGCACAAAAAAGCTCTTTTGATTCTTTGCCTAAAATTCTGGAAGCAATAATTTTTGAAACACTAATTGCTTGAGAATGAGCAAACACACCGGCTTTGGGAAGCTTCATAGGTTTATCGGGCTGCCATCTGCCAGGAACTGTAATTGAAGTTACATCGCCAATTGCAAAAACATTTTCATACTTTGTTTCTAGGGTGTCTTTATTTACAGCTATCCAACCGCTTTCATCAACAAGACCGGAATTAGTAATTACATCCGGTGTTTTGTGCGATGGAATTATAACTAACAAATCATAACTTACAGAATTGCCGGAAGCGAATTCAACTTTCCTTTCAGTGTAATTAATGGAAGTCATTTGTTCAAGCGGATGAAAACCAATTCCTTTTTTATTTAATATTTCTTTAACTGAATTACCAAGTTCAGGTCCAGCAACAGGAAGCGGCTGAGGTTCGGGCGAATACAGATTAACTGTAAAGTTATTTTTTAGTTTTTTGCTTAGGAAATCTTTTATAAGCATTGCCCCTTCATACGGAGCACCGGGACATTTATATGGCAATGAAGAAACTACAATTGAAACATTTCCTCCCTTAAAATTCTGAAGTGCCTTATTTAATTCAATTGAACCTTGAAAAGTAAAAAAAGTATGAATGCCAGATTGATGCTTATCTAAATGTGTTTTGTACAGGGATGCACCGAGAGCAATAACGAGATAATCAAAATTGATATTTGATTTTTCTGTTGTTACAGTTTTGTTTTGTGCGTCAATTAGCTTTATTTCTTCGAATAATATATTTACACGATTACTAACCAGTTCCCTTAACTGCGAAGTAATTTGTTGCATTCTCCTTTTATTTACCATCAACCAAAGGTAGGAAGCTGCAAAAGAATGAATTTTATTTTTTTCAATCAGAATTATTTCTATCTCTTTCGGAAGAATTTCAGCCAGATGATTAGCAGTTACTATACCGCCAACGCCGCCGCCGAGTATCACAACTTTTCTTTTATTCATATAAAGGTTCCTTCCCTAAAATTTTAGCTTATTCGTTGAATTGCATCTTTTAACATTAAAATTGAATCACAGACTTTAGAATTAGTAATTATAAAATATACTTGTCCTTCTTTTTCAACCTTCTTTACTAAATTTAAATCAACAAGTTTTTTGAGATGTATGTTGACGATTTCAGAATCAAGATTTAATAGACTTGCTATTGCGTGCAAGGTTAAATGTTGGTCATAAATGGAACAGATTATATTAGTTATAGTTGGATCAGAGAAAATATTTTTCAATGTTTCATCAACATAATCTTGATTATACATAAAACACCTTTAGGAGTTAATTTTGAACAGGTAGTCCTTCAGCTTTCCACGAATTGACATCTTCCTTAAGAATAACAACATTAAATCCTTTCTTAGTTAAAAGTTTTGCAGCTTCGGCGGCAAGCACACAATACGGACCACGGCAATAAGCAACAACCTCTTTATCCGTTGGGATTTCATTCAATTTTTCCTTAAGCTCTTTTAACGGAATTGAAATTGCACCGGAAATATGTCTGCTTGAAAATTCTTCTTTAGGACGTACATCAATTAAAGTAACTTCATTTTTATGAAGTTTATCTAATAGCTCTATGGATGAAATGGGAATTAAAGCAGATCTTTCTTCAAAAAAGAGTCGAGCAGTTTCTCTGATTTCCGAAGCACTTTTTTCTGCAAGAACTTGTAATGATTTCCAGCATTTTACAACTTCATCATTTGCCAGACTATAAAGAACTCTTACACCTTCCTTCCGGCTTACAACTATTTTTGAACTCTTTAATATTTGCAGATGTCGTGATGTGTTAGCAAAATTCATATTCGTTTCAGTTGAAAGCGTATCAACATCTCTTTCACCTTGGGAAAGAATATCTATGAGTTCAAGGCGCTTCGGGCTTGAAAATGCGGTTGCAATGTTCGCAAATTGCTGAAAAGTTAAGTCTTTAAATTCTCTGCCAGTCATATAACTTCTTTAATAAATTATTCAATTGAGTAATTGAATAATAGCGATTTCCTTTAAATGTTGCAAATTTTAGAAGGATATTTTTTAATAAAATGTAAATGCCTCTTTGTTTACAAAAGATTAACTGCATCCATCAAATTTTGTTTTTGCAGATGTGAATAAATTTGAGTGGTTGCTAAATCTTCGTGACCGAGTAATTCTTTAACAACATATAAAGACACTCCTTTTTGAACCAGCAGTGAAGCGAATGAATGACGCAAAGTGTGGAAATGAATTTTTTCACTAAGGTTTGATTTACGAACAACTTTTTTGAACTGCTTACTTACTAAATCGTGATACAGCATCTTTCCTTTGACATTATAAAAAACAACTTCCCCAGGACTATGTAAGGCAGAATTAAATCTTCTGAATAATATTGCCCTAACCTTTTCACTCATTGGGACAATTCTTTCTTTTTTGCTTTTGGTTAAAAATTCATTTGTGCATTTAACTGTGATTTGATTCTGCAGAAAGTCAATCCAGTTCCACTGCATATTGATTAATTCACTAAGACGTAAGCCGGTATAAAAAGCAACTGTAAAAATATCTTTAAGATGCTGATGCGAAGTGTTAGCAAGAATTATCAGCAGCTCATCTTCAGAGATAAAAACTGGAAATGTTTTTGAAAGCTTTGGAAACTTTACTTTAGTAAAAGGATTTACCAGGATATAATTCCATTCAACAGCTTTGGTAAGAGCTGCTTTGAGCGAACGGTAATAAAGATGAGCTCCTCTTTGTGTACGTGTGAAAGTTGAATTTATAAATTTATCAACTGTTCGAATGTCAACTTCAGTTAATAAAAGATTATCACAAAATGAAATTAGCTGCTTAAAAGAAAATGCAATTGAATCAATATACTTTTTTGATTTAACAGGACGGCAGTATTCAAGATATTCTTCTTTGAATTTTGAGAGAGTAAGGTTATTTTTATCAATAGTTATTTGAGAAATTGAATCAATTGCACCGGAAGGGATTTCAAAAGACTTTTTGAATTCTTCCAGATATTGGACCGCTTCTGATTTGTTTGTTTTTCTTGTTGAATGAGTTGTTCTTTTACCATCAACAAAATAAACGATTTGGTAAAAAGCTGACTTGTAATTTTTTGTTAGGAACATTTTAGAACTCCTTCCATTCCCGCAAAGCGGGATAAATTGTATGGACTGTGTATGGAGTTCCAAACAAACTCTTTGTTTTTAGCGAAAAATTAGCGATTCCCGATGACTACGGATCAAAAGGTTGAGGGTTCGAATCCTTCCGGGCGTACAAAGTAATGTTGAGTGTTAAATTATAAATGCTAAATTGCAAAAAAAGATTTAGCATTTTTTATTTTAAAGTATTTTACATTCCAATCATTTTTGCTTAGAACTGAATCTCCATACCTGCAACCGGGAAAAGAGAAAATTGATAAACATCTTCTCTCGTTCCATCGGAATTATATCTATATCTTGCTACGTTTTTTCTATTATAAATATTTTCTATAGAAAGAAAAATAGATAAACTCCAGTCAGCAAAATTATAACGACTGTTAAAGGCTATATCGAACCTATGATAATCTGGATAACGTTTAGAATTAATTTCATCAGCCGATACCCAGTTGCCTTTACTCCATCTGATCCCGCTTTCATAGTATTGTTCATTTGTTACAAATATTTTAGGCGTATAAACTCTTCCGCTTGCGTAACGCCACCTTATGCTTATTTCCATATCGTTTGAGAATGGAAGTATATAACTGGGATACTTTATATAGAACGGCATATCATCCAGTTTATTTCTGAGATCGGCAAATCTTTTTCCACATATCAAAGTAAGAACATGCGGGTATTCATACTCCGATGAATATTTTTCCCCCTCCATGCCTATTCGCGGATCGTTAAATTTACTCCACATCCTCGAATACGCTAATGTTCCGAAGATGTCCTTGACCAATTTTTGCTGAATTAATAAATCGAAACCGTAAGAGGATTTTTCACCTGCATTTAAATATTTCTCCGAACGGAGAGTTTTATCATTAAAATGAATAAATTCTTCCGAGATGGGTATATCGGAATATTTTTTATGATATCCCTCGAGAGTAAGTTTTAAGCCGTCAGAAAGGATTTGTTCGAATCCAACCGTAAAATGACGCGCATAAGT